>VBLP01000152.1:5275-16575 GCA_005887925.1 Deltaproteobacteria bacterium | reverse complement strand
GTCGGCAAGCGGCGGGCCCCGCTCGCCCCCGACATCGTGTTCGCGGGCGGCGGCAGCGGCGTGCTCGCGCCGAGCTCGGCGGTGATCGACGCCGAGCTCGTCGTCGCGGTCGACGTCGCAGACACCGGCGCGCGCGGCCAGGCCAGCAAGGTCCAGATCCGGCGCGCCAGCGCGATCGAGGCCAGCTGGCTGCTCGACCTCTACCTCGACCGGATCGCCGAGCGCGACGAGCTGGTGTGGAACGCCGGCCGCCAGCGCGTCGAGCGCGTCGTGCAGCTGACCTACGACGGCCTCGTGATCGACGAGCAGCGCGACGTCGAGGGCGCCCGCCGCGCCGGCCCCGCCGCCGCCGCGGTGCTCGCCCGCGAGGCGCTCGCCGCCGGCATCGAGCAGTTCGTCGATCAGGACGCGCTCGCCCAGCTGATCGCGCGCGCCTGCGACGGCGCGATCTCGTTCGACGAGCTGCGCAAGCTCGGCCTGCTCGACCTGCTCGATGCCCAGCTCGGCGAGCACCGCGCCCTGGTCGACCGGCTCGCGCCGACCCACCTCCGGCTTCCCCGCCGCGGCCGCGCGCCGATCCACTACGAGCTCGATCAGCCGCCGTGGATCGCATCGCGCATGCAGGACTTCTTCGGCCTCGCCCGCGCGCCCACCATCGGCGACGGCCGCGTCCCGCTCGTCCTCCACCTGCTCGCCCCCAACCAGCGGCCGGTCCAGGTCACGACCGACCTGCCCGGCTTCTGGGTCAAGCACTACCCCGCCCTGCGCAAGCAGCTGATGCGGCGCTACCCCAAGCACGCCTGGCCCGAGGACCCCACCGCACTGATCACCGAGGATCGCGACGGCTGACAAACTAAAGATAGTCGCGTTGGTTCGTGGTCAAGCCAGCCTCAACCGCGCGACGCGACGTGCGGAGGGGTGAATGGGCCGGCTCCGCCGGACCAGAGGGGGCGGGAAAGCCCCCTATCGATCGAGACGGAACAGGGACGCTGACCGAAGGTCAGTGCGTCCCTGTGTAGCTCAGCCACTGTCTGCCATGTCCGAGCTGTCGTGGCCGACTGGCCGAGGCGCGCGCAGCCACGCTACGATCGGCCCATGCTCCGTGCACTTCTGGTGATCGGTGTCGCGCTCAGCGCCTGCGGTAAGAAGGACAGGGACCAGGAAGGCGATCGGCCGGTGCCGATCGAGCGCGCCGCGCCCGCCAAGCCGGCGACGCCCGAGGCCAAGCCGGCCGAGACCCGGCCGCCCGAGGCCAGGCCGACCGCGCCGGCGCCGGGCCTCGTCGAGAAGCCCAGCAACGCGCCGGGGCCGACCACGCCGGAGGTGGCCGAGGCGCCGGCCGGCAATCCGCCGCCCGACGGCAAGTACGAGCGCGTCATCGTCGAGGGCGTGACGGTGCCGATGGTCAGCATCATGAACGGCGGCGCGGTCGTGCTGGTCGATACCGACGGCAAGAAGCCGCGGACGTGGGAGGAGCAGTACAAGAAGAAGAGCGCCAAACTCAAGGGTCAGCTCGACATCCACAAGACCAACGCCAACAAGAACGACACGTTCGACGACGACCCGATCGACCGCGAAGGGCTGTGGACGATCGACGCCAAGGGCAACATCACCAAGCACTGAGTCGATCGGCCCGATGGCGGCGCCGCCGGTCATCGCGGTCCATCAGTACGCGAAGCGCTTGGCGAACGCGACGGCGACGGCGACATCGCCGCGCTGCGGCGCGCGGTGCGCCGCCAGCTGGGCGATCAGCGAGCGCACGGTGGCGACGACCTCGGCCGGCGTTCCGGGACATGCCACGCACTCGAGGGCATCGAGGATCGCGAAGCTACCCTGGCTGATGCGCGCGCGGACCAGCTCGCGCTGGAGGTCGATCAGGCGGTGCACGGCCGGCCCGACGGCGTCCGCGGTCTGCACCATCGCAGCGAGCGCGACCGCGGCGGACGCGCAGACCTCGCGATCGGACAGGAACGTACCGAGCTGGGCGAATGCCGCGACGGCGCGGCCGACGAGCTCGTCGGGCTCGCCGGCTGCGGGCATCAGCCGGGCGGTGCACTTGATGGTCGCGTCGCCGCGGGTCAGGTTGCGGGCCTCGAGCAACCGGGCGATCGCGACGAACCGCGCCGCGCCGGCCTCGAGCGGCTCGAACGGCAGGAGCGATTTGGCGGCCCCGGCGACGACGGGCGTCCGCGCGCAGCCGACCCGGTGCAGCGCGTGCTCGGCCGCGGCGAGGCGCTGTGCCACCTGGTGTGGGTCGCCGAAGCTGGCGGCGTTGCGCGCGCAGGTGACCGCGACGTCGGGCGCGCCGGTCGCGCGCATCGACTGGTGATAGAGGCGCGTCGCGTCGGCGGCCGGCGCGCCGGTCTTGGCCAGCCCGATCACGACCTGGTGCGGGTTCTTGGCCACATGGCCAATGCCGGCGGACAGCGTCGCGATCTCGCTGCCGAATGCCGCCATCTTGCGCTCGGCCTTCTCGAACTGCTGGAGGAACGTGGCGAGCGGCAGCGCGGCGAACCGCGCGATCCGCGCCTGGAGATCGTGGGCCACCCACGAGCCCTTGCGGGTGATCGCGTAGACCTCGGAGCCGAGGGGCTCGCATGCCGCGTACTTCGGGTCGCCGCTGGCGCGCTGCTCGGCGACGAGCTTCCATAGCCGCTCGCGCTCGGGCTGGTCGCTCAGCACGGCGAGCGCGCGGCGGACCAGACGGCGGTCCTGCTCGCGCTCGGCGAGCTTGTCCTTGGCGGTATGAAACCGGTACCAGTCGCTCTTGAGCTGCTTGTCGATCTCGGCGAGCTTCCCCGCGAGGTTCGCGGCGGCCAGCGGATCGCTGATCGTGCACCCGGCGTGCTCCTGCACCACCGCGACGAGCCACGAAAGCGTCGCCAGGTCGCGCGGATCGGCCTCGGTGGCGAGGCCGCGGGCGAGCAGCTCCTCGATCTCGTCGGCGGTGAAGGCGGGCTGGCCGGCGGCGAGACCGGAGAGGATCTCCAGGGCGCGCTGACAGTTCATCGGGGCTCCTTGGATGGGCTCGGCGAGCGATGGGCGATCAGCAGGTGCAGCGCGGTGGCCGGCTCGTCGCTGGCCGCGAGCACGACCGGCGCCTCGCCCGGCGTCGCGCGGGCGCGCTCGAGGGCGGCGAACACGTGGCGCTCGACCTCGCCGCGCGGGGGGTCGGCGCCGTCCCACACCAGCTGGATGCCGGCGGCGCCGGCGGCGCGGATGCCATCGATCAGCGCGACCAGGTGGCGCGCGTTGCGCGCGGTGACCGGGACGATCGCGATCGCACCTGCGAGCCGGTCGGCCACGCACGCCAGGCGCTTGCGCGAGCGCAGCCGGACCACAGGAACAGGCCCGGCTGGCTTCCTCATCCCGATCTCCGCGAGCGCGGCCGTGATCGCACCGGCGACGGCGGAGGTCAGCGCAGCGGCGAGCTCGGGGTCCGCGACGGCGATCGCGACGTTCGCGGCATCCCTGTCAGCTGTGTCCGCATATGGACCAACGTGTACGACCAGCGAGCGACCCACGGCGATCTCGATCACGACCGCACCGTCCGGTGAGGCCAACCCGCGACGCGCTCCGTCCCCACGAACCCGTCGCACGATTGCCAGCTCCCGTCGCGATGGCATGTCAGGGCGATTTCCATCCTCCAGGCGCTCGACTCGGTCGATCCCGATCGATCTTCCAGCGCTCGATTGATTCGATGCTCCCGACCGCAATGCATCGCTGCCCTCGACGATCCTCGGTGCGATGCTGTCGCATGAGGAACACCATTGTTCATCCACTCGATCCCCTCGACGACTCCCTTCACGACGGCACCTTCTTGCGGAAGAAGCAGTTGTTGAGGCAGGTCAGCGGGCAGGCGTCGACCTGCGCACGGGTGCGCTGGTACGCGCGGCTGTTCCACAGCGCGCGGACGCTGGTGAGCCGGGCGTCGCCGTGGCTCCAGGGCAGCCGGTAGCACGGCCGGATCTGGCCGCGGTGATCGACGGCGAGGAACGCCTCGCCGACGCGGCAGGCGACGCCGAGCGCCTCGCGCGACGAGTCGTGGAAGTAGCGGCGCATCAGCGCCAGCCGCTCGGGGGAGGCGTGCAGCAGCTTGCCCAGCTCGCGCTGCAGTCCGGCGAACTCGTCGAACATGGCATCGAGCGCGGCGCGCTGGTCGCGGTGCGGCCACAGCTGCGCCATCAGCGCGACGTCATCGCGGCGGATGATCTGGTTGTCGCGGAACGAACCGTGCTGCAGGTTGACCGGCTGGAGGTTGATGCCGTCTACCCCCGCATCGCGCGCGCGGCGGACCAGCGCGGGGATCTCGGCGAGGTTGGCGCGCTGGATCACCGTCGAGACGTTGACGCTGAGCTTGGAGCCGGGCCGAGCGTCGCGCGCGCGGACCATGCGGCGGATCGCGCGCCAGGCGTTGTCGCCGGCCTTCGCGACGCCGGTGATCTGCTCGTGCGTCGCGTCGTTCGCACCGTGGATCGAGATCGAGATCGAGGCGACGCGCCCGGCCAGCTCCTCGGCGAGCGCCTCGGAGATCGGGAACCCGTTCGACGTGATCGTCACCAGGTGGCCGAGCTGGTTGGCGTGGCGGATATGGTCCGGCATCTGCTTGTCGCGGAACGGCTCGCCGGCGCCGGTCAGGGCCACGCGCCGGATGCCCCACGCGGCAGCCTCGGCGATCAGCGCGCGGACCTGCTCGGGTGACATCGTGTGCGGGTCGCGCTCGGTCACGCGGTTGCCGCACATGTTGCAGGCGAGGCCGCACAGATCGTTGGTCGAGATGTCGAGCGCCGGCGGCGGCAGGAGATAGCGCCGGCCGCTGGTCATCACGAGCGACAGGCCGTGCTCGGTGTGGAGCCGGCGCAAGGTCGGCACCAGCTCGCACTCGTGGGCGACGTGGGTCTGATCGTCGGCGACATCGTCGGCGCGCAGCACGGCCTCGACACGGCCGGGCAGCTCGCGGACCGCGCGCGACAGGAGGCCGAGGTTGCCCGGATCGACGTACCAGCGAAGCGCCTCGCTCTGCGCGGCGGCGCGGCAGGCGTCGGCGAACGCGGCGAGCGCGGCCCGCGGCTCGTCGGGCGTGCCGTGCTCGAACACCGATACCGGCGTGGTCATGGCGCGACCTCCTCGACAGCGGCGATCAGGTCGTGCGTGCCGCCGCGGCACGTGCCGCACACCGGCATCGCGCTGCGATCGGTCAGCATCTGCGCGCGGAACGCGCGGTACTTCTCGCCGCGCCAGATCTCGGCGAACGGGGCCTCGAGCGCGTTGCCCATCACGAACTCGGGGCCCATGTCGGGGCGCAGGTAGCAGCACGGCGTGACCGAGCCGTCGACGTTGATCACGGTGTGGTCCCACGCCATCGTGCAGAACGCGTGGCGCACGCTCGGGGTCTCGCCGTCGGCCGCGTAGCGCGACAGGAGGCTCGACGCCGGCACCAGGCCCCGGGTCGCCGCATCGTCGGCGCCGACCGTCTTGATCCGCAGCGCGTCGACGCCCCACGCGCGCGCGAGCCGCCGCATCTCGGGCAGCTCGTGCTCGTTGTGGCGCATCGCGATGAACTGCAGCTCGATCCGCGGCCGGGCCAGCCCGAGCCGGCGCTTCTCGGCGCACAGCCACGCGACGGCGCGCGCGACGCGGGCGAAGTCGCCGTCCTTGCGGAAGGTCTCGTAGGTCGCCTGGCTCGCGCCGTCGACGCTGAGGATCAGCACGTCGAGCCCCGAATCGAGCAGCGCGCGGCCGCGCTCGCCGTCGAGGAAGTGCACGTTGGACGACACCTTGACCACGCCGACGCCGGCCTGCTTGGCGTGCGCGATCATCGCCGGCAGCTCCCTGTTGAGCACCGGCTCGCCGTAGTTCCACAGCGCGAGGTTGCGCAGCAGCGGGACGAGCCCGCCGAGCATGCGGTCGCAGTCGGCGAGCGCGAGCTGCGGCAGCGGCTTGATCTTGCCGGTGCCGGTCGGGCAGGTCGGGCACGCGAGGTTGCACAGGTTGGTCGGCTCGATCATCGCAGTCTGGGGGCCGCCGGCCGGCAGCTCGGACAGGTAGCGCATGAGCTCGGGCGGCGGAACGACCACGGCGCCGCGCGCAGCGAACAGCCGGCGCAGCGCGTGTGCCTCGGGGACCGCGCCCGCCGCGATCCTGTCGTCGTGCGCGGCCGGCGTGAGGAACAGCCGGAGCGTGCGGACCTTGGCGAGCGCGGCATCCGGGATCTCGCGGAGCTGGCCGAACAGCGCCCCGGCCGCCGCGTGCGGCACGCCGTGCACGAGCTCCACGCCCTCGACCCGCGGCAGCGCGTGCGCGAGGAAGTCGGGCTCGACAAACCGCCGCAGCTTGAGCTCGACCCGCGGCGCATGACCGAGCGCGGCGCAGTCGTCCAGCGCGTCGGGCAGGAGCCGCGCGCCATCGCCGGTGGCGCGCAGCCGGACCAGGCGATCGCGCGCGATCGCGCCGCGCAGCGTCTCGCGCCGCCGGGCGCGGTCGGTCCGCCGCGCCCGCTGGTGGCGCTGCGCGAGCCGCGCGAGCTCGACCCCGGTCGTCACGGCCGCGAGCGCCGCGTCGGTCTGGCCGGCGAGCACCGGGCCGAGCACCGCCAGCTCGCCGGTCGGGCGCCGCGGCCCGCGCGCGAGCGCAGCGTTCCATATCGCGAGCATGCGCTCGGTCGCGCGGTCGTGCGAGAACCGCTCGATCACGCGCGCCCGGCCGCGCTCGCCGATCCGGCGCGCGAGGGCGCGATCGTCGAGCAGCCGCGCGATCACGCCGGCCGCCTCGACCGGATCGCCCGGCGCCACCACGACACCCGCGTCGCCGACCGCCTCGGGCACGCCACCGCTCGCCGTCGCGACCACCGGCACGCCGCTCGCCGCCGCCTCGAGCAGCGCGACGCCGAAGCCCTCGACGTCCGTGTCGGATTCGGTCTCCGCCAGCAGCGCGAACACATCCGCGAGCCGGTACAGCGCCGGCAGCTCGGCGTCGGAGACGAAGCCGGCCGGGACGACGCGCGACGCGACGCCGAGCTCGTGGGCCAGCGCCGCGATCTCCGCGCGCATCGCCTCGCTCGCCCCGGTGAACACGTAGCGCAGGCGCGGTCGGTGGCGCGCCAGCTGCGCGATCGCCCGCACCGCCGTGCGATGACCCTTGCGCGGCGCGAGCCGCGACACGGTCAGCACGACCTCGTCGCCATCGTCGAGCCCGAGCCGCGCCGCGAGCGCGGCGTCGCGCGGCCCCGGGCAGAACCGCGCCGGGTCGGCGCCGTTCTCGACGACGTCCAGCACGCCGTCCGGCACGCCGTGCGCCCGCGCCAGCGCACGCGAGAACTGCGACACGCACACCACCGCGTCGGCGGCGGCGAGCCCGGCGCGCTGCGCCTCGCGGTACGCGGCCTCGTCGCCGCCGTGATGCACCCACGGCGCGATCAGGTCGTTGCCGTGCACGTGCGCGGTCACCACGCACGGCAGCGCGGCGCGCAGCGCCGGGATCCACGGCCCGAGCCCGGCGTGGCACAGGTGGATCACGTCGGGCGCCTCGCGTAGCGCCGCGTCGATCGTCGCGAGCAGATCCGGCCACAGATCGATGCGCAGCGGGCGCGGCAGCGGGCGGTACAGCGGCTGCACCCGGCCGCCGAGCTCGCCCGCGCGCGCGCCGAGCCGGCTCGCGGTGTACACGCCCACCTCGATGCCGCGGCCCGCCAGCCCGTGCGCGAGCGAGCGCGCCACCGTCTCCATCCCCCCGAGCCGGGGCGCGAAGTCGTGGGCGACCACCGCCACGCGACGCACCTGCCGCGCGACCAGGCAGGCCGGCCGCAGCACCGCGTCGGCGGCGGCGCGGTTGCCGGGCACGAGCGGCAGCGCGCGATGCGCCTGCGCCGTCGCTGCCAGCGCGCCGGGTGCGAGCACGAGCGCCTCGATGCGATCCGCGATCGCGCGCGCCGACGGCCGGGCGATCACCGCCGCGCCGGCGCGGGCCAGCCGCTGCGCGCGCGCCCGCTGATCCTCCGCCTTGCGATACGCCGGCACCAGGATCGCCGGCTTCTCGAGGCTTCGCAGCTCGGCGACCGCGTTGTAGCCGGCCTGCGAGATCACGAGCGACGCGCGCGCCAGCAGCGCGGGCAGGTCCGGCACCGACGCGACCACCGTCAGCCCGGCGTGACCCTCGAGGTGCGCCGGACGTTCCGCATACGGGCCGGTCACCAGGACCGTCTCGAGCGCCGGGATCCGGGCGCGCGCGAGCCAGTGCGCATCGGCGACCGCGCGCAGGTAGCGGCGCGCAGCGACCGGCTGGCCCCCGCCGCCCGCGATCGCGACGACGAGCACTCCGGCCGCCGCTGCGAGCTGGGATCCGGCGCGCGGCTCGAAGCCGCTCGCGCCCGAGACCGCACACGACGTCGCATCCAAGGCGCGGCATGCCACAGCGTCCCCGCCGGTGCCTGGCGGGATACCGAGCGCCGTGCCCCTGCGCTGCGTTCGATCCAGCGATCGGTGTGGCTGCCATGCGCGGCATCACGCGCGCGATCGGCCCCGACAGCGTCACCGGGAGCTCGTCGAGCGCCGCGAGATCGACCTCGCCCGGCTCGTGCGGCACGACGATGCGATCGAACGCCAGCGCGGCGCCGCTCGCGACGAACGCGCGCAGCGCCTCGGGCCGTAGCTCGCGCAGCACCAGCACCGCGCGCGCCCCGAGCGCCGCCACCCGCCGCACCACGCGCGCCGGCGCGTGGGTATCGAACACCACCAGATCCGGCGCGAACGCCGCCAGCGCCGCGTTCAGCGCCGCCTCCTCGAGCGGGCCCGGCAGCGCAGCGTGAATGCGCCGCGGATCCGCATGCGGCTCGTCGAGCCGCGGCGGCAGCTGGACAAAATCCAGCCCGGCTGCGACGAGCAGCGACGGATCGCGCGCGTTGGTCAACACGAGCCGCTGCACCCCCGGCACCAGCGCCGGCAACTCGGCCGCGATGCAGACCGTGCGCACCAGGTGGCCGAGGCCAACGCCGTTGATCGCGTGGAACGCCACCCGCAGCGGCCGCCCAGGCACCATCATGTCCGCTCTCTCCGCGCCAGATCCGGCAGCGCCTCGGCCGCGCGGTCGACTTCATCCGCCTCGCACCGAGCCGGACCCGCGCCACGGGTCGCATGGCGTGCGGTTGCGATCGATCCGGAGATCGTCGCGGGCGATGCCATCACCGGCGACCTCCCGTCACCAGATCCAGCAGCGCCTCGGCCGCGCGGTCGGCGCCACCGGCTTCGAGCTCGGGAATGCGCGCGGTCGCCATCCAGGCGATCGCTTCGGCGACGGCATCGTCGCTTGTGGTGGTCAGTGCACGGGCGAAGCCCGCCTTCTCGAACCGCGCTGCGCGAGCGGCCTGATCATCGAACGGGCGCGGCTGGGCCGACAGCGCGGCAGGGACGCGGGCCTTCGCGAGCTCGTGCGCCGTGTTGTACCCCGCCGGGGCAAATGCACCGTCGAACGCCGCGAGCAAGCTGGCGAGCGCCGCCGTTCGCAGCGTCCTGATCTTCGGCTCTGGCCGCGGCGACCAGTCGCGTGCGAGCGGACCGACCGCGAGCACCGGCGTCAGCTCGGGTGCCACCCGCACGACGGCCTCCGCGATCACCCGCGCGCGCTCCATCCCCACGAGATCGCCACCGCCGCCGGCCGCGACCAGGATCAGCCGGCCGTCGGGCAGCCCGAGCAGCCGTCGCGCCGTCGCACGATCGGCCAGACAGCTCGCCTCGATCGACGTGATCGGCGGGACGTGCCGCACGGCGATCGGCAGCTCGACGATCAATGGCTCCGGATCGCCGGCCAGGATGGCGAGGTCGTAGTCACCGAGCCCCGCGGTCAGCGCGTCGGCCGTGGCGTCGGGGACGCTGCGGCGGATCAGCGCGCGCCGCGTGTGGCGATCGGTCTTGACCCCCGCCAGCTCGCCATGCGGGCCGGAGGGAAAGGTGTCGACCGCGATCAGGTCCGGGCCGAAGCCGTCGATCACGCCGCCGAGCGCGGTGCGCACCAGCTGCCGCCGCTCGGCATCGGACAGCCCGGCCCGCCGCGCCGCGACCGGCGCCGGCAGCGTGACGATCGCCAGCGCTTCGCGGCCGACCAGCGCGTGCGCCTCCGAGGTCGTCGCCAGCACGCGCGCGAGCGCGATCCCCCGCCGCTCCGCCGCCCGCGCCAGCCCGCGCGCGATCGCGGTCGCGCGCACGACGTGGCCCGTGGAGAACCCGTCGTTGGCGACCAGCAGCACGCGGAGCGGGCGCGCCTCGGTCACGACACGTCGTAGTCCGCGGCGGCCGGTTCGGCGAGGTTCGAGGCGCTCCCCGCGCTGGCCTCGCGATCGAGGTCGACGACGTAGGCGCCACCGGCCTGCTGCCGCCGCTGATCGGCCGTGTCGTCGGTATCGTCGATGTCATCGTCGACGCCGGAAGCCACGTAGCCCTGTACGGGTGCGCTGCGGCGGTGGCGGTAGGGCAGCTGGTCCTCCCAGAACCAGTCGTAGTAGCGGCCGTGGTCGTTGCGCCACAGCTCCCAGTGCGTCGTCGGATCGTGCAGCAGCGGCCACAGCAGCGGGTCGTAGCCGCGCTGCACCAGGTACGCGCGGCGCTGCGCGACCGACGGGTTGCGGTGGCGCAGGTCGTGGTAGACCGCCTCGGCGCCGGCCGGCCGGTACACCGCCTCGATCGCCGCGATGCCCTGATCGGTGAGCCGGTAGCGATCGTGCCGCGGCCACATCCGATCCCAGCGCGCGATGTAGCCCTGCGCCTCGAGCGCGGCGAACACGTGGCGCAGCGGATGATCGTCGGCGATCGGCCACTCGATGACGTCACCGTCGTAGAGGTGGCGGAGGATCAGGTAGGCGGTCGCCTTGTCTTGGGGATCCGCGAACTCCATCGCCCGGATGCTACAGGACCCGATCGGCGCGTGCATCGGCGGGCACCGGCCGAAAGCGGCAGGGCTATGGCGGTACCATCTCGACGTAGAACACGTAGTCGAACCACGCGGTCATGCCGTAGGTGCGCAGGCCGAACTGGCCGTCGGGGAAGAACCCCGACTGGACGTTCACGGTGATCGGGGCGCCCGGCCCGGCGACGCACGTCAGCGCGGATGCGCCCATCCGCGGCTGCGTGCTGCCGACCCGGCGCGCCTTCCCGATCAGGTGGATCTGCACGCCCTGTACCGGGGTCGACCACGTCGCCGCGCTGTTGACACCGATCGTGTCGTTCTGCAGCGAGTTCACGGCGATCGCGTTCGTGTTGTTGTCGGAGTCGTGCACGACGCCGCAGATGAAGTACTCGTCGTCGGCGCCGACC
>VBLP01000152.1:0-4993 GCA_005887925.1 Deltaproteobacteria bacterium | reverse complement strand
GGTGTCGACGTCGCTCGGCGATGGCAGGTGCGGGCACAGATCGCACGCGTCGCCGCGGCCATCGCCGTCGTGATCGCGCTGGACCGGATGGTCGTAGCCCAGGGTGGCGACCGGCGGGTTGGCGACGTGCGGGCAGTTGTCGCACGCGTCGCCGACGCCATCGCCGTCGCTGTCGAGCTGATCGGGGTTCGGCACGGTCGGGCAGTTGTCGCCGAGGCCGATGCCGTCGCCGTCGAGATCGTCGGGGTCGGCGCCGTCGGTCGCGTCGGCGGCCAGGCCCTTGCCCTTGAAGCCGCACGCGCTGCACAGGACGGCACATGCGATCAGCGCTCCACGCACGGCTGGCATGCTCGCTCAGCCCGCGCCCCGCGGGACACGCTCCTGCTCACAAGATCGCGGCGGCCGCACCGCAGAGCGCTCTAACGACGTGAGTTCATGCTCTTTCGAGACGCGCGCGCGCCGTTCGTCGACGACGTGTGCCCGCCGTCACGGGCGTCGGCACAGCACGAAGTAATGATCGAGCGGCCGCTCGCGCTTGAACGCGGCGCCGATCGAGACGTCGCGCGACACCCGCCGCATGAAGTCGCGGGTCTCGTGGTAGACGAAGCGCTGCAGCCGCCAGTCGTTGGGGACCACGGTGGGCCAGCCGTCGGCGACCGCGCCGTCGGGGATCTGGAAGTAGTCGACGACGATGCCGCCGCGCGCCGACCATTGCGGCCGCTCCGCGGTCGGCACCGCGACGAAGAAGCCGGGGCCGATCAGCCGGCGCGACGGGCCCTCGTTGTAGCCGAACAGGCGGACGGCGGCGCCGTTGCCGTTGGGCTCGGGCCGGCAGAACCGCTTCTGGAAGCGCTGCCAGGACCCCGGCACCGGCAAGGTGTTGACCCCGTCGTGGATCACCTCCTGGCGCGGGCCGGCGCTGCCGACGAAGTGCGCGATGTCGATCGGCGCGGCGTGCGCCGCCTTCTCGTACAGCGTGCGCTGGCGCGTGCGGTCGAGCTGCTTGACCTCCAGCCACCGCGGCTTGGCTTCGAGGCCGTCGAGGTATGCGCCGATCGCGTCGATTCCGGCGCGCTCATCATCGATCAGGTCGATCAGGCCGGTCATGGGGCGGCAGCATACGGCATCGCCGCGCCGCGGGGGGCTCATCCGGGGGTATGCTCGCGCGATGGACGAGGCAGGCCTCCAGGCGGCGCTCGCACAGCTGGCGCAGGACCACGAGCGCACCCGGCGGGGGGTCGCCGAGCTCCAGCAGCAGTTCGAGACGCTGATCGAGATCATGATCGCGTTCGGCACGCTGCGCCCGGGGCACGCCGACCTGATCGCCAAGCTCCGGCAGCGCGTCGAGATCGCACGCCGGGCCCCGGTCGAGCTGTCCAGCGTCGAGGACAAGCACACGGTCACCGGCGAGCCGATCGACTGCGAGAGCCGGCTGTCGCTGTGCCAGGCGCGGTGCTGCAGCTTCACGGTCCAGCTGTCGCGCCAGGATCTCGAGGAGGGCGAGCTGACCTGGGAGATCGACCAGCCGTACCGGCTGCCGCGGCTCGCCGACGGCTACTGCGTCAACCTCGACCGCGGCGAGGGCGGCTGTCAGCGCTACGAGCACCGGCCGGCGACCTGCCGCAGCTACTCGTGCCGCAGCGACAAGCGGGTCTGGCTCGACTTCGACGCGCGCATCCCGGCCCCGATGCCGCCGACCCTGATCGCGCTCGACCGGCTCACGCGGCGGGACCGGTAATGGCGCTGCAGCGCCGGCTCGGCCGGATCGACGCGTTCGCGATCGCGATCAGCAGCGTGATCGGCATCGGCATCTTCCGCAACACCGGCCTGGTGCTGCGCGGCACCGAGGCCGTGACGCCCGACGGCTTCCTCGGCGCGACGCTGCTGTGGTTCGTCGCCGGGGTCCTGTGCCTCGGCGGCGCGGTGCTGTACGCCGACCTGAGCGCGCGCGTCCCCGAGGCCGGCGGGCAGTACGCCTACGTGCGTGTCGCGTTCGGCGGGCGCGCCGCATTCGCCTACGGCTGGATGAACGCCGGCGTGGCGATCCCGGCGCGCCAGGCGTCGACCGCGGCGATCACCGGCGAGCTGCTGGCGACGTGGCTGCCGCTGAGCTCGCGGGCGCTGGCGGTCGCGCTCTACCTCTCGCTCGCCGCGCTGCACCTCGGCGGCGTCCGCGCCGGTGCGATCGCGCAGCGCGGGTTCAGCGTCAGCAAGCTCGCCACCGTCGCGCTGGTGGCCGGGCTGGCGACCTGGCTGGGCGCGCGCGGCGCGACCGACGCTCCGGGCGCGCTGCCCGCGGTGCCGTTCGGTCTCGCGCTGAGCGCGGTCTGGTACAGCTACCTGAGCTGGCAGGACGTGGTGCTGCTCGCCGAGGAGCTCAAGGATCCGCGCCGCGATCTGCCCTTCGTGATGATCCGCTGCGTGCTGCTCACGATGGCGCTGTACCTGATGCTCCACATCACGATCTACTGGGGACTCGGCGGCGGCGCCGCGGCGTACGGCCAGCTGCCCGCGCTGCAGGTCGCCAGGCGCGTCCTGGGCGGCTTCGGGCAGAACCTCCTGCAGGTGCTGCTGATCGTATCGCTGATGGGCGTCACCGCGGGAGGCCTGCTGGTGCGGCCGCGCATCGCGATGGCGATGGCCCGCGACGGCCTCGGCCCCGCGCCGCTGGCCCGGGTCAGCCGCGTCGGCACGCCGTACGGCGCGCTGGGCTTTCAGGTCGCGATCACCACCGCGCTGATCCTGACCGGGAGCTACGTCAAGCTGCTCGAGCTGATCTCGTTCGCGATGGGCGTGCTCGGCCTGTTCGAGATCGCGAGCTACTTCGTGGTGCGCCGCAAGCGCCCCGAGCTTCCCACCAGCCGGTTCCACCCGTGGGCGCCCCTCGCGTTCTTCATCATCAGCGCGGCGCTTTGCATCTACGGCGCAAAGGAGCACCCGGGGGGCATCGTCACGTCGCTGGCAATCCTCGCGGTGATCTCGATCATCTATGTGCTGACGCGGCCGCGGCCGATCGCTCCCGAGTCGACGCAGTAGACGCGCCCGAGGTTACCTAACGGTAACGCGCTGCTTGCGGTGTGGATCACGAAACGGCCGACGACGCCGGCTCACTCTCGATCTATGCTCGGTAGGTGCGCGTCCTACCGATCGTGATCAGCGTGGTGTGCGTCGCGATCCCCGCCCAGCTGCTGGCCAGGCCGAAGCCGAAGATCGCGGTGGCGCCGCTGGCGGGCGATTCCGGCAACAAGGTGGCGGATGCCGTCGTCGAGGCGCTCGCCGGCAAGGACTTCTCCGTCCTCGGGCCCAAGGAGGTCGGCCGCGAGATCACCAGGCTGGGGCTGCCCGACGAGCTCGACACCCGGTCGGCGCGCAAGCTCGCGAGCAAGCTCGGCGTGGTCGCGGTGATCGACGGCAAGGTCGGCAAGGCCGGCGGCAAGCGCTCGCTCCACCTCGAGGTCCACCGCCGCGGCAAGCCCGACGCCGGCTTCACCGTCGAGTTCAAGTCGACGACCTCGAAGGGCTTCCGGCGCGGCATCCACGACGAGATCAGCAAGAAGCTCGAGGGCACCGGCGCCGCCGAGCCGGCGGACGACGACGAGCCCGCCACGGTCGCGGAGGGCGACCGCAAGCGCAAGCCCGCCGACGACGACAGCGAGCGCAAGCGCAAGCCCGCCGACGACGGCGACCGCAAGCGCAAGCTCAGCGACGATGACAGTGCCCGCCGTGCCCGCCGCAAGACCGCCGACGATGACGGTGACCGCAAGCGCAAACCCGCCGACGAGGACGGCGATCGCAAGCGCAAGACCGCCGATGATGACGGCGCCGCCCGGCGGCCGAAGAAGCCGGCCCGCAGGGTCGCTGCGACCGACGACGACGGCGACGACACCGCCGCAGTGCGCAAGCGCCGTAAGGGGAGCAGCGATGACGACGCCGCGCCCCAGATCGCCGCGCGGGTGGCCGCCGGCGCCTCCGTCGCCCAGCGCGCGCTGTCGTGGGATCTGCGCAGCGGCTTCACGGCGCCCCAGGCCCCGCCGCGCGTGCTCACCACCGCCGGCGGCGGCCGCTTCGACGGCGAGATCTATCCACTCGCGCTCGCCGACCCCGGCTCGAGCCTGGCCGGCCTCGGCATCGCCGCCGCGTACGACAAGACGTTCGGTCTGTCGATCAAGGTCCCCAATACCCAGGTCAGCGCGCCGATCAACCAGTCGCACTACGCGATCGGCGCCCGCTACCGCTTCACCGTCGGCGGGGCCACGAGCATCGCGATCGGCCTCGACTACGCCCGCCGCAAGTACGCCGCCGAGCGCGGCGGCCTCGGCAACACGACCCTCGACGCTCCCGATGTCGACTACGCCGCGGTCTCGCCGGTCGCTGCCGTCCGCGTGCCCGTCACCGGCTCGATCGCCGTGTTCGGCGGCGCCGACGGCCTCCTGATCCTCGACGCCGGCGCGATCGAGAAGTCCACCAGCTACGGCTCGGCCAAGGTCTACGGCCTCGAGGGCGCCGCCGGCGTCGACATCGCCGTCACCCCGCAGATCGCCGTGCGGGTCGCGCTCGAGTACAGCCAGATCATGTTCTCGTTCACGCCCAAGGGCTCGACCATGGCCAACAACCGCGACACCGACCCGACGACGCTCGACGTCAACGGCGCGACCGACCGCTCGATGGGCATCGCCGCCACCCTCGGCTTCACCTACTGACCCGCATCGCAGTCAGCTGCACTCGCTCACGGATATCAGAGTCGGATCGATCATCCGGAATCGACCCTCAAGGCGCGCTCGCAAGACGTCAACGCGACTCGCCGGGGGCGACCGCGAGCGGATGGGGTCGGCGGGCCCGCACGCGCAGGCGTCGGTGGTTCTTCGGCGGGCGCGCGCCCCGACACCCATCCGCGCAGCAGCCCCCGGGGGAGTCGCGTGTACGCGTTCTCCTGGACGGGCGCTATGCCCTACAGGCTCTAAGGTTAAGGCTTGACCGGGGTCGGGCCGGGCTT
>VBLP01000048.1:20266-35829 GCA_005887925.1 Deltaproteobacteria bacterium | reverse complement strand
CACGTGGTTAGCGCGCGAGCGGGTGTCGAGGCGTGGGGTCCGCGGGGCCTCGAGCCCCAGGCGATCGCCGCTCGCGGCGTACAGCGCCGCGCTCGTGGCGCGCAAAAGCGATCCGCGTGGCGACTCCGTCGGGCCGGCGTGGCGGCTATCCCTGCGCTTGAGCCACCGCGTCGGTCGCGGCAAGATGTCGGTCACGGCAGGATGATCGTCGGGTCCTCGGGGTCGGCGCGGTACAGCAGCAGCGTGTTGCCGAGCACCTGCGCGACCTCGCTCGCGGTCCGCTGTGCGATCGCGACGGCCGCGTCGTGGCGATCGAGCCCGGTGTCGCCGAGCTTGATCTTCACCAGCCCGTGATCGGCGAGCGCTCGGTCGACCGCGGCGACCACGCCATCATCGATCCCGGCGCGGCCGATCTGCACGACCGGCTTGAGCGCGTGGCCGAGGTTGCGGATGTGACGGCGCTGCTTGCCGCTGAGCACGGCCGCGTTGTAGCCGAAAACGCAAACCGCCCGGGGAATTCCGGGCGGTCTGGAAGGAACCCTCGGGAGGAACCTTCAAACTCAGGAGATGCCACTTCGATCCGTGAGCGCCCGGTGGTCCCGGGCCTGACCCAGCATCATCCACGGACCGTGCCAGCTGCCTTACCGCCGGCGCGCGGGGCGGTTCAAAAGCGAGATCAGCGCGTTACCTCGTGCGCCTCGCCGCCGGCCGATGCCGCGCGATCAAGGGGTTACCTCGACGGCGGAGGGGACTCCCCGGGGCGCTGGAGGCTGAGCCCCCAGGCGCGGCGACCCCGCGGCGGACCGTCGGCCCCGCCGATCGACCGCACATACCGCGCGGAGGAGCGACGCTCATTGCGCCACGATGCCAGGGTCGAGCAGCTCCTCGAGGGGCCGCCAGTCGAGATCCACCGTCCACCTTCCTGCGGCGACACTGTTTCATGGCCGAGGTAACCCCGCTGCGCGCGGCAGCCATACGGACGAGCAGCACATGCGCGAGCCAGGCTGCGCGCGAGAGAGAAGCCGATCGGGCCGGGCCCAGGCGCGGCCGATCTCGGCACGTCTACCTGGAGGAAGTATCGTCGGAGCTGACGGCATTCTCTCCGATGCCGAACGCGGTGTGCAGAAGCGTCTCGCCCAGCGCCGTCGCGCCCGGCTGCGGGTCCTCCTTGGGAGGCGGCTCGCCGAGCGGGATGCTCTCGCCGATCGGGCCGTCGTCGCTGTCGCCGGCGTCGATCGCCACCAGGGCGTCGAGGCGCAACGGCGAGGCTTGCGGAGCCTTCGGATCGTAGCCGTGGTCCGGTGTGCGGTGCCGGCTGACGACCGGCTTGGCATTCTTGCCGTTGGCGTCGCCCCGCAGCTCGTACTGGACGAGCTTGTGGTTGCGAACCACCGTGAGGACGATCGCGGTCTCGTTCCGGTGCGTCCGCAGTATCTCGACCGACAGGATGTGGTGACCGCCGGGTAGCTCCTTCGCCAGCCGCTCCCACTCTGCCCACCGTGCCATCCGTACTGCGTACGCCATTTCCTTCGATACATGCGACATTGTCTTGCTCCCTTTCGCGATTACGCGGTGCTATTGAAACACGACGACCCCGGAGGCCCAGGACTCGTCGTGAGAAGCCGAGAGACGGCGCGTCCGCTCGTCGCGCACGGCGACCGCAGGATCGGCGCCGCGCACGATGCGATCGCGCACGGCGGCAAAGAACGCGAGTGCATCGCGATCCGGTACCGCGTCCGGGCTCGCGATCACCGCGCGCGCGCCGGCGCGCAGGAATGCTTCTGCGAGCCCCATTCCGCCTTCGAGCGAATGGCTGCTGGTCGCGGCGTGGCACGCCCCGAGGATGACGAGCGGCGAGGCGGCGAGCCGCACCTGCCGGACGTCATCGGGAGTCAACGCGTAGCGCCGGTCGAGCTCGGGCGACAGCACCAGATACGAGGCCTCGAACAGGTCGTCGGCGATGAAGCCATGCGTGTGGAACTCGACCACCGACGCGTTCTGCATCTCGGCCAGGACCCGGCTCGGCGTGGCATCCGCACCGCGCAGGATCGTGACGCCGGGCTCGCCGGGTTCGG
Source organism: Deltaproteobacteria bacterium (assembly GCA_005887925.1). Classification (GTDB taxonomy): domain Bacteria; phylum Myxococcota_A; class Polyangia; order Haliangiales; family Haliangiaceae; genus JABFXX01. The sequence goes on along the minus strand of VBLP01000048.1, from coordinate 33,754 downwards.
TCGGGTATGGACCGAGCGGCGGGAAGCTCAGGTCCGGCGGCGCCTGCGGATTGGCGATCACCAGACGGCGCGCCGCCGCGGCGGGAGGCGCCGCAGGTGGATCGACCAGCGCGTAGCTCCACGCCAGCTGCGGCGGCAGGAGCCGACCTGCGCCCAGGATCGGTGCGCGCGTCAGCACCGAGACATGCTCGCAGCCGCGCATGCGCTCGACCACGCTGGTGGGCACGAGCGTGGTGACATCGACCTGGCCGGAGCTGCGACCGGCCACGTAGTTCCCGCCGATCGCGGCGTCGGCGCCGGCGAACGCCACCACGGATCGGTCTGCATCCACCGTGATCGCCACGGCACAGCGGTCCGGCGTGCGGACACGCAGGGATTCGGCGACGGTCGCGATGACGTCGCCGAACGCCGATCGCCGCCCGGCGTCGAGCGCGAGCAGTGCATGGCTGTAGAGGCGCGCCTTGATGCTGAACTCGTCGGCGTGGCCGGCGGCCCTGGTGATCGCGTCGCGCAGCGACTGCTGTCCGGTGGCGGGGTCGTCCTTGATGATCAGGTCGCCCTCGATGTAGGCGAGCAGCGCGTCCTTGCCGGGCGCGACATTCGCGGGGAGCTCGCGCAGCGCCGCGAGGCTGTCGCGCGCGAGCTGGGCATCGGCGGCACGATGGCCGAGGCGATACAGCTCGGAGCGGACGAGTGCGTTCTGCAGGATCAGATTCGCACGCGGCGCCGAGATCTTCTGGGTGTCACACAGCGGGGCACGAACCAGCTCCGCCCGCGCGTGATCGGGCTCGAGCTCGAGCAGCGAGATGTTGGCGAGCGACTCGTAGGCGTACAGCCGGGTCGGACAATCGATCTTGTCGTCGGCGCCCGCGGCCAGGCCGGCATCGGCGCGCAGGGCGAGCTCGGTCAGGTATGCGCGCGCGAGGTTGTACGCGCGGCGATTGTGGTGGATCGAGGCGAGATCCGAGAGCGCTCCCATCTCGAGCACCCACTCACCGGCGGTGATCGCGTCGCGATACTCGCTCAGCGCCTCGTCGGCTGCCTGGGACAGCGCGAGCTCGGTCTTGTGCAGCTTCACGAGATCGGCCTCGAGGCGCACGGCGCGATACGCCAGGTGCTCGCGCTGCGCCAGGGCGATCGCGTCGCGCAGCCGGCGCTCCGCGGCAACCCGGTCGCCGCGGGCGATCTCGGCGCGGGCCGCTTCGTTCTCGGCGATCAGGGTGAACCACGGATCCCGGGTTGCGGCGGCGAGCTTGCGGTACTCGTCGAGCTGCGCCGACCTGGTTGGCGAACACCAGCGCACCGAGCCGGATATCGTCGACGACCGGACCGGCCTGGGCGAGCTGCTCGACCAGCGCGGCGGCGGCGGCGGGCGTGGCGCGGGCGAGCGGGAGCTCGCGGTAGCGATCCGCCAGCGGCTGGCGGACCTTGAAGTCGGCGTCGGCGATGCGCTGGACGTACGCTGTCAGGCGGGTGCTGCCGTGGACACGGTCGAGCGTGGTCGCCAGCGGCAGCAGCGCCAGGACGCGCTCGCGCGACGGCGCCGCCCGCACGGCGTCGTACAGCGTGAGGGTCAAGTTCCCGGTGACTCCCAGCACGTCGGAGGACACCGGCGTACCGTCGTCGATCAGCCGGAGCCCCTCGTCGTGGGCTCGCTTCCAGCGCCTCCGGCGCTGCACGACCTGGGCGCGCAGCTCTCCTGCCCGGAGCTGCGCCTCGTCGGCCCAGCCGTGCTCGCGGAGCGCGGCGATCCAGTCGAGCTCCTGGGCCGCCGCGAGCGGCAGGTTCATGGCAGCCAGCACCAGCGCGCGGTTCCAGTGCGCGGCGGTGTGGCCGGGCGCGGCCTTGAGGGCCCGGGCGACGTCATCGAGCGCCCGCTCGAGTGCCGCCGGCCGCCCATCGAGCAGCTCGAGCGCGGCGCGATCCGCGTCGATGTCCGGCGTCGATGGCGCGTCGGCGAACGACCGCATGGCGCGCTCGCGATCCCCCGTGAGCAACGCGGCGACCGCCAGGCCGTGCCAGTTCTTGGCGCGCTGGAATTCGAGCTCGAGGCCGAGCAGGCGATCCGACGCGCCTGACCCGGCCGGCACCGCGCCGCGCTGCACGTCGAACGGCCGGTACTGATCGGCGCCGGGGTAGCTGAGGCGCGCCACGATCGGGCGCGTCGGTCCCATCAGCTCGGCGAGCGAGGGCGAGGCCGGATGTCGGGGTAGGACGAGCAGCAGCACCACGGCCGCCGCGGCCAGCGCAGCGCCGAGCCCGGCGGCGAGCGGCCAGCGACGGCGGCGCGCCCGGGCCAGATCGGTCGACACGGCCTGTGGCTCGGATATCGGTGTGGCGGGCTGGCGCTGGCTCGCATCGCGCGCGGCGGGCGAGTCGGGCCAGTCGGCATGTGGCTCGTCGATCAGGGCCAGCTGCGGGGTGCGCGAGGCAGCCTTCGCGATCTCGGCCGCGTCGTCGAGCGCGGCGAGCAGGGAGAGCAGCCGCGGCAGCTCGTCCTGGCAGTCCTTGCAGGTCACCAGGTGCGCCTCGAACGCGGCGGTCTCGGCGTCGTCGAGCTCGCCGTCGGCGTAGGCGTGCAGGTCATCGCAGCGGTCGGTCATCGCTGATCTCCGTGGCGGCGGTCGGTCATCGACCACCTCCGTTCCTGCGGCCCGCGAACCGCTCGAGCAGCTTGTGTCGCGCGCGGCGGATGCGCGTGCCGACGGTGTTGATCGGGATGGCGAGCTCCTCGGCGATCTCGCGGTAGCGTTTGCCGCGGAGCGCCAGCAGCTCGAGCGGGTCGCGCAGCTCGGCGGGCAGCTCGCGCAGCGCCTCGAGGACGGTCTCGGGCGGCGTGTCCTGCGCCAGCGAGGCGTCGTCGGCGGTCGGAGCCAGATCCGGTACCTCATCGGGCAAGGGGACCTGCACGCCGGTCCGCTTCCGGATGCTGTCGAGGTGGTGGTTGACGAGGATGCGGTGCAGCCAGCCGCCGATGTTTCCGCCCGGCAAGAATTGCTCGCGGCGCTGCCATGCCCGGGTCAGGGTCGTCTGGACCAGGTCTTCCGCGTCCTGGCGGTTTCGGCAGAGCCGGCGCGCAGATCGCTCCAGCGCAGACCGGTGTCGCACGAGCTCGTCGGGGAAGTCGTGCTGGGTAATGTCGGTCCCGCGACCCCCGGGCATCGGCCTCCGTTGGCCACGATGTTCGAGATAGGCCGGCCTGACGTTTGCACGCGGGAGCGGCCCGGTCAAGGTTCCGAGGGTCGCGCGAGTCATGAAGGTTTCGAATCGACATACGGAGACCCGCGGCGTTCTTTTCGGAAACCTGTGGCAGTGCTTGCTCCGCGGTCACGAATCTCTCCGTGGCCGCGCGCCCCTGGCGATCGAGGCGAGCTCGTCCGCACAGCCACGAGTTGCTCTACGTAGATCGCCCGGTTTCTTCCGGACTTCGTGACAGGCGCGTGGCTCTAGCGGCAGGCGCGCTCGACGTCCTCGATCTCCTTGGGGCACGCCGCGGTCAGCACCTCGCAGCCGTCGGCGGTGATGACGACATCGTCCTCGATCCGCACGCCGATGCCGCGGAGCTCGGCCGGCGCGTCGGCTGCGGCGGCGATGTAGAGCCCGGGCTCGACGGTGATCACCATGCCGGGCTCGAGCGGGCGAGGCTTGCCATCGCGGGTGTACGCGCCGACGTCGTGGACGTCGAGGCCCAGCCAGTGCGAGGTGCCGTGCATGTAGAACTTGCGAAAGCTCTGGTCGGCGACGCGCTCGGCGGCGCTGCCGGTCAGGAGGCCGAGCTCGACCATGGCCTCGGTCAGCCGCCGGATGCAGTGGTCGTGGAGATCGTCGAGCGTGGCGCCCGGCCTCGCCATCGCGATCGCGGACTTCTGGGTCGCGAGCACGGCCTCGTAGACGCGGCGCTGCGGCGCGGTGAACCGGCCGCTGGCGGGCCAGGTCCGGGTGACGTCGGCGGTGTAGTGCTGGTACTCGCAGCCGGCGTCGACCAGCACGAGGTCGCCGTCCGAGACCTGGCTGTGGTTGGCGATGTAATGCAGGATCGTGGCGTTGTCGCCCGCGCCGACGATGATGTTGTAGCCCGGGCCGGCGCCGCCGCGGCTGCGGAAGGTGTGATGGATCGTGGCCTCGATCTGGTGCTCGTGGACGCCGGGGCGGCCCATCGCCATCGCAGCCGTGTGGGCCTCGCACGAGATCCGGGCGGCGGTCGCGAGCGTGGCGAGCTCCTCGGGCCGCTTGAACAGCCGCAGCTCGTGGAGGCCGACCCGCGGATCGATCACCGCGCCCGGCGGGCGCTTGCCGCGCTTCTCGAGCTTGCGCAGCCGGACCAGCGCGGCGCCGATCATGCGGTCCATCTCGGGGTCGAGGCCGAGGCTGTAGTGCAGCTCGTCGCGGTTGGCGATCAGCTCCCACAGCCGCGCGGGCAGCTCGGCGGCGGGGTAGGCCGCGTCGGCCCCGTACTGCTGCACGGCGCCGTCGACCCCGGCGCGCCGGCCGTCCCACAGCTCGGCCTCGGGGTCGCTGGGCCGGACGAACATGACGACGCGCTCGGTCTCGGCGCCGGGCCGCAGCACCAGCGTGGTCTCGGGCTCGAGGAAGCCGGTCAGATAGACCAGGTCCGAGTGCTGGCGGAACACGTGGACCGCGTCGCCGTTGCGCAGCCGCTCGGGCAGCGACCGCACGACGGCGACGGCGCCCGGGCCGATCGCCTGCATGTAGGCATCGCGTCGCGCCGCGTAGATCGCCGGATCGAACATGCACCGACTATAGCTCGCGCGGCAGGGCTCACACGCGGCGGCGCCGGCGCAGGCTGGCCACGAGCGCGGCGAGCGCGATCGGCAGCCCCCCGGCCGCGCCGCCGGCGGAGCACACGTAGTCCGTGCGGACGTCGTCGATCGGCCGCGGATCGACCGGCTCGTACGGATCGCCGGCGGCGGAGCACTCGCCGACGGGGCGCGGCTCGCCGGAGGTGCGGGTCTGGAGGTTGGCGCGGTACTGATCGACCAGGGTCAGGTCGGCCGCGAGGTCGGGGTCCTCGTGGCTGCGGTTCCAGTCGGTGGCCGCGGCGCGGGTCGCGTCGAGCGCCGCCATCGCGCAGCCCGGGTCGCTCGCCTGGGTCGCGGCGCGCAGGCCGAGGAACATGTTGTACATCGCGTAGCGCTCGGCCATCTCGGGCGCCGAGAGGTAGGTCTGCGCGGGCGTCTCCATCGGATCGCTCGCGTAGTTGAGCGACACGGTCTGCGATACGCGCTCCGCCGAGCCGGGCGTGCGGAACGATAGCGTGACGTCGGCGACCCGGCCGGTGTTGCCGGTGGTCGGCGTCAGGTGGAGGAAGATCATGCTGCCGCCGCCGCGGCGGCCCTGACCGCCGCCCTGGCTGGTGCGGCTGGCGACGAACACCGCCGGGATCTGCATCGTGCCGCTGCGCGCGCCGGCCGACCACAGGTGGCTGCCGACGACCTCGCCGAACTGATAGCCGGGGCCGGCGGTGGCCTGGAGCTGGATGTCGAGCGCGATCGGCTGCATGAAGTAGTCGAGCTCCTCGGTGAACACCTCGCTCGCCGCGGTGGCGTCCTCGAGGAAATAGAAGTTGCCGGCGCCCTGCTAGGCGAGCCCGCGCATGAGGCCGACGTCGAAGTCGTTGCCGACGCCGATCGTGGTGAGGCCGATGCCGCGCCGGACCCGGCCGGCCGCCATCGCCAGGATGTCGCTCTGCGAGGTGTCGCCCGCGGTCGCGTTGCCGTCGGACAGGAAGATCACGCGGTTCTGGCGCTCGCTGGCGGGCGCGTCGCCGAGCAGCAGGAAGCCCTGCTGGAGCCCGTCGAAGATGTCGGTCGCGCCGCGCGGCACGAGGCGATCGACGATCGCGTGCAGCTTCGCGCGGTCGAGCGTGGTGCCGAGCGGCGCATCGATGGTGACCTGATCGTCGAACTCGACCAGCGCGAGCCGATCGGTGTCCTGCAGGTGATTGATCAGCGTGTGCAGGCCGGCCTTGACCTTGTCGAGCCGGCGGTCGCTCGCCATCGAGCCCGAGTGGTCGACGACCACCACCAGGTTCATCGGCAGCCGCCGGTACGCGCTCGGATCGACGGTGGTCGACACCGAGATCTGCAGCGTGGCCTGGTGTGCGCCGGTGAGCCAGTCGCGGCCGACCGACAGGCCGGGCACCGCGCACAGCAGCGCGCCGCAGATGGCGGGCGGCGGTGCGTTGAAGTGCTCGTTGAAGAAGCCGTTGGCGTCCAGCGTGTCGGGGCCGGGGATCTCGCCGCGATCGAGGATGCCGCGGAACTCGCCGACGTCCTGGGCGCCGCCGAAGCTGACACCGCCGGCGCCGGAGCCACCGCCGGGAGCGGCGAAATCGGCGGAGCTGCGACCGGCGCACGCCGCTGTGAAGAGGATCAAGGTCGAGGCTAGTACGCGCATGGCGAGCACTCCAGCAATGGCGATGCCAGCGATTGCCGATCGCGAAACCCGAGCGGCCGCCGCGGCTTGGCGGTCTCGTCGGCGCGGTGGCGCGGCGGTGGACCGCGGCGCGCGCCTGCCCATCCGGACATTCGTGTCGTAGGATGCGCTCGCCATGAACGCCAGGCTCCTGCTCGTCGCGGCCCTCGTCGCCTGCTCTCACCCGACGCCGCCACCGCCGCCGGTCGCGGTCGCCGCACCGGCCCCGACCCAGACGCCCGCACCCGCACCCGCGCCCGACCCGGCCGCCGTGGCCGATGTCGGGACGTCCGCGCCCGCGGCGAGGCCGGCGCCTGCCCCGGAGTACCGCGGCGATCCCGAGAAGCTGATCGATCCGGCGACGGTCGGCACCGGCAAGCACTTCATGGCCGTGTCGGAGTCGCGCGCCGCCAGCCAGGTCGGCCACGACATCCTGGCGGCCGGCGGCAATGCCGTCGACGCCGCGGTCGCGCTCGCGTTTGCCCTCGCCGTGACCCATCCCACGGCCGGCAACATCGGCGGTGGCGGCTTCGCGGTCGTTCGCACCGGTCCCGGCAAGGCAGTCGCGCTCGACTTCCGCGAGGTCGCGCCGGCCGCCGCGACGCCCGACATGTACCTCGATCCGGCCGGCAACCTGACCGACAGCTCGCTGCACGGCGATCTCGCCGCCGGCGTGCCCGGCTCGGTCGCCGGCCTCTGGGAGCTCCACCGAAAGCTCGGCAAGAAGCCGTGGAAGCAGGTGATCGCGCCGGCGATCGCGCTGGCGCGCGACGGCTTCGAGGTCGGCGACAGGCTGCACGCGGCGATCGTCGCGCTGGCGCCGCTGCTCGCGAAGTCGCCCGCCGCGGCGGCGCTCTGGCTTCCCGACGGCACGCCGCTCGCCGCCGGCGACAAGGTCCGGATCCCCGAGCTCGCCACCGTGCTCGGCCGGATCGCCGAGCGCGGCCCCGACGGGTTCTACAAGGGCGAGACCGCCGCGGCGATCGTCGCCGAGATGAAGGCCGGCGGCGGCATCATCACCGCCGACGATCTCGCGAAGTACAAGCCGGTATGGCGCGATCCGCTGCGCTTCGGCTACCGCGGCTACTCCGTGGTCTCGATGCCACCGCCGTCGTCGGGCGGCATCGCGCTGGCGATGACCGCCGGCATGCTCGGCAAGGTCGACCTCGGCCAGCTGCCGTGGTACGGCGCCGAGCACATCCACTGGCTGACCGAGGCCTGGCGGCGCGCGTTCGCGGCGCGCAACGAGCTGCTCGCCGATCCCGCGTACCTCAAGGACATGCCGATCGCCAAGCTCGTGTCCAGGCCGTACCTCGACAAGCTGTTCGCGACGATCACCGACCGCGCGACGCCGTCGCAGCAGGTCACCGCGCTGCTCGAGGGCAACCACACCACCAACCTGTGCACCGTCGACGCCAGCGGCATGGCCGTCGCGCTCACCACCACGATCAACACCGCGTTCGGCAACGGCGTGATGGTCTCGGGGTTCTTCCTCAACAACGAGATGGACGACTTCAGCGCCAAGCCGGGCTCGCCCAACACGTTCGGCCTCGTCCAGGGCACCGCCAACAAGATCGAGCCGGGCAAGCGGATGCTGTCGTCGATGTCGCCGACGATCGTCGAGGACGGCCGCGGCCAGGTGATCCTGCTCGCCGGCGCCGGCGGCGGACCGCGGATCATCACCGCGGTGTGGCAGACGATCTCCAACGTGATCGACTTCCACAAGACCGGTGATCTCGCCGTCGCCGCGCCGCGCGTCCATCACCAGCACCTGCCCGACGTCATCTTCGTCGAGGGCGGCTCGATCGACAAGCCGACCGAGGAGCAGCTGCGCGCGATGGACTACCGGCTGCGCTGGGGCGAGCCGCGCCGCGGGTTCGCCGCGATCACCGCGATCGTGCGCGGCGCCTCCGGCTGGGACGGCACCTCCGACCCCCGCGCCGGCGGCGCCGCGATCGGCGACTGAGCTCGGCGCGGCCGGGACGCGCGCTATCGGGTGCGCTGGCGTTCGACGAAGCCGACGAGGTCGATGTCGGCGGCGTGCTCGAGCGCGCCGGTCACGCGGGTCTCGTTGGTGCGCGAGAACACCAGGATCGGGATCTGCTCGAGCACGCTCGAGTCGGCCAGCTCGCGCACGACGTTGTCGACGCCCTCGGCGATCGAGTCGAGCAGGATCGCGCGCGGCCGGAGCGCGCGGGCGAGCCGCGACAGCTGGAGCAGCACGCGGGTCATCGACACCACCGTGTAGCCGCGCGCCGACAGCATCATGTCGAGCTGCTGGAGGCGGCTGCGATCGTGCTCGACGAGCAGCACGACGCCGCGCTCCTTCTCGGGCGCCGACTCCGGCGGCTGGGTGACCGCGGGCAGCTGCTGCGAGATCGTGGCGGACGACTCGCGCGATCGGTAGACCGCGAGCGCGACCTTGTTGAGCAGGTCGTCGACGTTGGGCGGCTTCTCGACGACCTCGAGCGGGCCGAGCGTCGCGCTGATCTCGAGGCCGTGAACTGCGGTCATGATCAGGACCGGGACCGTCGCGTAGCGCGGGTCGTCGCGCAGTGCCTGCAGGAACTGCCGGCCGTTCATGCCCGGCATCATCAGATCGAGCAGGATCGCGTCGGGCCGCGCGTGGTGGACCTTGTCGAGCGCGGTCTTGCCGTCGACCGCGAGATCGACCACGTAGCCCTCATCGCTGAGGAGCTGGCCGAGTGTCTCGCGCACCATCGGTTCGTCGTCGACGACGAGAACACGCCCTTCTCTTGGTCCGGTCATCCGTGATTCCGCGGAGGCAAGCGTATCACCGCCGCCGCGACGCGGTGTACGATTGCGACGGATGTCGACGGTGCCAACGCTGGCCCGGTCCTACGAGGTGTTGCGCCCGAAGGTGCTCGAGCGGCTGCTCGAGCTCCGCGCGACGCTCGATCCGTCGCTCGGCCGGCTCGACGACCCGACCGCGCGCGCACAGATCGGTGCGGTGCTCGACCACCTGGGCAACTTCATTGCCACGGGAGATTTCGGGCTGCATCGTGGATTTCTACACACCTTCCTCGCGATGCGCGCCGCCGAGGCCCAGAGCTCGGCGTCGGTGCTCGCGATGCTCGTCGCGATCGGCGACACTGCGGCGCAGGTCGCGCTCACCCGCGTGACCGCGACCACGGCGCGCGCGGTCAACGACCTGATCGCGGAGGAGCTCGCGCGGCGGATCGCCCAGCGCGCCGAGCTGGCCAGGCGCGCGCACGAGGCTGCGCGGTGAGCGAGGGCGGATCGCGCAGCGGGGACGGCCCGGGCCGGGGCCAGCCGCGCGGGCCGACCGAGCCCGCCGCGCCGCGGTTCGCCGGCGACAGCCACGTCGGCAAGGTCCGGACCACCAACGAGGACACGCTGATCCTCGAGCCGGGCCTGGGGCTGTACGCGGTGCTCGACGGCATGGGCGGCGCGAGCGCCGGCGACGTCGCGTCGCAGCTCGCGCGCGACGCGATCCGCGACTTCGTGCTCCACCGCCGGCCGACGCTGGCACCGCGCGCACTGATCGAGGAGGCGATCGCCGGGGCGACGGCCGCGGTGTTCGGCGAGGCGCAGCGCCACCGCGAGCGCCACGGCATGGGCACGACCGTGGTCGCGTGCCTGGTCATCGATCTGCAGCACGTGGTGATCGCCCACGTCGGCGACAGCCGCGCGTACCTCTGGCGCGACGGGCGGCTGCAGGCGCTGACCCGCGACCACACGATCGTCGAGGAGCTGGTCGGGCGCGGTCTGCTGTCGCCCGAGGAGGCCGAGCGCCACCCGCACAAGAACGTGCTGTCGCGCAACCTCGGCGGCAAGCCCGAGACCCGGGTCGACAGCCTCGAGCTCGAGCTCCGGCCCGGCGATCGGCTGCTGCTGTGCTCCGACGGCCTGCACGGCTATGCCTCGGCCGAGGCGATCCAGTACCTGCTCGGGTCGGGCGACGCGCCCGAGCACGTCGCGCGCGACCTGATCGAGCTCGCGCTGCGCGGCGGCGGCGGCGACAACGTGACGGTCGTCGTGATCGAGGGTCCGCCGGCGGCGCCGTCGTCGACCCAGGTGGTCCGCACCAGCGGCGCGCTGGCGTGGTGGCAGAACCGCCAGCGCTTCCTCCAGGTCGCCAGCGATCGCGGCCTGACCAGCAACCCGATCGTCCGCGGCCTGCCGCCGGGCGAGGCGCTCGAGCTCGTCGCGCTGTCGCTGTGCCAGGCGATCTATCACGACCTCGAGAAGTCGACCGGCGTCAACGTCTGGACGTTCGCGCAGAACCTGGCCGCCGGCTGGTTCGAGCGCGGTGGTGACTGGCGGGCGGTGCGCGGCATCATCGACGTGCTCGGCACGAGCGCGCGCGTCGTGGTCGACGACATCCGCGCGGCGGACGCAACGCTCGGGTTCCTGCTCGACGTCGCGGTGTCGCGCGCGCTGATCGTCGTCGAGCTCGTCGACGCCGAGCTGATCGCGCTCCACACGGCGGCTCAGGACACGGCCCTGGACACGGCCCAGGACACGATCGAGCAGACCACCGAGGAGTCGATCGAGCTGCCCGAGCGGGCGAGCGAGCGCTTCATCGACCGCCCGACGATCCCGTTCCTGCGCCCGGACCGCCCGATCACCAGCACCGGCGAGTCCGCCGAGCTACTCGAGGCGATCGGCCGGGTGATCACGCTCGCCCGCGGCCGGGTGGCGCCGCGCGCCGTGCTGCTCGGCCAGGTGCTGATCGCGCTCGAGTCGGTCGCCGGTGACAGCGCGGGGAATTTTGCCGCGGCGGTGCTGGCGGCGCGCGAGCTGTACGGGGTGCGGTCCGCGGACAATGCCGGCGTGATGCCGCTGCATGATGCGCTCGATCAGGCGCGGATCCTGGTCGCGGCGAGCGTCCAGCAGCTGCGCGCGCAGCCGGCGATCCGCGTGCGCGTGCTGCGCGCGCTCAGCACGGCCCACCAGCGACTGGTCGGCGCGACCACGGGCCTCGTGCTCGAGGCGGTCAACCCGATCACCGACCGCCTGCGCGAGGTCCAGGCGGTGACCGCCGAGCTGCGAGACGAGGTCGCCCGGGCCGAGCGCCGGCGCGCCGACCTCGAGCGCAAGTTCGCGACCATCGTGGATCCGAGCCTGCGGTGGGGGGCGCGCGGCAGCAGCGAGTGGTATCCTGAGCCGGGTTGGAGATCGATCGTGCGGTTATGAGGTGCTGGCGCGCTGACGGTTCGCGCCTGCGACGGGCACGCGGTCGCACGTGCGACGGCGCGACTCCGCGGTGTCGCGCGCATTTCGATCTCGAAATCGCGGCTCGGCGGAAGTACAACCCAGCTCGTCACCACTATCGCTGTTCCGAGGAGGAAACGATGCGCGCACTGATGATCACGCTGTGCCTGGGGCTCGCAGTCTTTGCATTCGGCGCATTCGGTCAGGCCGCATCGGCCCAGAGCAAGCCGGGCGCGGCGCCCGCCAGGCCGGTGGCCCCTGCGCCCGCCGCGCCGGCGCAGCCGCCGCCCAAGCTCTCACTCGCGCAGATCATGGATCGCCAGCTGACCAACCTCGAGCGCGACTTCGTGCCGGCCGCCGAGGCGATGCCCGAGGACAAGTTCAACTTCGCGCCGACGCAGGGCGAGTTCAAGGGCGTGCGCACGTTCGCGCTCCAGATCAAGCACGTCGCGCACACCAACTTCATGATGTTCGCGGCGCTGCTCGGCGAGAAGCTGCCGGCCAACGTCGATCCCAAGGAGGACAACGGGCCCGAGAAGATGACGTCCAAGACCGACATCATCAAGTACCTCAAGGACTCGTTCGCGATGGGCCACCGCGCGATGAACGCGCTGACCGAGGCGACGCTGACCGAGCGCACCGCGGATCCGACGGGCGGCAAGGGCCCCGGGCCGACCCGGCTGGGCGCGGCGAGCCTCACGCTCTGGCACAGCTTCGATCACTACGGCCAGATGGTGGAGTACCTGCGGATGAACGGCCTCGTCCCGCCGGCCAGCCGCCAGCAGCAGTAGCGGGCGTTGCCGATCTGGATCGGCGGCGGCGCGGTGGTGGATACTCCACGCAGATGTCCGATGTCGACCTGACCGAAGCGGTGGGCGTGCTGCGCGACGAGGTGCTCGACACCGTCCACCACGGCGACCGCGAACCGCCCGGCGCCGAGGTGTTCGAGGCGCTGCTGCGCGCGCTGGCGATCGGCGGCGAGTCGGTACCCGGCCTCGATCTCACGCTGCACGACGCGGTCGCGCGCCGGCTGGCGTGGGGCGACAGCGAGGAGGCCGTGCTGGCCGACGCCGAGCTCGTGTTCGATCGCCTGATGGTCTCGGTCGAGCGCGCGTTCCGCGATCCGGCGGATCAGATGGTGGTGATCGAGGCCGCGACCCAGGTCGCCGTGACGGTGGCGCGCGTGGTGGCGATCGCCGCGGTCGCGCGCGCCGGACGCGATCGCGCGGCGCGGACGCGCGAGGAGCTCGCCCAGCGCCAGCTCCGCGACGTGCTCGAGAAACAGAAGGCGACGATCCATCGGCTCGAGCACGAGCTCAAGCAGGACTTTCGGTAGCGCGCCTCGCTCTGCGTTTCGGGGGTGACGGTGCGTGTGCGATACCGACGGACTGGCTCTTATGTGTGACATCGATGAGCTGACTCTTATGTGCGATACCGATGGACCGACCTCATGGAAGTTTCCAGTGTTGTGCAACAGGTATGGTGGGATTCTGTACGTATGATCGTTTGTGAAATGATTCTGTCGTATGGTGGCAGTAAGAGGCGATCGGTCAATATCGTCTCATGGCGCGTCGAATCGCAATTGTCGGTTCGGGTCTCTCGGGTTCGCTCGCGGCACACGCGCTGGTACAGGCGGGCCACGAGGTCACGCTGTACTCGGATCGATCCGCCATGCACTGGCTCGAGCAGTCGCGGCCGACCGGCGCCGCGGCGCGCTTCGAGCTCGCCCTGAGCTACGAGCGCGAGCTCGGGCTCGCCCACTGGGAGGCTGCGACGCCCAAGGTATGCGGGGTGCACCTCACGTTCTGTCCGAAGCTCGGCAATCGCATGATCTCGCTGGTCGGCCGGCTCGCC
>VBLP01000048.1:0-20227 GCA_005887925.1 Deltaproteobacteria bacterium | reverse complement strand
ATCGAGAAGATCGATCTCGATCGGCTCGACGCGATCGCCGCGCAGCACGACCTCGTGCTGGTCGCCGGCGGCCGCGGCCCGCTCGCCGAGCTGTTTCCGCGCAACGCGGTGCGCAGCGTGTACACCGCGCCACAGCGCAAGCTCGCGATGGTGATCGTGACCGGGGGCGGCCAGGCCTGCGACGGGGCGCCGTTCCCGGCGATCAAGTTCCAGATCTTCGCGCAGCACGGCGAGATCTTCTGGATGCCGTATTACCACCGCGATCACGGGCCGACGCTGGTCATGCTGTTCGAGGCCAAGCCCGGCGGCGCGATGGACCGCTTCGACGACTGCACATCGGGCGCGGACGTCGTCGCGCGTGCCAAGACGGTGCTCGCCGAGCTCGTTCCGTGGGATTCGGCGTGGACCCGCGACATCGAGCTCGCGGACACCAACGGCTGGCTGATGGGCGGCGTCACGCCCACGATCCGCGAGCCGGTCGGGCGGCTGCCGACGGGACGCGTGGCGATGCCGCTGGGAGATACCGCGATGTCGCTCGATCCGATCGGGGGGCAGGGCGCGAACCTCGGCGCCAAGCTGGTCCGCCACGTCGTCGCCGCGATCGCCGAGGCCCCCGACGCGACGTTCGACGCCGCCTGGATGACCAGCACGTTCGAGGACTTCTGGGCCGATCACGGCGCGCCGACCGTGACGTTCAACAACGCATTGCTCGAGCCGCTGAGCTCCGCCGGCAAGCTGCTGCTGATCTCGCAGCATGGCAGCGACGGAGCCGGCGACACGCCCAAGCAGCGGATCGCGAACACGATCGTCGAGAACTTCGCCGATCCGCGGCGGTTCACCGAGGCGTTCGTCGACTCCCTCGTCGCGCGCCGTCTGATCGGCGAGCTCACCGGCCACTCGTGGAGCCGCGAGCTGATCGGCGGGGCGCTGCGCGTCGGCTCGGGGCAGCTCCGCCGCGTGTTCGGCCTGCCGCCGACTCCGTCCGGACCGCCGGTGCGCTAGCTCAGCCCGCGGGGATGTCGGCGGTCACGGCGTCGAGCAGCGCGTCGAGGCCGGCGTCGCGATCGACGAAGCGATGCACGAGCTCGGTCTCGGTGCGGCCGGCGCCGCGGGCGATCCGGCGGGCGGACGGCTGCGACCGCCGCACGCTGTGCATGATCGGCGGCAGCCGGGGGTCGGTGACGGGTGACGTCGAGCTCGGCGACCACGGCATCGAGCTCGATGTTGTCGAGCGCATCGGCGATCGAATCCTCGTCGGTGACGAACAGGACGTCCCAGCCGCTGGTCACGTAAAGCGCCATCGCGCCGCGCTGGCGGGCGTCGTCGCCGAACACCAGCACGCGCATCCGCTTGGCCGGCTTGATCGGCCCCGAGCTCGAGCGATGCGCGGCCGCCGCGACCACCGCCTGCCACTCGACCGGTGGCTCGATCAGCAGGATCCCGAGGGTCCAGCTCGGCGGCGCGGCCTCGCGGACGACGTCGCCGATCAGCTCGATCGCCGTGCCGGTCGTCGGCTCGACGAGCGCGACGGCCAGCCGCGTCCCGAGCGGGAACCACGCCGCGGTGTCGAGGCTCAGGCCGCCGTCGGAGACGTCGAGCGTGCGGCACACGGCCATGTCTCCTCCGAGGAGCGGGACCGCCGTGGCTGCAATGTCGAGACGGTAGCGAGGCGAACGACGCGACAAGGACTGGGATTGTACACAGCCGCGCGATCGATGTGAGATGCTAGCGTCGGGAGCGCGTGTTCGACCTCCGGTGGAGCTGGCTGTGCGTCCCGTTCCTTGCGTGCACCGCCGCGCTCGCGGTGGTCGGCGTGGTCGCCGGGCTGGTCCGCGGCGATCGGGTGATGCGGCTCGGCGTGATCGGGGCCGCCACGGCGGCGCTGCCCTGGGCGATCTGCTCGGCCCTCTCGGTCTGCACCAACGATGCCGCGGTCGCCGTCCGGCTGCTGCGCCTCGGGGTCGGGCCGGTGTCGCTGATCGGCCCGAATCTCTTGCTCGTCCTCCTCGGGATCAGCGGTCAGCTCGAGCGCCATCGCTGGGCGGTCTGGCTGTCGGGCGGGACCGGCGTCGCCCTGCTCGGGCTGTGCTGGGGCACCGGCTGGACGGTGTCGGGAGTACATCGCCTGACGTCGGGCGTGTTCTACTTCACCGGCGGTCCACTCACCGACATTCACATCGCCCAGCTTGCAGTGTGGATTGCGGTAGGTCTGATCATCGCGCGGCGGTCGATGATGAGCGGCGAGCGCCGCGCAATGCTGCGGGTGCTGATCGCGGCGTCGGTCCTCGCGGCGATCGGCGGCACCGATGTGCTGCTCGCGCACGGCGTGATCGGCGTGTTCCCGATCGCGTGGTTGCCCGCGACGATCGCGTGCGCGATCGCGCTGCACCTCGAGCTGCGCACCGATCTGCTGCGGCCGCGCGGCTTCGACGGCGGCGCGCTGCTCGAGCTCGTCGGGTTCCTCGCGGCGGCGGCGCTGATCGGCGCGCTCGCGTACGCCTTGCACGGGGCCGCGGTGGTCGCGGTCACCGCGATCGCGAGCGCGGCGTGGATGGTGGTGACCGCGGTCGTGTGGTGGCTCGGCCGGCGGCGGCCACCGCGGCGCGTGCTCGGCGAGCGCGCGCTCGAGCGCTTCATCGCCGGGCTGACCGACATCGACGACGATCGCCGCGTCGGCGACCGGCTCGCGGCGCTGTGGCGCGACGTCGCGATCGCCGTGCACGGCCTGTGGCGCGCCGAGGACGCCGGCCTGGTCGACGTCGCGAGCGGCGCGAGCTACGAGCTCGATCGCGACGTCGCGGCGTGGCTGATCCGGCACGCCGCGCCGCTGGCCGCCGCCGATCTGGCGACGATGCGGCTCGGGCCGATCCGGCCGCGGGTCGAGGCCTGGGTCGCCGCGCGCGGCGCGACGCTGTTCGTGCCGCTGGTCGATCGCGGCACGCTGGTCGGCCTGGTCGAGGCCGAGCACGTCGCCGCGCTGCGCGAGGCCGAGCGCGGGCTGGTCGCGCAATCGGCCCGGGCCGCGGCGCGCGCCCTGACCTACGTCAACCTGGCGCGGGCCGCCGCGCGCGAGGGCGCCACCGCGCGCGAGGTCGAGGTCGCCGAGGCGATGCGCCGCCAGGCATCGGCGCGCCACGACGACGAGCTCGGGCCATGGCTGGTCGCCGCCGAGTACCGCAGCGCGCCGCGCACCACCGGCGCGGCGTGGTCGGCCAACCTCGCCGGCGATGCACGGCTCGCGATCCTCGTCACCGAGGGCCAGGCCCACGGCGTGCCGGCCGCGCTCGCGACCGCCGCGCTGACCGGCGCGTTCGCCGCCGCCACCACCGCGTCGACCGGGGCCGGCGGGATCGACGAGCTGATCGCCGCGCTGCGGGCCAGCGCCCAGGACGTGCTGCGCGGCGGCGAGCCGATCGCGGCGTTCCTCGCCGTGCTCGACGCCGACGCGCGGACCGTCGCGTGGGGCTGCGCGGGCCATCCCGGCGCCCTGCTCGTGACGCCCGGGGCCGAGCTCGCGCCGATCGCCCTCGGCGGCAAGGGCGCCCGGCTCGGCGAGGCGCGCGGCGAGATCGAGCGCGGTGCGGCGCCGCTCGCCCCGGACCAGCTCCTCGTCGTCGCGTCCAGCGGCGTCTACGGCGGCGCCCCCGCATGGCGCGGCGTGCTGCGCGAGCCCGTGGCTCCCGGCGCGCGGTTCGCGGCGCGGATCGTCGATGCCGCCGCGGCCGGCGGTCAGCCCGGCGAGGACCTGCTCGCCGTCGTGGTGCGCCAGCGCGGCGATCGCCGATCGGCTAGGCTGTCGGATCAGGGGGAACCATGACTGACTTCACCGAACAGCGGGTCCGCCGCTCGATCTCGGACTTCGTCCGCGGCGCGCGCGGCGAGCCATCGCGGCTGTGGCTGGCCGCGGGCGCACTCGCGGTCGTGATCTTCGCGGCGCGGTCCTGCGCGACGGTCGAGGCCGGCCAGGTCGCCGTGCGGATCAACAACCTCACCGGCGCGACCGAGGTGATCACCCAGCCCGGCCTGATCATGCGGCTGCCGTTCGGGATCCACGGCGTCTACATCATGGACGTCACGCCGCAGACCTTTCACCTCCGCGGCCAGGACAACAAGACCGTGCTCGAGGTCCGCGAGCTCGAGGTTCGCGCCGCCGACGGCTCGAGCTTCGCGTTCAACGACACCACGCTGCTGTTCCGCGCGATCCCGGTGCACGCCGACGAGACCCTGCGCGACTCGGGCACCGGGCACGCGTACTACGAGTGGATGCTGCCCTACGCGCGGTCGATCCTGCGCGACGAGTTCGGCCGCGAGTCGACGATCAGCGTGTCCAACCCGACCAGCTTCGCGCAGGCCGAGGGCCGCGCCAAGCAGCGGCTCAACAAGCTGCTCGGCGAGCACGGCATCGAGGTCACCAGCATCGTGACCCCGCGCCCGCGGTTCTCCAAGGAGTACGAGGACCTGATCGAGTCGCGCAACCAGACCGAGAACCAGCTCGCGGTGATCGACTCCGAGCTCCAGCGCGCCAAGACCGAGCGCGACCGCAAGCTCGCCGAGGTCGAGCGCGACCAGAACAAGATCGTCCAGACCAAGCGCGCCGAGCTCGAGAACGCGCTCGCCACCGCGGTCACCGCACAGGTCCAGACGCACCGCGAGGTCGACACCTACAAGATCGAGAAGGTCGCCGCGGGCCAGGCCGCGCGCTCGGCGAGCAAGGGCAAGGCCGACGAGCTCAAGGGCCAGCTCGCCGCCGAGTACGCGTCGCGCCAGGCCGAGATCGACGCGTTCCGCAACCAGCCGGTCGAGCGCGTCATGCAGCGACTCGGCGAGCGGCTCAAGGGCGTGACCATCGAGATCCAGCCCTACCGCAACGACGGCTCGCCGTCGCGCATCCAGCTCGAGACCGTCGGAGGTGCCAAATGAGCGACGGCAATGGATCGACCCCCAGGCGAGGACGCCACGATCTCGGCGGCGGCAACTCCGGCGGGACCAGCCGCCTCGTCCAGCTCGCCAAGATCGTCGTGCTCGGCAGCCTCGCCCTCTGGATCCTGCCCGCCCTGTTCACCGCCGGCGTCGCGCCCAACGAGATCGGCGTGCGGACCAGCGCGGCCAGCGGCGTGCTCGCCGAGGACCTCGCGCCCGGCTGGCACGTGCGGATCCCCGGCATCCACAAGCTGATCCTGCTGCCGAGCAGCTACTTCATGCTCGACTACACCAACGACGATCGAGGCCCGCAGAAGCCGCTGGCGATCCGGACCAAGGACAACAACACCGTCGAGCTCGACGTCTCCGTGCCGCTCCGCATCAAGCCGGGCGAGGCCAACCAGCTGGTCGCCGCCGGCAACCACGTCACCGATCCCGACGGCCGGTACCGCTACCAGCGGCTCGCCGAGGAGACCGCGACCAGCGTCCTGCGCGAGCAGATGGCTACGCTCGACTCGGTCGGGTTCTACTCGACCGATCGCCGGCTCGCCGCCAGTGCCAAGGCCCTCGAGAGCCTCAACCGCCAGCTCGCCGCCATGCACGTCGAGGCCCAGGCCGTCCTGGTCCGCGCCGTGCGCTACCGCCCCGACTACGAGAAGCAGCTCCAGACCATCCAGCTCAACGAGCAGAACAAGCTCCTCGACGCCGCCTCCCAGAAGCTCGCCACCGTCCAGCAGAGCCTCGACAACTACGTCCAGGGCACCAGCGCGCAGGTCTCCGCGCGCACCCAGGACTGGGTCAAGCGCCAGGCCGAGCTCGAGCGCGCCTACCAGGTCGGCCTGCTCGCCGTCGCCGACGCCACCCCCGGCGCCGCCCGCGCCAAGCTCGCCCAGCTCGCGCCCCCCGACGTCGATGCTCTTCGCCAGCAGGCCGCCAAGATCTTCGGCCTCGATCCCGCCTCGGTCAGCGACGGCTACCTCGTCGGCATCAAGAACATCCAGGCCGAGACCCTCGAGTACAAGAACCGGATCACCGCCGGCGCCGACGCGCTCGAGGGCCGGCTCACCGCCGAGGGCGCCGCCATGGTCGCCAAGCTCCAGGGCGAGTACGAGACCAAGCTCAACGCCCTCCTCGGCACGCCGGCCGGCAAGGCCTACGTCGCATGGCAAGCCGCGGACAACATCGAGTTCGCCAAGACGCTCACGTTCTCGTCCGCCGACGGCATCCCGCCCGTCCTGCGCCTGCGCCAGTTCGCCGAGCAGTTCATGGGCGCGCGCTGATCAGCGCCTGCAGCGCTCGGGCGCGGCGTCAAGGTAGCGCGCCCAGTGATGGCCATGGGCAGAACGCGACCAGCCGCGCGGGCGTTGTCGGGCTACGGCGTCTTCAACAGCTTCGATGCTTCCTTGCGCAGCCCCGGATCGTGGTCGCTCGTGATCAGCTTCTGCAGGCGGGCATGCAGCGCCGGGTCGGCTCGCCTCGCCGCGGCGCGCAGGGCCTGGCGCCGGACGCCGCTGTCGCGGTCGTCGAGCAGGTGGAGCAGCACCGGCGTGATGTGCGGATCTGCGACCTGGGTAGCCGCGTGCGCCGCCGCGACCCGGATCGCCGGGTTCGGGCTGTTCGCGGCCTGGAGGACGACCGCGGCTGCGCCGGCGCCGCCGATCAGAGCCGCCGCGTAGGTGGCCTTCGACGCCAGCATCTGATCGGGGCCGTGGATCAGCTGCTCCAGGATCGGAAGCGCAGCCGGACCGAGCGGCTTCACGAGCGAGTAGTTCGGCTCCTCCGGATCGAGGATGGCCCGTACCTGTGGCAGCGTGACAGTCATCGGACGCTCCTAGATATCGGTAGTATATGGGCTGCCGTCCATCGTGGCGATCTCGGACGCGATGAGGACCGGCGGGTTGGTGGTGATGTTTGCAGTCCCGTTTCCGGTCATCAGCCGCGTGTTGTCGTTCACGTGGCTGAGCCCGAGCACGTGGCCGACCTCGTGGGCCATGGTCCACTGCGTCGCGCCCTGCGCGACGACCGCGCCGGGCTGCCCCGAGGGGTGCGTCGCGCAGCCGTTGAACGCCGGCACCGTCGTGCGGACGAAGTAGACCGTGATGTCATTGGCCTGCACGTCGTCGCGATTTCCGAACAGGTGGTTCTGCTCCGACGTCGTGCTGCCGGAGCAGCTACCGACGTCGACATCGACCGCCGGCGGCACGCTGATGAACTGCGTCGTGACGACGCTGACCTGGATCGACGCCTGGTTGTAGGCGTTCTGCATCGCCGTCGCCGTCGTGCTCAGCGAGACGTTGGGCCCGACGTTCTGCTCAGCGCTGTTCCGCTCGATCGCAGACGTCGTGTAGAAGTGGTCGACGGTGTCCGCGTCGAACATCCGGAACAGCGGGCTGGTGCCGGGCTGGGACGTTGCGTAGGTCGGGCACGCGATGCCTTCGTCGGTGTAGCCGAGGTGCGCGACCGCGTTCTGATGCTCGGGCAGCGACGTCGTGTAGAAGTGATCGCCGGTCGCGCCGCTGTACGAGCGATACAGCGGCTTTCGTCCGGTTCCAGCGCTCGGGTAGACGAAGCAGGCATTGCCTTCGGAGACGTAGGCCTGTACGACCTTCAAGTGGAGGCGCACGCGCGCGCCATATCGCTTGTAGGCGCGATAGATCGGGATGCGACCTGTCGCTGCGGCGTCGTAGATGTAGCAGGCCACTCCCTCGGCCTGATACCCGAGGTTGGTGGTCGCGTTTGCATACTCGGGCTGTGACCTGGTGTAGAAGTGGTCGCCGTTGCCGGGGTGGTACGCGCGGTAGAGCGGTACGGTGCCCGGGTCTTGCGCGGAATAGACTTCCGCCGTCACCCCCTCATCGTGATAACCGATATGCGCGATGGCGTTGTTTCGTTCGGGCTGCGACGTCGTGTAGAAGTGATCTCCGCTGCTCTGCGCCCACATCCTGTACAGCGGCACGCGCGTGGTCGCGCCGTGCGGCCGCACATAGCACGCGATACCTTCATCCGCATAACCGAGATTGTGGACGGCGTTGTCGCGCTCCGGGGCGGAGGTCGTGTAGAAGTGATCTCCGCTCGCGCCGCGGTAGGCGCGATAGAGCGGGATGAGGCCCGGTCCGGCAGCAGGAAACACGTAGCACGCGATGCCCTCGTTCACGTAACCGATGTGCTGGACCGCGTTGTCGCGCTCGGGGGCCGACGTGGTGCGGCGGCGGCGGCCAGCACGTCGCACGCGACTCCCTCGTCCTGATAGCCGAGGTGGAGGACTGCGTTGTCGCGTTCGGGGGCCGACGTGGTGTAGAAGTGATCGCCGGTATGCGGCAAGAACATGCGAAACAGCGCCGTCTGCGTGCTCGCCGGCGCGATCGGGAGCGCCCAGCACGCGATGCCCTCATTCACATAGCCGAACTGATTGACTGCATTGTCACGTTCGGCAATATCTGCGGTGTAGAAATGATCGCCAGTTGGTCGCACGCACGACTCCCCTGTAGTCGATCGAGCACGTTATCCCGGGTACGGAATAGTTTCGCTGCGCAGGGATGGAGCAAGATGAGGCATCCGCACGGAATACAGCACAGATAGAAGTTTCAGGAGCAGCGGCGCGGGAGCTCACGGTGAGCGGTCCGACCTCCGAGCCGACGCGAGCCGCTCCCGATCCGCCGTCACCACCGACGTCGCAGCAGCCGCCGCCGGCCTGGCCGCCGCCTTCAGCGGTGTTTGGCCGGCACGCCCCGTCGCTGGACGCCGGGGTCCGGCCAGCGTGTCCGAAACTCGGACGCGCCGCAACGCGAATACTGACCTCGGTACGGTGCCCGGGTCCGGTGCTGGAGGCGCCGGATCGTCAGGGACGAGGTGCGACCCCGTCGCGCGCGACGGGCGCGATCGAGCCAGGCGGATGGATTCGACGAGGCGCTCCCGGCCGATCGGCTCGGCTCGCGATGGCGCCGAGCGCGATCCACAGCGCGAGGGCGAATGCGCCATACCAGATCAGCTCATCGGATGGCGATGCGGCGCTGGGCCACAGCAAAGCCTGGGATCCCGTGAAGCTCGCGTGCATCAACATCGCGAGGGCCAGACTCCTCGTGCAGCTGTAGATCCAGGTCATGAAGATGCGGAATGCCACGAGCGCGACGAACCACTCGAGCACGTGCGCGATCCACAGCGGCCCGTGCGCGGCGCTGCCGAGGTAATCGGGCAGGACGTGCCAGGCTGCCCACAGCAGCCCGAGCCACAGGCCCGTTTGGAACCAGGAACAGCGCTGCAGGAGGCGAGGCGTCGCGAATCCGGTCCAGCCGAGCTCCTCGAAGATGCCCGCGCCGGATCCGGCGATCGCCGCATAGGTCAGGACGCTCGCCACCGGCGCGCCTGCTGCGAGACCGGGATGTTGATGCGCAACAACGGCACCGACCTACCGCAGTGTCCGTCGACCTATCGCGAGCGACAGCTTGGGATGGGGGCGGGCACAAGGAACTGCGCGGGCGCGGTGATGCAGCAACGCGTAGTCAGTGACTGTCGTCATCCGGAGTAGCCCGGTTCACCAGCCAGGTCGCGACCTCGCGAGCGAATCGATCGAGGTCATCGAGGCCGAGGGTAGATGCGGCGTATGTGGCGCCGACGTCGATCCCGGCGTAGCCATGCGCGACGATGTTGCGGAAGCCGACCGCTCGTCGCAGCGCGGCTGCGGTCTTTGTCGTGATGACCTGATGTTCTGCGAGCTGCTGGAATGACTCTGCGGCCGTGGGCGGCGCGGTCCAGCCTTCGTCCGCGATCAAGTGCGCTGCGAGATCGCAGGCCGCCTGAACTGCGAGCATCAGGTTGAAGGCGACGAGGTCGAGCGCGTCGCGGTCAGACGCGAGCTCAGCTGCGCTCGGGCGACGGTGTGCGCGGACGCGAGCCACGCGGCCTTCGAGGTCGGCGAGCTTGCGCTGTACGATCTCCAGCTGAACCATGGGTCAGCGTCCCCCCGATAGGCCCCGCGCGGCCACGCGCCGTATGAACGCGCGCTGCATGGCGCGGTGCGCGGGGAGATCGGTCTCGAGCACCATCAGCGAACGCGCCAGGAAACGGCCTGGGTCGCCGGACAGATCAACGACATCGACCGGGATCCCGATCGCGTCGGTCAGCTCGATGGCGAGGCCGATCGCGTCGATCGAGCGCCCTATCACAGCGACATCGATGTCCGAGCTGGGGCCTGCGTCACCCCTCGCTCGCGAGCCGAACAGCAACGCGAGCTCGACGTCGCCATGCGCCTCGAGGGCTCTCGCGAGTCGCGTCCGAAGCAGAGCGCTCTCCATGAGGAGCCAAGGGTTGCACAGCGCCTGGGCCGATCCGAGATTTCAGACGCATCCAAAAATCAAATCCCTGGAGAAGGCAGTTCTCCAAGGATACCAAGCCGTTAAGCGCCGAGTCGCCGGGGGGGCAGGATACCTGCGAGCCTGATCCTGGCCAGCCCACTGCAACGGGATCTCGCAGGGTTGGAGCTCGGAGTGGCCGGATGCTGGATGCCGGCCAGCATGTCCGAATTTCGGACGAGGCACGCTCACGGTCTGGACCATCGACCTCGGTACGAGCGCTCCGAAACTAACCCGGTGGGGTCCCACGCGGTGGGGTCCCACGCGACGCGTGTGCGCGCGCAATGGCGATCGTCGCGCGGCGGCGATCACTCCGCGCGCAGCGGGTGGCAGAACCGTTCGTGGGCCGCCGGCGACCGCAGGATCTCGGTGACGTAGTACGTCGTGTACTCGTCGATGCGCGCCGAGTCGCCGGCCGCGATGAACGCCGCCGCGCCCGTACGCCACCCTGCGACGCAGGTCGCGACCTCCGACGGCGACGCGGCGCAGTCGAGCAGCGCGTCGAACGCGGCGCGCCAGCGCGCGAAGGCATCGCGGGTCATCGGCTCGCCGTGCCCGGGGATCAGCCGCACGAACGGCGCCGCCGCGATCTCGCCGAGCGCGGCGCGCAAGCCGGCCGGGCACCCGCTATCGAAGAACGGCACCTCCGAGACCACGAGGTCACCGGCGATCACGGTCTTCGTCGCGGCGTCGTAGATCCATAGATCGGCCTCGGTCGCGGCGAACGGCGCGACGTGGAGGTCGAGCCGTCGCCCGGCGATGTAGACCGCGTCCGACTGCGCGATCGGCCGTGTGGGCAAGAGATTCCGGGTGTCGTCGACCGCCGCGCGGTCGAGCCGGATGTCCTCGATCTGCTGCGGCGTCGCCTTGCCGCTCGCGATCAGCGTCTGGCCCTGCGCGCGCCCCTTCGGAAGGAACCCGACGAGCGCGCCGTCGACGGCGCGAGTCGCGATGATCTCCGCGCCGGGATACACCGCGCGGAGCTCCGCGTTTCCGCCGGTATGGTCGAGGTGCCAGTGCGTGTTGATGATCGCGGCGATGGGCGCGCCGACCTGGCGCGCGAACGCGAGCAGCTTGTCCTGGTGCGCGGGGTGCCGTCCGGTGTCGATGACGATCAGGCCGCGCGGCGCCTGGAGGATGACACTGTTGCCATCGGGGCTGCGGTCGGGTGGGAACGCGCCCGCGATCACGGTGGGCTCCGGGTCGTACGCGCTGCGCGCTGGCGTGGACGGATGGGAGCCTTCGCACGCGATCAGCACGGCGGCGGCGGCCAGTGTTCGCTCGATCATACGATCACGCTAGCCGAACAGCGCCGGGTCGCAGCAGCGCCGCACGCCTGTCGCAACTCACTTCGTGGGCGAAGACTGTGACATCTACAGCGAGCCGCCGGGCTCAGCGCCGGAGGGCCGGCGCCCGAGGCTCAGCGCCGCGTCGCGCTGGGCGCGAGCTCCGGGAAATCCAAGCACGCCTTCCGATCGGGCGCGAGGTCGACGCAGGCGCGGAAGCAATGCGGGCCGCCGCTCGGATCATCGTGCCCGGCGATCGAGAACGAGCAGTGCGGCGACGCCGGATGTGGAGCTCCGCTGACCACCACCTTCGCGAGGTCGTAGCCCAGGCTGACCGCCGCCGCGTCCCCGGACGCCAGCACCAGCGGCGGATCGAACGGCAGGTCGGCCAGCTTCCACGACACGAGCCCGCCGCAGCTGCTCGAGAACGTCGCAACGAAGTGGCCCGCCGCGTCACCCCAAAAAAAAGTGGAGTGCGCGCATCCTTTTTGACCCGCCGATCGTCATCGCTCTGATGAAAGCCGAGATCCTCTACTTGCTCCTCACCGCGCTGCTCACCGGTGTCCTCTGGATTCCGGTCGTGATCGGCTATGTCTCCTCGCGCGGGGCGCTGACGCCCGCCGGGTACAAGAAGGCGCCCGACACGCCGCTCCCCGACTGGGTGAACCGCGCCAACCGCGCGCACCAGAACGCCGTCGAGAACTTCGCGCCCTTCGCGGCAGTGGTGCTCGTCGCCCAGGCGCTCGGCATCTCCACGCCGGTCACCCAGGCGTGCGCCGCGGTCTACTTCTACGCGCGCGTCGCCCACGCCGTGATCCACATAAGCGGCTTCGGCCGGTTCCGGACGAGGACGGTGTTGTTCTCGGTGGCGTGGATCGCGTTCATCGTCTTCGCTGTGGTGGTGCTGGAGCACGCGCTGTAAAGGGGATCTCGCAGGGTTGGAGCTCGGAGTGGCCGACTGGTGGGGTCCAGGTCGGCTCGCGCCCGGCCGGCGGCGTCGCCGAGATCAGCCATGAGCGAAGTCTCGGTCGAAGCACGCGTCGATCTCGTCAGCGATGGCGACCTCCAGGAGTTGGACGAAGCCGCTATCGCGGCGCGGCTCGCGGACTGCGACACGGCTTTGCTACGCGAGGTGCGCGCTCTCGACGGTGCGATCCGCATCGGCGGCACCGAGATCGTCGATGAGCTGTTCTCCGCCGTTCAACGGTTGTGCTTCGAGAGCGCCGCGGCGCTACTCGCCGATGGCGCGGTCGTCGAGTACCGGTACTCGGCCATCCTCGACGAGCCGGGCCGGCGGGGGCGGCGTCACCGGCTACTTGACGGTGACCTTCTCGAGCCGCTCTGACAGGGATGCCACCTGCTTCGACAGCTTCAGGATCTCCTTCATGAGCTGGACGTTGTCCACCACGTTGCCGAGCGAGCTGATGTTGCGGGTGGCGGGGCCGGGCGGGGTGCCGACGCCGGCCACCGAGACGCCGCCGTCGGGCGCGTCGGCGACGACGCTGCCGCCGTGCCGGCGCAGGATCTCGATGATGACGTTGGGTGTCTTGCGCAGGTCGATCACCGGCCCGAAGTTGGTGATGACTTCCTTGACGATCTCCTTGTCCGACAGTGTCTTCTTCTTGGCCATCGCGGTCTCCTGTTGCGGTCATGGACGTAGCGGACGCTCTCGCTCCCACGAGACGAGTATCGTCTTGGTGCCTTGCTTCACGGGAAGCCCGGCGTGAATCATCGCGAAGTTGCACTTGCCGGTCGGCAGCAGGTTGTTCCAGATCAGGACTCGCCCGGCCTTGGCCGCGACGGTCTTGCCGAGCGCGCGGAAGCGGGTCTGCCCGCCGCGGGCCGGCGTGTCGAGATACATGATGATGCTGCGCTTGCGCTCGCCGGCCGCGGTGCGCTCCCAGTTGCCGCCGTCGACGTGGTAGTCGAAGCGGTCGTCCTTGCCGTAGCGGGTGGCTTGCCACTCCTCGAAGTGGCGGCGCGTCGACGCCAGCAGCGCGGCGAGGCGGTCCTCGATTCCGGCGAGGATCGCGTTGAGCTCGTCGCTGAACCAGACCTGGCCCGAGGTCTGGCTGCGCCGCATGGCGCTGAAGTACGCCGGCGAGTTCTCGTCGCCGATGTACTTCACGACGGCGCTGTCGGCCCAGTGGGTGAACTCGAGCTCGCGCAGCATCGCCGTGCACTCGGCCGGCGTGATGAAGTCATTCACCACCGCGATGCTCTTGTCTTCGAGGATGTCCAGCGTGCTCGGCATGGCTCACAGCTCGATCAGCTTGTCGCAGATCATCGATTCGTAGTCGTCGATGGTGCGCCGCGATCCCAGCGCGGCGTCGTCGATCCCGAGGAAGAGGTCGCGCAGCCGGTCGCACGAGCGCTGGTTGCGCTCGTCGTAGTCGGCGTGATCGTCCCAGTGGGTGGTGCGGGTCGCGGTGCGCTCGTAGAGGTGCCAGCCCAGCACGTAGTGCGGGTGGAACAGGTCGTAGCCGTGGGTGAAGGCGCGCAGCGCCAGCACGACCTCGTCGCCGAAGAAGTAGACCTGCTCGTCGAGGATCAGCTCCCGGTTGAAGGCGCCGTCGGCGAACACGAAGTGCAGCGACGTGAAGTGGGCCGGGATCGGCTGCTTGACGTCGCGCCACACCGGGATCGGGTGGGCCTCCAGGTAGATCAGCATGCCGCGCTCGCGTAGGGCGGCAGGTAGGCGGTGATCAGCGGCTTGGCGACGCCGCGCCGCCTGAGGCCCTTGTACATCGCGATCACGTGGCGATCCCAGCCGGGGATGAAGCGGTGGTGGGAGTCGAGGAACAGCGTGTACGGCTCGCCCTGCCAGCGGCGCTGGAGCTGGGCGCGCGCCCAGTTGCAGCCGGCACTGTCCTGGTACGGCACCTCGATGATCTCGATGTTCGGGTTGGCCCGCACCGCGCCCGGCAGCTGATCGCCGTCGGCGCGCTGCCAGAGGACGCCGACGCGCAGCGCGTCTGGATCCTCGGCCCTGGCGATCAGATCGAGCAGCGTCGGCCCCAGCTCGGTGTCGCGGTAGGCCGGGATCTGGACGTAGATCTGTTTCACAGCCGCGCGGCCTCCCCAGCGGACGGATGTTGCAATATCCGCGTGTACAGCGTCAACGCCTGGGCGACCACCTGATCCATGTTGTAGTAGCGGTAGGTCGCCAGCCGGCCGACGAAGTGGACCCCGGGAGTCGCGTCGGCCAGGGCCCGGTAGCGCTGGTAGAGCGCCGCGCTGGCCGGGTTGGGCACCGGGTAGTAGGGCTCGCCGTCGGCGCACGGGTACTCGTACGCGATGCTGGTCCGCGGGTGCTCCTGCCCGGTGAGCCACTTGAACTCGGTGATGCGGGTGTAGTCGTGCTGGTTGGGGTAGTTCACGACCGCGGTCGGCTGGTAGCGCGCGCGGTCGAGGGTGGCGTGGTGGAACCGCAGCGAGCGGTACGGCAGCCGGCCGAAGCGATGCTCGAAGAACTCGTCGATGGGCCCGGTGTAGATCAGCGCGCCGTGATCGACGCGGCCGGCGACCTCGTGGTAGTCGGTGCCGAGCCGGACCTCGATGTTGGGGTGATCGAGCATCCGCTCGAACATCGCCGTGTAGCCGTCGCGCGGCATGGCCTGGTAGGTGTCCGTGAAGTAGCGGTCGTCGCGGTCGGTGCGGATCGGCACGCGCGCGGTCACCGAGGCGTCGAGCTCCGACGGATCGAGGCCCCACTGCTTGCGCGTGTAGTTGCGGAAGAACAGCTCGTAGAGGTCGTGGCCGACCTTGCTGACGATGGCGTCCTCGGCGGTGCGGACCGGATCGCGCGCCACCGCGAGCGCGGCGAAGCGCTGCTCGAGCTCGGGCGTGGTGAGGTCTGTGCCATACAGCCGGTTGACGGTGTCGAGGTTGATCGGCAGCGGCAGGAGCTGCCCGCCGACGCTGGTGAGCACGCGGTGCTGGTACGGCCGCCACGCCGTGAAACGGCCGAGGTAGTCGAAGACGTCGCGCGAGTTGGTGTGGAAGACGTGGGGCCCGTAGCGGTGGACCCGCACGCCGGCGCCGTCGAGGTGATCGTAGGCGTTGCCGGCGACGTGGGGGCGGCGGTCGATCACCAGCACGCGCCGGCCCGAGCCGCGGGCCAGCCGCTCACGGTAGCACCCGCGCTCGACGTTTCCGAATTAACAGTTTGGGTCCTCAGGCGTTGTCGACTCCGCTGTTGGCGCGCACCAGTGAGACCCCAAAATGCATTCGCGAGGGCTTGATCAAGGTCTAGTACAAATTGACGAGCCACCAGTCGAGAGCCTCGGCGGTGCCGCACGACGCCTGCGAGTAGCTGGTCCCGTAGGCGTTCGTGCCGTCGGCGTTGAACGTGGTGCCGTTGCCGCGCTGGCAGCTCAGCTCGAGGTGCCACGCCGAGTTGCCACCCGAGTAGTCGGTGCACGTCAGCGTGTAGCTGTTGCCGCCGGTCGCGTGCAACGTGCACCACGCCGGATCGATCGACGCCATCGCGGGTGTGGAATGCGTGATGACCACGCCGCCCGCAACAGCGCACACCATCACGATACCCAAGCTCATACGACGAATCACAGACATCCTCGACCTCTTGGTGAATTTTTGAGTAAACAATACTCTATCGCCGCGCCGCGCGGCCATGCTGGTGCGCGCGTGGGAGCGCTGCTAACCGCCGCTGGCCGCGCACTCGTCGCCATCCTCACTCCCGTCGTTGGGCGAGAGGGTGCAACGCGGCGGCCATCCGGCGTAGCCTCTGGCGCATGTCGTCTCGCCCGATGCCCCTGCTGGTCTGCTTGCTCGCTGCGTGCGGTTCGACGCCCAGGCCGGGCGCCGATCGCGCTGCACCACCATCGCCTCCGCCGGCGCCGGCACCGGCTTCGGTGGCAGCGGCGCCCGTTGCGCCGGCGCTGGATCCACCGCAGCCGACGCTGCGGCTGCCGCGCAACTTCGTGCCGACGGGGTATCGCGCGCGGCTGGCGATCGACCCGGCGCGCGATGGCTTCACGGGATCGATCGAGATCGCGGGCAGGGTCGGCGAGCGCTCGAAGGGGTTCTGGCTGCATGGCCGCGGCCTGAAGGTGACGGCGGCCAGGCTCACGCGCGGCGAGGGTGCGGGCGGCGGAGCGATGCAGGTCGACGTGGCGGCGGTGGGAGAGGACCTGCTGTCGCTGCATCCGGCCGAGCCGGTCGATCCGGGGCCGGTCACGATCGCGATGGAGTACAGCGGTGGCTTCGACCTGGTGCAGGGGACGGGCGCGTATCGCCACGCGTTCGACGGCGTGCCGTACATCGAGACCCAGTTCGAGTCGATCTCGGCCCGCCGGGTGTTCCCGTGCCTCGACGAGCCGGACAGCAAGGTGCCGTGGCAGCTGACGCTCGACGTGCCGAGGGACCTGGTGGCGGTGGCCAACACGGCCGCGACCGGGGAGACGGCGGTCGACGCCACGACCAGGCGGGTCAGCTTCGCGCCGACCCGGCCGCTGCCGAGCTACCTGATCGCGTTCGGGGTGGGACCGTACGAGATCGTCGATGCCGGCAAGACCCGCGCGGGGACGCCGATCCGGATCATCGCGCTCAAGGGCCACGCCCGGGAGGCGAAGTGGGCGGCCGAGACGTCGGCGAAGATCGTCCAGCTGCTCGAGGACTACTTCGCCATCCCGTACCCCTATGACAAGCTCGACCAGCTGGCGCGGCCGAGGCTCGTCGGCGGCGCGATGGAGAACGCGGGCCTGATCACGTACGGCGCGCGGCTGATCCAGCGCGATCCGGACCACATCACGCCGGGCGAGCGGTTCGCGTGGGTCGATGTCGCTGCGCACGAGCTGGCGCACCAGTGGTTCGGTGACCTGGTCACGACGGCGTGGTGGGACGACATCTGGCTCAACGAGGGCTTCGCGAGCTGGCTCGGGGCCAAGGTGGTGGGGCAGTTCGATCCGGCGTGGCATCCGGATCTGCTGGGCACCGCCGAGCGCGAGACGGCGCTGCAGGCCGACAGCGTGGTCACCGCGCGCCGGGTGCGGCAGCCGATCGCCAATGTCGGCGACATCTTCCAGGCGTTCGACGGCATCACCTACAACAAGGGCGCCAGCTTGCTGGCGATGTTCGAGCACGCGATCGGCCCGGACAAGTTCCGCGATGGGGTGCGCGCGTACCTGGCCAAGCACCGCTTCGGCAACGCGACGTCGGCGGACTTCGAGGCTGCGATCTCGGAGGTCGCGGGCCGCGATGTCGGCCCGGCGTTCCGCTCGTTCCTCGACCAGGCAGGCGCGCCGGTGGTGCGCAGCGAGCTGCGCTGCGAGGCGGGCCAGCCGCCGAAGCTGAGCCTGGCGCAGCGGCGCTACGTCCGGCCGGGCTCGCCGCCGACGCCGGAGGGTACGCCATGGCAGATCCCGATCTGCGTCGCCTACGATCGCGGCGGCGCGCGCGGCGAGACCTGCACGGAGCTGACCGGGGCGAGCACCGAGCTGACGCTCGATGCGAAGAGCTGCCCGGCCTGGGTATTCGCCAACGCCGGCGGCCGCGGCTACTACCGGATCTCGCAGCCCGAGGCCGCGCTGGTCGCGCTGCGCGATCGCGGGTGGAAGCAGCTGACGGCCGCCGAGCGATTGATCGTCTTTGGCGACGTGTCGGCGTTCGCGGCGACCGGCGAGCTCGACATCGGGCTCGAGATGTCGTTCGTGCCCCGGATGCTCGCCGAGCACAACCGGATCGCGACCGGCGCCGCGGTCGGCTCGGCGGACCGCGCACGCCGCCTGGTCAGCGGCGACCAGCTGGCCCGGCTCGACGCCTGGATCCGCCGGGTGTTCGGCCCGACTGGCCGCGCGCTGGGCTGGCAGCTGCGCCCGGGCGATGACATCGACGCCGAGCGTTCGCGGGCGGCGGTGGTCTCGCTGGTGGCGTGGAGCGGCGATGCGTCGCTGCGCGCCGCGGCGGTCGCGCTGGCGAAGAACTGGCGCTCGCTGCCGTCGGCCAACCGCGGTGCGATCCTCGAGATCGCCGCCGACGCCGATCCGGCGACGTTCGACCATCTGCTCGCCGCGGCGCCGGTCGAGACCAGCCCCGAGCTGCGCGGCGACCTGCTGCGCGCGGTGTCGCGGGTCTCCGACGAGAAACGGCTGCGCGCGGCGCTCGCCCTCGCGCTCGACGCGCGGATCGAGCTCGCCGAGGTGTTCCCGCTGGTGTTCGCGGGCCGCGGTCGCGCGCAGTTCAAGGTCGTCGACGCGTACTTCCGCGAGCGTCTCTCCGAGCTGCTCGCGCGGTACCCGGAAAAGAACCTGGTGGCCGGGCTATCGAACGTGTTCCTGCGCGGCTGCGATCCGGCCCAGCGCGACGATGCGCTCGCGTTCGTCCGCGAGCACTTCGGCAAGCTGCCCGGCGCCGAGCGCCTGATCGCGCGCGGCATCGAGGGCTTCGACCAGTGCGTCGCGGCCCAGCAGCTGCTCGCGCCCCGGCTCGCGGCCTGGCTCGCCAGGGGCGCGCGCTGATCCGCAGCAGGCGCGGGTCGGGGCAGCCTGCATTATTCACCATGACGTCGAGCCAAAGCAGCGCCAGGCAGATCGGGGCGCACACCCGTGAGGGGCGATCGAAAACCTGTTTGTCGTCGACGCACTGCAACCCTCACGCGTACTTCTCCCCGGCATGATCCCATCGTAGTCCGTTCCGTCCCGCTGGATCCCGTTGGTTGTGCCAACGCCGTGACAATGGATCCAGTGCTGCAGGCATGAACGCACGCGATTCTCTTCGGCGGCCGATGGCGCTCGCCCCGGCGACTTGTGGCTCGCCTCCGCGCCGGGGCTGCGTCGCCGATCTGGCAGTTACGTCAACCGAGGACAGGGAGTTGTGTCTCGCGCGCGTGACGATCGACGGGGCCACGTCGTGCGGACGTCCGCCGCCAGTCGGCACCCTTCGTCAGTCCGAATGCGTCTGCACGCGCGGGGGCAAGCGGCGCATGAGCACGCCCTGATCGGTGAGCACAAAGGGGCTGCGTTCAGCCACGGCCGACCATTTGTCGAGTGGTCCCGTGTCGAGTGGGACGTCCCACACCCGCGCGGTTTGGTCCTCGCTCGCGGTGACTATGCGCGTGCCGTCGGGACTGAACGTGGCGCTCACGACGCCGACCTGATGCTTGAGCGGGCTGGTGAGCGGCAGGCCGGTCGCCGCGTCCCACACCCGCGCGGTTCGGTCCTCGCTCGCGGTGACTATGCGCGTGCCGTCGGGGCTGAACGCGATGCTCCTTACGCCTAACTGATGCTCGAGCGGCCTGGTGAGCGGCAGGCCGGTCGCCGCGTCCCACACCCGCGCGGTCCCGTCACTGCCTGCGGTGACCACGCGCATGCCATCGGGGCTGAACACGGCGCGCCCCACCTCCTCATGCACCATCGGGCTGGTGAGCGGCTTGCCCCTCGCCGCGTCCCATATCCGCGCGGTCTTGTCTAAGCTCGCGGTGACCACGCGTGTGCCGTCGGGGCTGAACACAGCGCTCCACACCTTGTCCTGATGCACGAGGGGGCTGGTGAGCGGCTTGCTGTTAGTGCGCACGTACGGCTTCAGCACCTCGCGCACGTAGAGCTTCAGCGCAGCCCGGCCAGCCGCTCCTCCTTCTCGACCTGCTCGCGGTAGAAGTCGGCGTCGTCGTAGTCATCGCACCGGCTCGGATGAGTGACGAAGTCGAGAGCCTTG
>VBLP01000151.1:722-13160 GCA_005887925.1 Deltaproteobacteria bacterium | reverse complement strand
GACGCCGGCAGCCGGCGACTCCACCTCGGGCGGCCCCGAGGTCCTGTTCACGTTCGACGACGGCCCCAACCCCAGGACCACGCCGCTCGTCCTCGACGCGCTCGCCCGCCACCACGTCCACGCCGTGTTCTTCATGGTCGGCGAGATGGCCGGCAACAAGAGTCCCCGGGTCGCCGCCGTCATCCGGCGCATCCTGCGCGAGGGCCACGTGATCGCGACCCACACGATGACCCACAAGGACCTGTGCCGCGCGACCGAGGCCGCCGCCGCGAAGGACCTCGACGACGGCAAGGCCACCATCGAGCAGGCCGCCGGGGTGCCGACCGCGTGGTTCCGGGTGCCGTTCGGCGTGCGCTGCGATCGCGTCGAGGCGATGCTCGCCGAGCGCCACCTCGTGCACTTCCACTGGGACCTCGATCCCCAGGAGTGGAAGCACGGCGATGCCGCGCGGGCGGTCCGCTACGTCACCGGGGAGCTCGGCCGCACCTACGGCCGCAACGTCCTCCTGATGCACGACATCAAGCAGGCCACGGTCAAGGCGCTGCCGCAGATCCTGGACTGGATCGACGCCGAGAACGCGCGGCGCGCGACGACGCACGGCAAGCTGATCCGGATCGTCCAGGCCCCGGACCTGGCGGTCGAGCGGCTGCCCCGCGGCCTCGGCGCCTGGCTGACCGAGGCGACCGCCGGGCTGCGCGCGCTTCCCCGCGCGATCGCGAGCGTGTTGCCGTAGAATGGGTGCGCGCCGCGCGCGCTATCGACCGTGGATACGACGATCACGAGTATTTCACTCGGCCGTGCCGAGGAGGAGGCGGCGCCGAGCGCCCGGCCCCAGCTGGTGCTGGTCGCGATCAGCGACGAGCCGCAGGCGCCGTCATCGCGGCACCTGCTGGACGACGTCGACGAGGTCAGGTTCGGGCGCGCCGAGCGCTCGGTGCAGCGGCTGACGGTGGAGGGCCGGCGGATCCTCGAGCTGCGGATCCCCGACCGCCGGATGTCGAGCAGCCACGGCCGGCTGGTCCGCGGCTCGTCGGGCTGGCTGCTCGACGACCCCGAGTCGAAGAACGGCGCGGTCGTCGACGGCGCGGTCACCCGCCGGCTGGTGATCGGCGACGGCGCGGTGATCGAGCTCGGCCACACGTTCTTCGTGTTCCGCAACGTGGCGGTCGAGCGCAACGCGCCCGGCGACATCGACGACGCGGCGCTGCCCGGCGGCGTCCCGGCGCTGCAGACCTACGACGGCGCGCTCGCGGAGCAGTTCGCGACGCTGGGCCGCGTGGCGCCGACCGAGGTGTCGGTGCTGCTGCAGGGCGAGACCGTCACCGGCAAGGAGCTGGTCGCGCGCGCGCTCCACGAGCTGTCCGGGCGCAGCGGCGCGTTCGTCGCGGTCAACTGCGGCGCGCTGCCGCCCAACCTGATCGAGGCCGAGCTGTTCGGCCACCGCCGCGGCGCGTTCACCGGCGCGGTCGGCGAGCGCCTGGGGCTGGTGCGCAGCGCCGACAGCGGCACGCTGTTCCTCGACGAGGTCGGCGAGCTGCCGCCGGCATCGCAGGCCGCGTTCCTGCGCGTGCTGCAGGAGCGCGAGGTCGTGCCGGTCGGAGTCGACCACCCGGTCAAGGTCGACGTCCGGCTGTGCGCCGCCACGCTGCGCGACCTCGAGGCGCTGGTCGCGGCCGGCCAGTTCCGCCGCGACCTCTACGCCCGGCTGTTCGGTCTCACGATCGCGCTGCCGCCGCTGCGCCAGCGCCGGGTCGACCTCGGCCTCCTGGCGCGCCGGCTGCTCGCGCTGATCCCCGGCGGGCCTCAGGTCCGGTTCGCGCCGGCGGCGCTGCGCGCGATGCTGCGCCACGACTGGCTGCTCAACATCCGCGAGCTCGAGAAGGTGCTGACCACCGCGGTGGCGCTGGCGACCAGCGGCGTGATCGAGGCCGGCCACCTGCCGGAGACGCTGCGCCGCGGACCGCGCTCCGAGCCGACCTCGCAGCAGCCGGCGCCCGGCGATGGAACGCCGCCCGGCGCGGCCCCGGTGGGCGCGGTCGCGCGGAGCTCCGACGACGAGCTCCGCGAGCAGCTGATCGGCCTCCTGACCCTGCACCACGGCAACGTGCTGGCCGTCAGCAAGGCGCTCCACACCCGCCGGACGCAGGTCTACCGCTGGCTCCACCGCCTCGGGATCCAGGTCGAGACGTTTCGCCGGCGTGCCGACTCCTGAGCGGCCGCCCACCCGCCGTGGTACGGTGCAGGCGTCCTGCATGTTTCGGATTCGTCAATCGTATCGAGAGGATGTCGATGAGGTGCTGGCGGTCGCCCAGCATCTCAACACCGTCAACCTGCCCGCCGACCGCGCCGACATCGAGACCATCCTCGAGCGGTCCGACAAGTCGTTCGCGGAGGCCGTGCCGGTCTCCGAGCGCGAGTTCCTGTTCGTCCTCGAGGATCTCGCGCAGCACCGCATCATCGGCACGTCGATGATCTACGCGCAGCACGGCACCAAGCGCGCGCCGCACATCTTCTACCGGGTCGAGAACGACGAGCGCTACTCGGTCGCGCTCGACAAGCACTTCATCCATCCCACGCTGCGCATCGGCTACAACTACAACGGCCCGACGGAGATCGGCGGCCTGATCCTCCTGCCCGAGTACCGTCGCAGCAGCGAGGCGCTGGGCAAGACGCTGTCCTACATGCGGTTCCTGTTCATCCGCATGCACCGGCCGTGGTTTCGCGACCAGGTGCTGTCCGAGCTGCTGCCGCCGCTCGAGACCGACGGCACCTCGAAGCTGTGGGAGGCGCTCGGCCGCAAGTTCACCGGGCTCAACTACCTGGAAGCCGACCGCCGGTCGCGCGAGACCAAGGAGTTCATCCACGCGCTGTTCCCGTCCGATCCGATCCACACCGAGCTCCTGCCCGACGACGTCCGCGCGATCATCGGAGATCGATCCGTTCGACGGTGGACCGCACTTCTTGGCGCGCACCGACGACATCACGGTGGTGCGCGACGCCCGCGAGGTCGTGGTCACCTTGGTCGAGCACGCCGACGGCGAGCGGCCGTGGGCGGTGCTCGCGGTCGAGACCCCGGGCGCGCGGCCGGCGTTCCGCGCGATCGGCGCCCGCGTGATCCCGATGGGCCCGGACGCGGTCGGCATCCCCGACAGCGCCCGCCGGCGGCTCGGGGTGGAGAATGGCCAACGGGTGTGGCTGTGCTTCGGCTGACCGTCGCCGCGCTCGCCGCCTGCGCCGCGCTGGTCCTCGGCGACCCGATCCCCGCCGAGGCCCAGCCCGACGAGCCCGCCCCGCCGCCGACGTCGACGATGCAGCCGGTCGACCCGAACGCGCCGCAGCTGCCGCCGCGGCTCGACGACGGTTCGCGGATCAAGCTGCCGCCGATCGTCGTCACGCCGGACCGCCCGCCGGTCGACCGCCGCCCGATGTACCTCGGCGCCGGCCTGATCGTGCTCGCGGTGGTGTTCTGGTGGAACCGGCGGCGCCGTGACCGCTTCGAGCGCGAGGACG
Organism: Deltaproteobacteria bacterium; assembly: GCA_005887925.1. Classification (GTDB taxonomy): domain Bacteria; phylum Myxococcota_A; class Polyangia; order Haliangiales; family Haliangiaceae; genus JABFXX01. Next base: position 9,650 of record VBLP01000151.1, on the reverse strand, counting down.
GCACCGCGCCGGCGCGCCCCGCCCGCCCGCGCGACGCGGACGCGGACGCCGACCACCTGCACGCCGCCGCGCGCGGCGATGGACCGGACGCCCCGGACCCCGACGCTGAGCCCGAGAGGCCCCCGCCATGACCGACGCCGCTCCCCAGACGCTCGAGCCGATCCTGATCATCGACGACGAGAAGAACATCCGCCGTACCCTGCGCATGGTCCTCGAGGGCGAGGGCCACGTCGTCCACGAGGCCGGCTCGATCGCCGAGGCGATCGTGATCCTCGAGCGCGCTCCGATCGACCTGATCCTGCTCGACGTCAAGCTCGGCGATGACAACGGCCTCGAGCTGTTGCGCACGCTCAAGGCGCGCGGCGAGGACGGCATGTCGCCCGTGACCTCCGAGATCCCGGTCGTGGTGATCTCCGGTCACGCCACGATCGAGGACGCGGTGGCGGCGACCCGGCTCGGCGCGTTCGACTTCATGGAGAAGCCGCTCGACCGCAACCGCGTGATGGTGACCGCGCGCAACGCGCTCGAGCGCCGCCGGATGTGGCGCGAGGTCCACGACCTGCGCCGCGCGGTCGACGCGCGCTGGGAGCTGCTCGGCGGGACCCCGATCATGGCCGACCTGCGGCGCCAGATCGCCAAGGTCGCGCCGACCCGCAGCCGCGTGCTGATCACCGGCGACAGCGGCACCGGCAAGGAGCTGATCGCGCGCGCGATCCACCGCAACAGCAGCGTGTCCGGAGGGCCGTTCGTCAAGGTCAACTGCGCGGCGATCCCGCCCGAGCTGATCGAGAGCGAGCTGTTCGGCCACGAGCGCGGCGCGTTCACCGGCGCGATCGCCAAGAAGCGCGGCCTGTTCGAGGTCGCCGACGGCGGCACGATCTTCCTCGACGAGATCGGCGACATGGCGCTGCCGGCGCAGGCCAAGGTGCTGCGCGTGCTGCAGACCGGCGAGTTCACGCGGGTCGGCGGCGAGAAGAGCCTGCGCACCGAGTGCCGCGTGGTCGCCGCGACCAACCGCGACCTCGAGCAGATGGTCAAGGACGGCACGTTCCGCGAGGACCTGTACTTCCGGCTCAACGTCGTGCCGATCCGCTCGCCCGACCTGCGCGAGCGCGCCGACGACATCCCGCTCCTGGTCGAGTCGTTCGTCCGCGAGTGCTGCGAGGAGAACGGCCTGGGCTACAAGCCGGTCGACGAGCCGGTGTTCGAGCGGCTCAAGCAGTACGACTGGCCGGGCAACGTGCGCGAGCTGCGCAATGTCGTCGAGCGGCTCGTCATCATGTCCGACGACGTCATCCGCGAGAAGGACCTGCCGCCCTACCTCGGCGGCCCGCGACCGCCGGGCCAGACCCGCCAGACCGGCCCGCAGACCGCGATCGACCTCGGCCGCTACGCCGGCAAGAGCCTGCGCGAGTTCCGCGAGGAGGTCGAGTCCGAGTTCATCCGGATCCGGCTCGCCGAGTTCGAATGGAACATCTCGCGCACCGCGCAGGCGCTCGGCATCGAGCGCACCAACCTGCACAAGAAGCTGCGCGCGCTCGGCATCCACCGCGGCGAATCCGGCGGCGACCATGACTAGCCGGCGGCGTGTAGCGTGGCGCGCAGGAGAACGCGTACACGCGCGCCGCGCCGTGGGCTGCTGCGCGGATGGCGTCGGGGCAGCGCCTGCCGAATCACCACCGACGCACGCGCGAACGGTCCTTGGTACGTGCGGGGCATGACCTGCCACTCCTGGTTACAGTCGCCGCCCCGACCCATCCGCTCGCGGACGCCCACGGCACGGCGCGCGTTGACGTCTCGCGAGCGCCTCGATGCAGCGTCCACTTGCTAGCCCGAGGCCTGGTTTCTTCGCCTCGCTGCGCCAGCACGCAACAGGTTCGAGCCGGGTGCTCGTCGCCCGGTTTGCCGCGACGTGTGCAGTTGCGACATGCTGCGGTTGCCGTGAGACCCCGGCAGTCCGTGCGCATCGCTGTCATCCTGCTGGCCATCGGGCTCGCTGGCATCCCCTCGTACGCCCAGGCAGGCTCGAATCCATCGCCGCCTGTCGCGCCCACGAGCGGACGCGCTGCGCTGCTCGATGCGCTGAGCTCCGACGATCGCGGCCGGATCGAGCGTGCCGTGGCTGCGGTCATGGGCGCGCCGCGCAGTGACGGCGATCCCGATGTCCTGTTCGCCGCCGCGCGCGCGTGCGAGGACAAGCTCGACGATCCGGGTCGTGCGGTCGCGCTGTACGACCGGATCACCGCCGATCATCCGTCGGCGCGCGTCGCGGCTTCCGCGGCTCGCCGGGCGGCCGCGCTGCGCGAGCTGATCGGACCCCACGGCGAGACCGCGGCGCTGGCGCAGGAGCTCGCGCAGCTGATCGCCCGCGCCGATGCCGAGCCGGCCGAGGCCGTGATCCGCCGGGGCGATCGGCTCGCCGCCGCGGCGTGGCCGGGCGCCCCGCGCGCCGCACTGTGGCTCGCCGACTGGCTGCGCCGCGCCGGCCAGCTCGCCGAGGCCGACGCGCGCTACGCCGCGATCACCGCACGCTGGCCGACGCTGCCCCAGGCCCGCGATGCGCTGCGCGGCGCGGTCGGCAGTGCGCTCGACGCCCACGACTGGTCGCGCGCCGAGGCGCTCGCCGCTCGCCTGTCGATCGCCGAGCCCGCCGATCGGATCGTGCGCGATGACCTGCTCGCCGCGGCCGCCCGCGGCCGTCGCCGCGGCCGCTGGTACGCCGCCGCGTGGCTCGCGATCGCCGCCGCGTTCGCCGGCCTGCTCGCCTCGCTCGCCGAGGCGATCCTGCGCAGCCCACCCGGCACCCGGCGGTCCGCGCTGCGCCCGCCGATCGAGGTCGCCTTCCTCGCCCCCGTCGCGATCGTCCTCACCGGCATCGCGTTCACCGCGCACCGCCTGATCGCACCCGCCGTCGCCACGATCTGCGCCGGCGGCGTCGCCCTGACCTGGCTCTCCGGCGCCACGCTCGAGCGCCTCCGCGCCCGCGGCCGCCCGCGCCGCCTGCGCGCCGTCGCCCACGTCATCGCCTGCCTCGCCGGCGTCGTCGCCCTCGCCTACGTCGCGCTGACCCGCGACAACCTGATCGACGCCCTCGTCGAGACCGTCCGCTTCGGCCCCGACGTCTGAGTCAACCAGTCGGCTGCTGGATCGCAGGAGAATGAATCACAAGGTCACCCCACGCGCGTTGAACCAGGCCTCCAGAGCAGCCGGTTCGTTACAGATGTGAACGCCCACGGCCTTCAACTCCGGAACTACGGGCGTCATCGACTTCTTGTCGAGAGAAAGAAACACCCGATCGGTGCTCATCGTCCTGGCATCATCCAGGATCGTGGCGACGGCCAGCGCATCGACCGACGTCAAGCCCACGGTCCTTTCGATGCCGAAGCCCCCCCCGAACAAGCGCGCGTGAAATGGCAGCAATCGACATATGCCCGAGAGTCGGGTGATCGCATCGGCGATGTTCGTCCGCTCCTCGTCGTCGATGGGGGCGGCCTTGACCAGCGCCTCCTCCATCGCAGCCACCGCGTCCTGGTGCACGGTCGAGCTGGTTCGCTTGAGCTGCGCAACCTGTTGCCGCCACAGACGGACTACCTCCCTGCGCTCGTTGAAGTTTCCGCGCTGCACATAGAGCGGTTCGACAAGAGCAACGATCGGTAGCGCGATCTCGAAGGCACCACCCGCGACACCGTTCACGATCCGCTCACAAGCCTCTGCGTGCTCCTGCTTCAGTGCAAGCTGGAGCACGAAGGGACATTCGACATAGAGCGTGATCACAGGCTACCGGTGGTGGCCTGCTCGCTCGTGCGAATCACGTCGAGCGCACCGCTCGTATGCAATGCGGTCTCTCCAGGAGCAGGGGAGGTCTTGCTCTTCCAGCGAGACGCCAGATCCGACACCCATGCTTGAACAAGCGCGGCAAGGTAGCTCGGTCCAGCTCTCCTTACATCCCCGGCGGTGGCATAGGCCGCAAGAACCTTCGGCGTCGACTCGAAGAACACGGGATTCCCGCTTGCTACGTCCCAGCCACGGATCTCGTCCAGTGTGACGAGGAAGTAGTACTTGATCCCCATGGCCGGAGCGAGCTGCCGTGCCAGCTCAAGCTGAGACTGTGCTACCGCGCCCGGAAGACCGCTCGCAGCAAGGACGTCGAACTGTATCGGCGTCGCGCCACGACCGTCTCGGAGCTCGATGGTCAGCACACCCAAATCTAGCACGTTCGAACGGACCTGATCGATCGTTGGCAGACGACAGGCTACGGTGCGATACAGTCGGAGCCATGCGACGCGGCCGGATCCTGGCGATCAAGTGGGGGATGAACCCCAACTCGTCGAGCCTGGGGGTCGACGTGACGTTCCTGCTGGTCGGCGCGACGGTGCTGGCTGCGGTGACGCCGGTGATCGGTGCGCTGCTGCGCTGGCGGCGGTCCGTTGCCGTCGAGCCGGCCGCGCCGAGGCCGGAGGAGCCTGCGTAGCTCGTGCGGGCTGTTCCGGCTGTCGTGGGATTCGCGCCGGAAGTTCGCCGCGTGAGCTTGTCGCGTGGAGGATCGCTGGATGAGGTTTGCCGCGTGAGCTTGCCGCGGGGGTCGCTGGATGAAGCTCGCCACATGAGGTGCGGCCTCGACGCCGCGGGGGCGATCGTCGAGCGAGCTCGCGCGGCGCGGGCGCACCCGCCGCGGCGATCGCGGCTCGAGCGGTTCGGCGCGATCGTCCAGCTCACCGTGCCGCGCGCGCTGGTGTTCGTCGATCGCGCGTTCGCGCGCCGCGTGGGCCTGGCCGGCCGTCGCGACGTCGCGGGCCTCGCCGCGGAGCCGGCGATCTGGGCGGAGCCGGAGACCGCCGTCGGCGACGTGCCGCTCAGCGCGCCGCTCGAGGCGCACCTGCAGCTGACCAACCGCTGCGATGCGGGCTGCCGCGGCTGCTACACCGGCGCGTCGCCGGGAGGTGCGCCGGGCGAGTGGGGGCTGGCGGAGTGGCGGCGCGCGATCGACCAGCTCGCGGACGCGGGCGTGTTCCACGTCGCGCTCGGCGGCGGCGAGAGTGCGGTGCTGCCGTGGCTGGGCGAGCTCGCGGATCACGCGCGGCGCCGCGGCATCGTGCCCAACCTCACGACGTCGGGGCTGGCCGGGCTCGAGCGGCTGCTGGCGATCTGCGATCGCTTCGGCCAGATCAACGTCTCGCTCGACGGGCTCGGCCCGACCTACGCCGCCGTGCGCGGCTTCGATGGCTTCGCGCGCGCCGATGCGGCGATCCGCGCGCTGCGCCGGGTCAAGCGCGAGATCGGCATCAACGTGGTGGTCACCCGCGCGAACTTCGCCGAGCTCGACGCGCTGTTCGCGTATGCCGCCCGGCACCGGCTGTCGGAGGTCGAGCTGCTCCGGTTCAAGCCGTCGGGCCGCGGCGCCCGCGCATACGACGAGCTGCGCTGCAGCGACGCCCAGCACCGCGCGCTGCTCCCGGCGGTGCTCGCCGCGGCCCGCCGCCACGCCGTGCGGGTCAAGGTCGACTGCTCGTACACGCCGATGCTGGCGCATCACCGCCCCGACCGCGCGCTGCTCGCCGAGCTCTGCGTCTACGGCTGCACCGGCGGCGACTTCCTGGTCGGCGCCAAGCCGGGCGGCCAGCTCACCGCGTGCAGCTTCGCGGCGCCGCCACCGCCGGCCGCCGGCGGCGCGCGCCCGCAGATCACCGAGCTCGGCGCGTACTGGGATGCGCCCGGCGCGTTCGGCGCGTTCCGCCGCTGGCGCGACGCGCGCGAGCCGTGCGCGAGCTGCGAGTATCACGCGCTGTGCCGCGGCGGCTGCAAGGTGGTCAGCGCGCACGTGACCGGCGATCCGTCCGCGCCGGACCCCGAGTGCCCGCGCGTGGTCGACCGCGGCGGCCGCTCCGGGACCCGGCCGCGCTCGCTGCCGGTGCTGTGACCACCGCTCCGAGGGCCAGGGCCGGCCGTTCACTGGGACCGCGACGCACCCGGAGGTGCATGATATAGAACTTGCTGATGAAGACGGTCATGATCATCAGCGACGCCACCGGCGAGACTGCCGAGCGTATGGTCCGCGCGGCGACGCTGCAGTTCAGCGAGCCGGTGCAGATCCGCCTGCACTCGCGGGTCCGGCTCGAGAGCGAGCTCGAGCAGATCCTGGAAAAAGCGTCCGAGCTCCGCGCGCTGGTGGTGTTCACGGTGGTCAACGCCGAGGAGCGCGACCTGATCAGCAAGCTGATCGAGCGCTACAACCTCGAGACCGTCGATCTGATCGGCGCGCTGATCAGCAAGCTCGCGATGTACCTCGGCTCGGCCCGGCCGGCGTGCCGGGCCTCCTGCACTCGATCACCGACGACTACTTCCGGCGGATCGAGGCGGTCGAGTTCGCGGTCAAGAACGACGACGGCGCCGAGCCGCGCAACCTGCCCAAGGCCGACCTGGTGCTGGTCGGCATCTCGCGGACGTCGAAGACGCCGCTGTCGACCTACCTCGCGCAGCGCGGCCTCAAGGTCGCCAACGTGCCGCTGGTGCTCGGCGTCGATCCGCCCGAGGAGCTGTCGCAGGTCGACGACCGCAAGGTGTTCGGCCTGATCGTCCAGCCCGACATGCTGATGCGGATCCGCCAGGCCCGCCTGTCTCACCTGGGCATGCCACACGACTCGAGCTACGGCCAGCGCGCCCACATCGACAACGAGATCGCCTACTCGCGGGAGATCTTCCGCAAGCACGCCAACTGGCCGGTCATCGACGTCACCAACCGCGCGATCGAGGAGACCGCCGCCGACATCCTGCGGATCTACCAGGAGCGGTTCGAGCCGGCGGCGAGCTCGCCAGGCGTGATCGCGAGGTAGCGCCAGAGCGAGACATGGCGCGCATCACCGCGGGGCGCGCGACCACGCGGTCAGCGCGAGCCGCGTCGGGGTGACGTGGACCGCGACGTCCTCGAAGCCGGCGGCGCGCAGGCCGCGGGCGAGCGAGCCGCGCGAGAACCGCGTGGGATGGAGATCGCGCCGCGAGAACCCCGAGCGCCGCGCGACGAGCTCGAGCACGGTCGACTCGAGCGCGGGCAGCCACGGCTCGCCGTAGTTGGGCGTCGACAGCCAGAGCCGCCCACCCGGCACCAGCGAGCGCCGCAGCCCGGTCAGCCAGGTCGGCCAGGCCAGGACGTGCTCGATGACCTCCTTGGCGTAGATCGCGGCGAACGCCGGCCGGTCCAGCGCACGCGCGCTCGCGCCGCCATGGCTGCGGCGACCGCGGCCGATGCCGAGGAGGCGGTCGATCGGCGCCTCGGCCGCCACGACGGTGCCGCCGGTGATCCGCGGATCGCGGCGGGCGAGCACGGCGGCGACGGCGCGCTCGTCGATGTCGGCGACGTGGAAGGTCAGGCCCGGCGGTGCGGCGTCGAGCTCGTGGAGCAGGCCGCAGCCGACGATCAGCACCTCGCCCGCCGGGTGCTCGCCGGCGATCTGGCCGAGGAAGCGCGCGAGGTCGCGCTCGAGCGGCAGGTGGTACAAGGTCCACGGGAACTGCCGCGCCCGCGCGTGGTTGGCAAAGTAGTCGGCGTGCGGCGCGGTCATCGCGCCGGCTCCGCGGCGTCGGCGACGATCAGGTACTCGTACGCCGTCGGCGAATCGACCGGCACGAGCGGATCGGACACCGCCCACTGCACGAGGCGCACGGCGGGGGCCAGGACGGCGCGCGGCAGCAGCCGCGCGAGCTTCGAGGGATAGATCCCGGTGAGCTGCTTGGCGACGAACTCGACGAACGCCGGCGGCAGGAAGGCGCGGAACAGGAACTCCGAGCGCCGCGAGCCCAGACCGTACGCCGCGCGGACCTGCCAGCCGTTCTGCGCCAGCAGCCGGGTCCAGACCTTGGCGTCGTAGAGGTGCCAGTGCTGGAAGAAGCCGTTGAGCGCGCCGGCCAGGCTCATCGCGACGCGCGGCGCGCGCGCCAGGAGCCACGATTGCATCCGGCCCTGGTACGCCCAGCGCGGCGTCGGCATGAACATCAGGAGCCGCGCGCCCGGCGCCGCCGCCCGCCGCAGGTTCGACAGCGCCGCGTCGATGTCGGGCACGTGCTCGAGCGAGCAGTTGCCGATGATCTCCTCGAACTCGACGCCGGGGAACGGCCGCTCGCGCGACACGTCGGTCAGGGCCGCGCGGATCCGGGTCCGGGCCTGCGCGATCTCGCGCGCCGAGATGTCGATGCCGTAGACCTCGCGGTGGTCGCCGGCGCGCAGCGTCCACCAGAAGCCGTCGCCGCAGCCGACGTCGAGCACCGGCCGGCGCGCGCTGCCGACCGCCTCGATCGCGATCAGCCGGTTGATCTCGCGCAGCGTGAGCGACAGCGGCGCGTGCTCGAGGTACGCGTAGATCCAGCGCTCGATGTCGCCGGCGCTCGGCGTGCGCAGATCGTCGGACGGGGTCACGGGCGCGGGGTCGGAAGCGGCGCGGGCCACGCGCATGCTTACCATCTCGCCGGCGGTTGCAGGTGGCTATCGGCCCTCGGCCAGGCGCGCGCGGAACGGCATCTCGCGCCCGGGATCGTCGACCCGGGCAAAATACAGGCGCTGGAACCGCTCCCAGTCGCGGCGCACCGTCGCCAGCGGCAGGTCTGCGAGCCGCTCGAGGTAGCGGTCGATCATCTCGGGGACGTTGGGGATGCGGACGCCGCGCTCGGCGAGCGCCGCCATGATCGTCGGATCCCAGGTGATCACGCGGCCGCGGATCCGGCCGAGCTCGATCGGCGCGTCGGGCAGCTGGTCGTCGAGGTGAAGCACCTCGTTGGCCCAGTCGCGGGTCAGCACGAAGTCGACGTGGCGCGCGACCAGGTACGACAGCTGCGCGTGTTTCTCGTGGCCGACCCGGCCGCGCTCGCGCAGCTCCTGGTGCGCGATCACCGCGTCGGTCAGCCCGGTCTCGCACTCGATCGCGGTGGCGACCCGGCTGC
>VBLP01000151.1:0-714 GCA_005887925.1 Deltaproteobacteria bacterium | reverse complement strand
ACAGCGCGGCGAGCGCGGCGCCGTTGTCCTCGGCGCGCTGCGCCCAGCCGGCGAGCACGACCATGTACGCATCGCGCTCGTCGGCGATCCCGCGCGGCCGCTGGTGGTGGTCGACCGCGGACGGCATGACCACGAGCACCGCCCCCAGCCCGGCGATCGCGGCGGCGCGCAGCACCGGCCGGCGACCGAGCAGCGCGCCGAGGCCGCGCTCGAGCGCGATCAGGAGGAACGGCGCGACCGGCACCAGCAGCCGGCCGAACATGAAGTCGCCGCCGACCCGCATCACGTACAGCGTGTAGACCACCGCCAGCGCGAGCTCGAGCGCGATCGGCCGCCGAGGCCGCACGAACGCCAGGCACGGCAGCGCGAGCGCGAGCGGCCAGTAGCGCGCGACGTAGATCCACGCGTAGTACGCGCCCTGCGACCACCAGGCGATCGCCGCCGACTTGGCGTAGTACGTGTTGGGGAACACGTCGCCGTAGTAGGCGATCCGCCAGATCGTCGCCGGCAGCCACAGCGCGGCGAGCGCGGCGCCGTTGTCCTCGGCGCGCTGCGCCCAGCCGGCGAGCACGACCATGTACGCATCGCGCTCGTCGGCGATCCCGCGCGGCCGCTGGTGGTGGTCGACCGCGGACGGCATGACCACGAGCACCGCCCCCAGCCCGGCGATCGCGGCGGCGCGCAGCACCGGCCGGCGACCGAGCAGCGCGCCGA
>VBLP01000634.1 GCA_005887925.1 Deltaproteobacteria bacterium | reverse complement strand
TGCCCGTCGGGTTGGAAGGTGTCGCCACCATGACGCCGCGCGTCCGCGGGCCCCAGTGCTGCTGCAGCAGCGTGGCGTCGAGCTGGTAGCGCGTCGCCGGCGTCGTCGGCACCAGCCGGACCTCGGCCCCGAAACTCGACAGGAAGTGCCGGTTGCATGGATACGACGGATCCGCGACGAGCACCTCGTCGCCGGGATCGACCAGCGCGGCCGTGAGCAGGAGGAGCGCTGCCGATGCGCCGGCGGTGACGAGCACGCGCCCCGGATCGAGCTCCAGGCCGTGCCGGGTCGCATAGTGGCTGGCGATCGCCCGCCTCAGCTCCCAGATGCCGAGCGCCGGCGTGTACGACGTGCGGCTCTCGTCCAGTGCCGCGCGCATCGCGCGCACCACGGCGGGCGGTGCGCCGAAGTCAGGCTGGCCGACACTGAGCTTGATGATGCGATGTCCCTCCGCCTCGAGAGCCGCAGCATGCTTGCTGAACTCCATCGCCAGAAACGGCGGGACCGCATGGGTTCGCTCGGCCAGTCTGATTCGTCGCTGCAAGCTGCCATCTTGCGCGACATCTTGCGGCGACGCAACCGGCCAGCCTCGGCGCCGGGTGGGTCAGGTGCCCGTCAACGTCGCTCGGCGATCAGCGTGCGCGCGTTGTCGGCCAGGACGCGATCGATGTCACCGCGGCCCTACGGCAGTCGCTCGACCCAGGTCTCGGCCGCGTCACCCCGATCTCTTCTGCAGCATCTGCACGAGGAGCTTCAGCGATGACTGTGCATTCACCTGCTGGATCTGCTCGTAGACCGGTGATCCGAACACCGCGCGGCCATGGTGGCTCACCGACACTCGCACCGCTTGCCGGATCGTCGCCTCGTGGCCTGGAAACTTCTTGGCATACCGGCGCTCCAGGCTCGCGACGTAGTCAGCCATGCGCATGGCGACGAGCTCCTCTGCCGTCGCGCAGTGGTACCGGATCGGGCGTCCGGCGTCGAATACCTCGATCCATGTCTCGCCCATCTCGTACTCCAGGCGATACGCCTGCGGCTCCATTGCAAAGATCTTGAACAGCTCGAAGTCAATACTCCCTTCGATCTCCGAGGGGTCCGATATGCTGTTGATGCTCAGCTTCAGCGCACGTTCGGGATACGATGGATCCTGCTCGATCAACGCCAGCATGTCGTGCAGATGAAGCAGCTCATGAGCGATCGTGGGGCCGCTTGCGTCCTGCGATACGCCGAGCACGGGAAGATAGTAGTCTGCTTCGCCCTCGAGGCCGACCAGGGGCCGGACGTCGAACCAGATGCCGGTGCAATGGGCGACCAGCCCGTCCTCGCCGGCGTTGACTTCGAGACGCACATAGGGCAACGGGGTCGCATCGACCACGCTCAGCGCACGCGCCTTCAAGAGCGTCAGGATCCCCTCCGCCTCCAGGGTGGCGAGCAAGCGGTCCCGGAGCGACCGCGAAAGCAGAGCCATGTAGATCTCGCGGTGCCTCACGGGGACGAGCGTAGTCGATCCCCGACGACCTGTCCCGCCTGGGATGCCGCAGCATGCGGCGCGATCGAGAGCCAACGCTCGAACGCTAGCTGCGACAGCCGGAGCGCTCACACAGCACGAGTGCCAGCGCGAGTAGCTACAAGACCCAGCATGGACCGATCACCGCCTCCACCTCGTAGAATGTCTCTAACTATTTCACCTTGCGCTTAATTAACTTTTGGGTTAACCAGTGCTCATGAGCGTTGCAAGCAAACCACCTCCCAAGGGCTGGCCGCGGATGTCGGCGAGCGTCACCTATCGCGAGGCCGCCAAGGCGATCGACTTCCTCTGCCAGGCGTTCGGCTTCGAGGTCCAGCTCCGCGTCGACGGCGAAGCGGGCAAGATCGAGCACTCCGAGCTCGTGCTCGGCGGCGCCTTGATCACGACCGGCGACGTCGAGCGCGGTCGGCCGTGGCGCAAGCCACCGAAGGAGGTCGACGGCGTCAACACGACGCAGCTGTGCTTCTACGTCGACGACGTCGATGCCCACTGCGCGCGCGCACGCGCCGCCGGCGCAACGATCCTCGGCGAACCGAAGACAACCGACTATGGCGACGACTACTGGGCCGATCGCAGCTACGAGGCGGCCGATCCCGAGGGCCATCGCTGGTACTTCATGCAGCGGATGCGCAGCAAGGGCGAAGCCAGGCAGTGAGCCTCGACGCGACGCTTGCAGCGCTCGCCGATGGCACGCGGCGCGGCGTGGTCGATCTCCTGCGCAAGAGCCCGCGCCGGGCCAGCGACCTCGCCGACGCGCTGGGCGCGAGCAAACCGGCGATGAGCCGGCACCTGCGCGTGCTGCGCGACAGCGGGCTCGTGGAGACGTCGAGCAAGGACGACGGCCGCGAACGGATCTACACGCTCCGGCCCGCGCCGTTCGCCCAGCTGCGCGCGTGGATCGAGGATATCGAGGCGTTCTGGACCGTGCAGCTCGCTTCGTTCAAGGATCACGTCGAACGAACCCGAGGTAAGAGATGATCGAAGGCGATCAGGTCACGGTGACCGTGCGCGTCGAGGTCGAGCCCGCGGTCGCGTTCGAGGTGTTCACGAACGAGATCGACCTCTGGTGGCGGCACGGGATCGCGTATCGCGTCGCGGGCCGCCGGCCGGGCACGCTCGTGTTGGAGGGCAAGGTCGGCGGCCGGCTGTTCGAGCAGTACGAAGGGCCCGACGGGCCGCGCACGCATCAGGCGGGCACGATCACTGTCTGGGAACCGCACCGATAGCGGTGCGACGCGGCTCGTCCTGGTGCATCGCGGCCTTGCGGCGCTGCGACCGGATCATCCGGTGCGCCACGGAGAACCGATCGACGCCTTCATCGGCCGACTCGGCCGGTGGTGGGGCTCGCTCCTGTCGTCGCTACGCGAGCACGCTGCAGGGCGCTCGTGAGCTCGACCGGCTCGCAGTTACTGTGGCAAGGGCGGTCACGCGCCGGGGATCGGCATCAGCTCGACGATCTCGATCGAGCTGTCCGGCATCATGAAGTGCGGGTGATCCTTCATCGAGGCTGCGAGCGCCTCCTTCGACTCGGCCTGCATGATGGAGTAGCCGCCGAGGTCGTTCACGACGGGTGTCGCGGTGCCGCCCTTGGCCACGCGCAGGGACTTGCCGAGCGGTCCGCCCATGTCGACGATCGACGACGCGGCCTTCTTGCTCCAGCTCATCCACTCCTCCATGCCGGCTTTCCGCTGCTCCGGCGTCGCGGTCTTCTTCATCTGCTGGAACGCTTCGGTCGATGCCTTGTACAGCACGAGGAATTTCTTCATGCCGGCGGCTTACCGCGACGGTGCTGTGGTGGCTACCGTGAGTGGCGACCAACGTGTCCTGCGCGCGCTCGCGACCGCGCGCTCTCGCCACTCCCGGCATCGCTCGATCGAGGAGAGCCGCCGCGGCGACGGCGGCCGCCATCGAGGTACCGCGCCACGATTCGCTCGATCGCGCGCAGGGAGTCGATCGCGATCGGTGCCGACGGATCGCGGGGCTGTGGCTTGTGGATCCGACGCTGGATCTGGCGCGAGAGCGCCGCGAGCCGGCCCGTCGCGAAGTCGTCGAGAACGCGCGGATGGACATACGACGCGCGGCACACCGCGACGGTGTGACCGAGCTGCTCGGCGACCGCTCCGATCGCGCGCATGATGCAGCGCTTGCACTCGCGCTGGGTCGCCGGCCGGTCCTCGGCGCACAGCAGCAGAGCCGCTGCCATCGTGGCAGCCCAGGTGCGGTAGTCCTTGGCGGTGAACGGCCCACCGGTGGCCTCGCGCAGGTAGTCGTTGACGTCGGTCGACGTGATCGGCCGAACCTCCTCGCCATCGATGTACTGGAACAGCCGCTGGCCGGGGAGATCGCGGCACCGGCGGACGATGTGCGCAAGCCTGCGATCGGTGATCCGCACGCGGCGCACGATGCCGCCCTTGGCAGGGTAGGCGAGCTCGAGCGTATTTCCGCGGATCCTGGCGTGCCGGTCGCGCAATGTGGTCGCGCCGTAGGAACGATTGGCGCGCGCGTACTCCTCGTTGCCGACGCGGAGCTGCGCGCGCTCCATCAGCGCGACGACGGTCGCGATCACCTTGGTCTTGCACAGGCAGCTGCAGGCGATGTCGCGCTTGATCGCCGTCCGCAGCGCGGGCAGGGCGGCGCAGAACGCGACCAGCCGATGGTACTTCGCGGCGTCGCGCACCTCACGCCAGCGCGCGTGATAGCGATACTGCTTGCGTCCGCGCGCATCTCGTCCGGTCGCCTGGATGTGGCCGCGCGGATCGGGTGCAATCCACACGTCTGTCCACGCCGGCGGAATCGCCAGCGCGCGGATACGCGACAGTGTGGCGACATCGCGCACCGTTGCCCCCGAGGCGGTGCGATAGCTGAAGTGCTTGCCTCGCCGGATGCGACACAGTCCCGGCGAGTCATCGCTGGAGTGGTGAAGCTCGACCGCCGTCGCGGCGGCGATCGGGTCGCCATTCACCACTGCTCTCATCAGGAGCATGAGCGCGGTGGAGCACAGGCTGTGCCAGCGGCCGGCGGCTCCTCGACGCAAGCACTTCTCGCAGGTGCTTTCTCTCGCATCCCTCGACGAGGATGCGTTCATCGAGGTTGGTTCAGCACACAGGCCAGATAGCGCTCCTTCATCCGCTGCAGGACCTCGTCGCCGGGCTGGTCCCAGATGGCTTGATTGAGGATCTCGACCTCGATGAATCCGGCATACCCGGCGTCCTCGACGAGCGTGCGGATCCGGTGGATGTCGATGCAGCCGTCTCCCATCATGGCCCGGCCCAGGAGCATGTCGGGCGTCGGGCCCAGCCAGTCGCAGACGTGAAGACCACGGATGCGCCCGCGCGCGCTTGCCGGCCGCGATGGCCGCGCGCACGGCCTCGGCGCGCCGGCCGGTGGTCTGCGCGTCGAAGTAGATCGTGTCCTCGGCGCTGGCGAGGCACCGTGCGAGGTCGGTCGAGTAGCGCGCGAGGCCGTGCGCACGGGCCAGCGCCTTCAGCTTTTCCTCGTTGCGTCCGACGAGGATCGGCTCGGGATACAGCGCGTCACCGTTGCCGAAGTCGAGGCCGCCCTGGGCGCGCAGCGCGAGGATCGAGCGGATGAGGTGCTGGTTGACCGGCGCATCCGGAACGGAGTCAATCGGTCGTGCGGCGGCGCTCATGGCGATTGCCGGCGCAGTCCGCCCCACAGTGGCCATTGATCATTGGCAGATGCGACGTCACCGACTCCGGAGTCGCCCGCGTCGGGGCCGGCGGGGACGACGAAGAGAGCGAATCGAGCGCCGTGAGACGACCGCTAGTCCCAAATCAAGCGATAGCTGGGCGTGAAAATTGCAGTACGGCTACTAATTCCGCGAGTGCAACTAACGAGTTTGCAGGGCGCAGCTCAAGCGTCGGGTTGATCCCGATACGATCGCCCCACCGAATTTCGCTCTGACTGGCTCCTTGATTAGGTTCAT
>VBLP01000150.1 GCA_005887925.1 Deltaproteobacteria bacterium | reverse complement strand
GTCGACGATCATCGACGGCCCCATTGAAGCTTGCCGGCCGTGTTGTCCACGAACCGGCTGGTGAAGTCTCTCCGTCGACGATCATCGACGGCCCCATTGAAGCGTCATCGCTGAGCTGGCCAGGAGCGCCGGAAGTCACCTCTCCGTCGACGATCATCGACGGCCCCATTGAAGCTTACGCGCCGCCGCGCACGCGAGCGCGAACCGCTCCACTCTCCGTCGACGATCATCGACGGCCCCATTGAAGTTCGCGGGTCTTGTGGAACAGCATAAACACCAGTCCGGCTCTCCGTCGACGATCATCGACGGCTCCATTGAAGCCTCCCATCCCGGCGCCGCGACGAGCTCGAGCTCGGCGCTCTCCGTCGACGATCATCGACGGTCTCGGTGCACCCCTAGCAGATCGCGGGGGCGCGTGTGGTCTGCAGGTCCTTGCTGTCAGCCCCACGTCCAAGTGTCAGGACTCCACGTGGCATCGACGTTCCCGGCGAGCGCGGGATCGAGAAACACCTTCGCGGCCTTCGTGACTTCATCGAGGGTGGTCCATGGAAGCTGATCATCGCGAGCCATCGCTGCATACGGCGTCTTCCAGGCTGACAGCGCGTCCGGAAGCGTCGCGGGGAGCGAGTGCGTCTTGCGGAAGCTGAAGGTCTGGTCGAAGGCTTGCCGGAGGCGCTTTGCCGCGATAGGGCGCACGGTGGCGAGAAGCGCCAGGTCGGGAAGGTCCTTCACGCGCGAGTTCGGCCGTGCTCGCGGCATCGTGTACGCGTGCAGCTTCTCCGCGATGTGCGTCTCGATCGGGTACAGCCGGAGCGCTGGCGGCGCGATACCAGCGAACGCCAGAGTATCTTCCGCGATCGCGATGTCCGGATCGCCGAGCATCGGATCGCCAAAGGCAACGTCGACGCCGAAGCGCTGCCCGTAGATCTTGCCGGCGAGCTTGCACTCGACCCGGAAGCGCAAGCCTTCGTACGGCATGCCGTCGTTCTGGATCTCCGGTGGTCCTCATCGCGGCCGACTTCGAACGTCATGAAGTCGCCCAGGTCCCGGCGTGCGGATTCCTGCAGCTTGGCGAGGACAGTCTCCGGTGGGCCGGCAACGCGCAGGTCGATGTCCTTGGTCGTTCGCGCCCGCTCGATCCGGAGCTCGAGCACGAGGCCGCCTTTGAGGATTGCGGCGTCTCCGAAGACGGCAACGACGCGCGCGAGGAAACGAGCGAAGATGAGGAGCTGCCGCGTACGTGCAAGCTGGGCGCCCATCGTGATGGACATGCGAAGGCGCTGCTCGAGCGCCTGCTTGCAGGCCTCGGGTGAAGCATAAGCTCGGATCGTCATGCGGCGAGACCTCCGAACGGTCCGAGCGCCACCTCGACCTCACCGAGCTCGGGCTTGATAGCGAGACCGCGCCGAAGAGCCTGTTGCGCGGCCTGTCTCAGGAGATCGGGCGATACCCCTTCACGAGCGCAGTCGTTCAGCGAACGCCGGACACTGGTCGCAGGGATTGTGCCGAACCAGGCGCGATCCTCGGACGGCACGTCTGCGTGGTGAAGCATGATGCCGGCGGGCACGCGAAAGCGCCGACCTTGCCAGGCGCGCGGCAGGGTCAGATGAATCTGCGCGAGGAGAACATCCGATAGCCCGTGGAGGCCCAGCGCGGTTTGATGCGAGATGACGCCAGCGCGCTGGGACCAGAGCCAGGCGATCACCAGGTCCTCATGCTCGCCCGCGGGGAAATGGACGAGCCGGTAGATTCCTCGCCGCACATGCACGATGCGACCGGCGTGGACGTGCTTGAGCACGAGCTGCGACGAGTACCCAGCCTCCGCCGCCTGCTGGGTCGCAAAGTAGCCCTCCTGGGCGGCGGCCACCTCAAACAGGCTGTCCCAGCTCGGCTTGCTCATTGACGCGACCCTGCACCAAACTTAACTCATAGTTTAGTTTTGTGCCACCATGGAGCTCCCGCCAGCACGATTCGTAACCTCTGGTTTAGATTCGTGGAGTCTACAACGAGCGGAGGAAGGCGACGAGGTCGGACTTGTCCTGCGCGGTGAAGCCGATCTGGAAGCGCGACTCGTAGAAGTCGACGACGGCGTCGAGGTCGGCGGCGAGGCCGTTGTGGAAGTAAGGGGCGTGGGCGGCGAGGCCGCGGAGCATCGGGCCCTTGAAGCGGCCGATGTGGTTCCACTTGCCGTCGATCAGGGCGCGGCCGGGGTCGGTGACCTGCTTGATCTCGCCGGTGGTCTTGTTGCGCAGGGTGTAGAGCGGCATGTCGGGGGTGCGGCGCGAGGCGTCGACCAGGCCGATGTTGAGCGGGGCGACGACGGAGTGGTTGCCGGCGTTGGGGGTGTCGTGGCACGTCGTGCAGGTGCCGATGAGGGTCTGGGGGCTGCCGAAGGCGGGCTCGTCGTTGATGCCGGACACGCCGGAGATGACGATCGGCTGGGTGTTGAACAGCTGCTGGCCGCGGGCCACGGCGCGGCGGGCATCGGCGTTGCTGCCGGATGCGCTGGTCCAGCGATCGTAGATGTGGAAGACGATCGGCGAGAAGGGTGCGCCGGTATGGCTGTCGCCGAGGTTGTCGTTGATGCCGATGTAGAACGGCTGGGCGAGGATCGCGTCGGGGCCGCCGCTGGCGCCGGCGTCGCGCAGGTCCTTGGCCTGGCGGTCGTAGATCTGGGCGGTCGCGAGCTCGGTCTCGAACTGGACGATCGAGCTGCGCTGGGCGGGGGTGAGCGGGCTGCCCTGGGCATGTCCGACGGTGGCGTCGTTGGCCTGGTTGGAGAGGTCGGTGGCGATGGTCGCGCCGGGCACGACTTCGCGGCCGTCCCACATGACGGCGCTATCGAACTTGAGGTTGGTGGATGGCAGCGGCCGGCGGAACAGCGACAGCTGGGCGGCGATGGCGAAGTGATAGGGGTCGTCGACGGCGACGAGCTCGAACGCGGCGGTCGCGGGGATGGACAGGCCGACGCGGATCAGGCCCCTGGTGAGCAGCATGCTGTATGCGGCGCGCCGCTTGTCGAGGGTGGAGACGTCGGCGCTGGGCGCGTTCGCGCCGTCGTTGGTGCGGAACACGGCGCCGAGGCCGAGGCCGTCGTCGATCGCGCCGCCGTCGGTCTCGTCGAAGGTCTCCTGCATCTGCGCGGGGGTGATGGACCAGCCGGCGGTCGGAAGGTGGCAGCTGACGCAGCGCCGGCGGTTGCTGCCCAGGTCCTGGAAGAACTCGTTGTCGAGATCGATGTAGCCGCGTGCGCTCACGGTGGTGGACGTGCCGCTCGCGTCCCGGACGGGGACGTTGTTGGGGAGCCGGTTGGTCGGGCTGCGATGCCGCGCGAGCATCGCTTCGAACGCGGTCGATTCCGTCGAGGATGGACCTTCGGTGACACATCCGGCCCACAAAACTCCGCTCAGTGCGATTGTCGTCGATAGCTTCATGGGCTCGACCACGTTTGCACGCCGAGCGCCAACGATTAAATGAGTACAATGATTGACAAATAACCGTGTGATACCCGATCACGAGACATCGAGTCGCGACTGGCGATTTGACGTGAGGGAGGCGCTGACATCGTGGAGCGACGCCGTCCCGGATCTGCGCAGTGCGTATCCAAACGCAGGATGCGGGCCCACTTGCGGCGCGGACATTCGTTGCGCCCGCGCGCGCCGGTTGCGCGGCGGGTCTCCGGGCGCGCCAAGTGCGCGTCGCCAGGCTTGACGGCGACGGTGCTTCGAGCAGATGGAGCTGGCTCAGCGATCGGCGCAGGTTTGATCGACGATCGACCTGGGCGATCGCACGGCGGGCGGTCGGCGCCGCGAGGAGCGATCGCCGAGAAGCCGGCCTATTCGCGCGTGCGGCGGACGAGGCTGGCGATGAAGCCGATGAACAGCAGCGCGGCTAGCCCGCCGGACATGTAGCTGGTGGATTTGGCCCAGGCCAGCCCGGTCGACGGCCGCGGCGTGGCGATGAGCGCGGCCGGGCCGGCTGCCCACTCACCGCTCGACGGCACGGCGAGCTTGACCGGAGCGCCGCCGGGGGCGCCGCCGGGGTCGACCAGCACGAGCTCGCCGCCGAGGCCGGTGAGCGAGGCTCCGACGCAGTGCTCGGAGAGCACGCGCTGGATCGGGGTCACGTCGATCGGCGTGGAGATCACGATGCCGCCGGGCAGGCCGGCGCGATAGCCGGAGATGGGTGCGCTCGCAAGCAGGGTCAGGCTGCGGCCGTCGCTGCGGATCTGCGTGGCGCGGCCCTTGAGCGGCTGCACCGCGGCCGCGGTCCTGGGGATCCGCAGCAGCGACATCGAGCGCTCGCCGGAGAACTGGAACACCTCGAGCGCTTCGCCCTTGCCGGCGGTGAACACCATCTCGCTGGTGGCGAGATCGCCCAGCGTCGCCGCGTCGGTCTCGATCGCGGCGCGCAGCATCGGCGTGGTGGCGATGCCGTCCGCGCGCATGTGCGTCGATCGCGCCGAGCCGTCGAACAGCGCCGCGATCCGCTCGACATCGCCGGCGAGCGCGCCGGCTGCCGTGCGGTCCTCGGCGCGCGCGATCATCTGATCGGCGACGGTCACGGCGGCCGCGACGCCGCCGGCGAGCACGGCCCCGACCAGCCACAGCGCCGAGCGATGCGATGGCGCCGAGGTGATCGAGCTGACGCCGGTCGCGAGCATCCGGGAGCGCTGCGACCCGCTCGCGGACCCTGCGGTACCGCCGTCGACCAGCGGGGTCGGTGGCGCCGAGCCGGAGGCGAGGAACGCCCGCCGGTTGCCGGAGCCGCTCGGCGTCTCGGTGTCGAGGATGGTGTCGCTCTTCGAGCCGCGCGCGCGGATCCGCATGTCGGATCGCCGCTCGATCAGCGAGCTCATCAGCGCGGTGATGCGCGTCGACGACATCCCGAGCTTGTGCTCGCGGGCGAACTCCTCGAGATCGAGCTGCAGCGCCTGGGCGGTCTGATAGCGCTCGTTGGGGTCCCTGGCCAGCGCCTTGAACACGATGCGCTCGAGCTCCGGCGGGTAGCCGGCGAGCCGCGACGACGGCGGCGGGATCCGCCCCTCGACCACCTGCTGCAGCAGCGCGTAGTCGCTGCGGGCGCGGAACAGCTTCGACAGCGTGGTGAGCTCGTACAGCAGCACGCCGATCGAGAACACATCGCTGCGGCGATCGATCGGCTTGCCCTGGCACTGCTCGGGCGACATGTAGGAGAACTTGCCCTTGACGACGCCGTCCTGCGTGATTTCGCCCTCGCGGTAGTGCGCCTTGGCGACGCCGAAGTCGCAGACCTTGACCGCGCCGTCGTGGCTGATCAGCACGTTCGACGGCGACACGTCGCGATGCACGATCTGCAGCGGGTGACCGTCGAGGTCGCGCTTGTCGTGCGCGTAGTGCAGCCCGATGCACACGTGGATCATGATGTAGAGCGCGTCGGCGAGCGAGATCCGCTGGCGCTTGGCGAGCGCGGTCTCCATCAGCCGGCGCAGGTCGGCGCCGTCGACGTACTCCATCACGAAGAAGTACGAGCCGCTGACCGACCCGATCTCGTAGACCTGAGCGATGTTGGGGTGCTCGAGCGTGGCCACCAGCCGCGCCTCGTCGAGGAACCGCCGGGTGGTGTCGCGGTCGGTCAGCTCCGGCCGCGCGCGCTTGATCACCACGATCTTCTCGAACCCCTGCAGGCCGATCTGGCGCGCCAGCCAGACCTCGGCCATGCCGCCGGTCGCGAGATGACCGAGCAGCGAGTACTTGCCGAACTGCTCGGGGAGGACGGTCTTGAGGGTTTCAGCGGGATCGATCACGCCCATACTGACTAGGACGTATATCAAACATCAGCGAGGCTTGTAATCATGATTCGAATATGAATATGGCCCCATCGACCTACATGAGCGAGCCGCACACATCGGCCGCGGCGCAGCGTCGTCGGTGCGCTGCCGTTCCACATGCCAAACGAGCGCGGTGATGCTTACACGCCGTGCCGTGCGCGAAGCTTCCTCGTCGGGAATTGCGGTGATTCTGCCGCCCCGTTGCACACGACACCTGCGTTTCGCCCACTCACGGTGCCGAGCCTCGGTCCCCTCAGTCGCTCGGCGATGAAAACTGCTGTGAGTTCGATGATCATGGCACCATCTGGACCCGCAGCCAAATGCATCAATCGTTCTGTCAATAAGTAATATTTACAAGATTGCTGCATTACCGTGATGACGGAGTGTTTCGCTATGACTGCAGCGCCGGTCACCGAGCGGATCCGCCACACCTCGGACGCGCTGCGCCTGGATCGCGTCACGTCCAGGTATTCCGCGACCCTGCGACAGTCTCGGTGGAGCACAACGTATGCGAGGGTCCTACCTGCAGGGCCGTGGGATCGCCGGCGCTGACCCGTTTGCGGGACACCTGCGCTCAGGGTCGGCGACCGCGCTCCGGCGGCGAGCGTGACGCCAGCGCTCGGTCGCGGGCTGGCGCGATCTCGTCGAAGCGTGATACGCGGCGGCCGGCGGCACCGCGATCCGGCTCGCGCCGTCGAAGCGGCCGGTTCGATCAGGCGGTGATGATTCGATCGGGTGGTGATGATTCGTGGCCGCGGAGATATATATTGCACATACGAGATAGCCTATCCGACGTGCATGGGTGAGAGCTCGATCGGCGAGAGTGCCACGCTCACAGCAGGGTATCGACGCGGCGGCCGAGGTAGCGCTCGATGTCGGGGCCGGTGGGGGGGTCGCCGGCAGGCGCGTGTCGGGATTTTGCCTGGGGCCGGCTGCGACGCGGAGGCCGGTGCGGCGGCGGCGGTCGGGCGCGGGTGGTTTCCGGCTGTCAGCGAAACACCTGGCGCCGCGGTGGGGCGGCCGGAGAAGATGGCAGGGTGCAGCGGCGCGTGCAGATCGTGGTCAGGCTCGGGGTGCTCGGGCTTGCGGCCGCGGTGTCGGGCTGCGGCGACAACATCTACGACCCGTTCACGTCGCTGGTCCGGGTGTCGGGGCACAGCCCGTTCGACCCCGGCTGCATCGGGACGCAGCGCGGGATGAACTTCGCCGGCGTCGAGGTCGAGCCGTCGGTGGCGGTGGATCCGACGAACCCGGCGCACCTGGTCGGGGTGTGGCAGCAGGATCGCTGGTCGAACGGCGGCTCGAACGGCATCGGCGCGGCGGCCTCGTTCGGTGGTGGCGCGACGTGGAAGCCGAGCACGCTGCGGTTCGGTCGCTGCGGCGGCGGCAGCGCGGCGAGCGGCACCGACTACGATCGCGCGACCGACCCCTGGGTGACGATCGCGGCCGACGGCACGGTGTTCCTGGTGGCGCTGGTGTTCGACTCGACCTCGCCGCGCAACGCGATGCTGGCGAGCCGGTCGACCGACGGCGGCGTGACGTGGAGCGATCCTGCGGTGCTGCGCGCGGACAGCGATCCGGACGTGTTCAACGACAAGGACACGATCACGGCGGATGCGACCGACCCCGGCCGGGTCTACGCGGTGTGGGATCGCCTGACCGGGCAGAGCCAGCCGACCAGGCCGATCGGCACCGGCCCGACCTGGTTCGCGCGCACCACGGCCGGCGTGTGGGAGCCGGCGCGCCCGATCTTCGATCCCGGCGTCGATGCGCAGACGATCGGCAACGTGATCGGCGTGCTGCCCGACGGCACGCTGATCAACGCCTTCGACCTGATCACGATGGTGAGCAGCACGGCGCCGGTCACCATGCTCGCGGTGATCCGGTCGCCCGACCGCGGGCTGACCTGGTCGGCGCCGGTGGTGATCGCGCCGATGCGCGGCGTGGGGATCCAGGACCCCAACAACCACGTGTTCATCCGCTCGGGGCTCGATCTGCCGGAGATCGCGGTGGACCGCACCAGGCCCCCGACGCGGTGATGCTGGTGCGCTCGCTCGACGGCGGCGTGTCGTGGTCGGCGCCGGCGGTGGTCAACGGCGCGCCGGACGCGGCGGCGTTCACGCCGAGCATCGCGGTCGCCGCCGATGGCACGGTCGGGGTGACGTACTACGACCTGCGCGATGCGCGGCGCACCGACCCCAGCACGTACCGGGTGACGACCTGGCTCGCGACATCGCGCGACCGCGGGGTGACCTGGAGCGACGAGGCGCTGAGCCAGCCGTTCGACCTGCGCCCGGCGCTCCTCCAGGATGCGTACTTCCTCGGCGACTACCAGGGCCTGACGGCGGCGGGCACCGCGTTCGTGCCGTTCCTCGTGGCCGCCACGCAGGACGGCGGCGACCGGACGGATGTGTTCGTGCGCGCGGTCAAGTAGCGGCCAGAGCCCCTCCGGCGCGGCTCGACGGCGGATCGGGGCACAGCGGCTCGCCGCAGGTGGCGGGTCAGCTCGCGGCCTTGCTCTCGAGCACGAGCTCGGGGCGCGCGCGGCGCTCGACGACCTCGCGGGTCACGACGCACTCCTTG
>VBLP01000162.1 GCA_005887925.1 Deltaproteobacteria bacterium | reverse complement strand
GAGGGCTTCGCGAGAATGAAGCCGCTCTCCTGACCAAGGCACTGAAGGCCTCGCGCGTCGATCTCATCACCGATCTTCTCCGCGCGCTCGACCTCTGGTAGCTCATGACCACGCAGACCGCGGGTTCCATTGATGTCCCACGCGTTGTGGCGGGACCGGCCAGTGCATTCCCCGATCTCAGGGCGCATCGGACTCGGCGCCACGCACTTGCGAAGCTGCGTGCGCTCGTCGCGGTAGGAGAACCGTGCACGTACCGCATGGTGACGCTCGATGGCGAGGTGGTGCCTGCCGAACAAGTGACCGATCAGGACTCCGCCGACATACGCGGCGATCTGGAACGCCTCTCTACCATGCGTCCGCTCTCACTGGACGCCTTGCTGGGGATGCTCTATGCCGCCTCCTCGCACAGCGATCGCTCTCAGATCGCGCCGGCCCTCGACCAGTTGCTCGCCTATCTGAGTTACTGGCGCACCGTATCACCCGAACGGATCATCGCGCTGTTCGAGCGGCTCGACGCGTCCCGCCTGGTTCGCGCGGTCGGCCAGACGCTGCTTGCGTCGACGCGACTCGGCGGTGATCGCTCCGTTGCTCGCCAGGCATTCCTCGCGCGTTTCTTCGAAGATCTACGCGCGCGCAACACCCACGAAGCGGTCATCGCCCGCCTCTGCAAGGGACTCGAGATGTGAGCACCCAACACCGGGCAGGGCCGCAGTGGTTCCGGGGCGCTGACGCCGATCTCGTGGTCGCGATCTACGTCGTGCGCACGGGTGGCGTCCAGTTTCATGCGGGATTGTACCATCGCGATCACGGTACCCCGAGCGTTCTTCACTTCGCCTGGGACCGCGATCTCCGCAACGATGCGCCCGACGATGTCGTCGAGGGATACAACTACGGGCTCATCGCGCTATCGCTCGATGACGATGACGCGCAAACGCTCTGCGCTCTATGCAGACAGGTTGCCGCAACGCACGCCGCAACCCTTCGCTTTCGCTTCGTCGAGTGGCGGCCGCGCTTCGATCTCGTCACGGCTTCGATCAGCCCACAAGTGGTCGACGAGCGCCGCGGCTTCACATGCGCAACCTTCGTGCTGGCGATGCTGCGGTCGGCGGTCGCCGAGGAGTTGCTCGCGGTTGACGAGTGGCCTGCTCCAACCCCGGATGATGCGGACCACCGCTGGCAGAAGAAGCTGGCGAGCATGCTCCGTCCGCCGGGAGCCAGGCCGGAGGAGGTGGCCAGCGTGCTGGCAGGCATCGGAGCAAAGCGCATCCTTCCGACTGACGTCGCAGGAGGAGCGATGTGGGCGCGCGAGCACTGGCCCGTCGGGTTCGCCGCGGCTCGCAGGGAAGGTGAGCAGGTTGCCGCGCGCCTCCAGTGAAGGGATCGAAGGCGCCATTGGAGGCATCAGTGCCGGCCGGTGCGGCGACGGCATCTTGCTACGTGCCGGGCGCGCTGAGGACGTGGACTTCTGGCGGATGGCCGTTGCGGCTCGGCCAGGCGACGAAGAGTCGATCGAGCTCGGCTGACCAGAGGCCGGTCCGGGCTCCGGCACGGGTCGCGAGCTGCGCGAGGCGGTCGTACTTGCCCGATGCAGCGGCGTCGAAGACGTCCACGTAGCCCTCGCCACCGATCACGTACACCCGGCCGCGGCGGGAGTCGTAGAACAGGTCGCCGGTGTCACTCGCGCACGGGACCGTGGCCAGCCGTTTGCCCGATGCGGTATCGAACACGAGGAGCTGCGCTGGTCGCCTCACGCCGACGAACAGCCGGTGTCCGCTCTCGTCGAGCGACATCGGGTAGTTGTTCGACGGCCCGCCGAGCGGAATGTGCATCACCGTCGATCGCTTGCGGCGATCCACGACGAGGACTTCGCGCGTGTCTGGCACGTTGATGAAGATGCGCGGGCCGCTCTCCTCCAGCCGGAACGACTCGGGATGCCCGCCGACCGGGATGCTCGCGACGAGCTTCAAGCTCGAAGGGTCGATCACGCCGAGCGCGCCCTCGCCGTAGCCGAGATAGAGTTGCCCGGCTGCGTCGTACCGGAGATTGTCTGTGTCTCCCAGGTTCGGCAGCGTCGCCGTCCGCTGATAGTTGCCGTCGTCGAACGCCGCGACGGATCCGCCGCGCATCGCGACCACGATGCGATGGATGGACGGCAGGTGCGCGACCCCCTGCGGCTGCCAAGCGCCGCGACGAACAATCGCTTCCCCGCCGGGTCGAGCGCGAAGTGATCGATCCGACGTTCCACGCTGTGCGGTGAGCCGGCCCGCTTGCCCTTGGGGGGACGACCGGCGCCGCGCCGCTTGCCACCGCGCTGCTGGAACAGCACCAGCTGCTCGCGCTCCGAGCGCCGCTTGCGCGAGCGCCGAGGGGCTGGCTTGTCGGTGGTCATGCAACGTGGATAAGTCTCGAATGCGATTTAGACAATCGATTTCTCCGATTTTTATTGTAATCGAAAGTTGCTGAGTCAGAACAATAATGTATAATCACACATACAATTCAGTCCTGGCCAGGCATACTGCAATAGAGTGGATCGTGGCTGGAAGCTGCGCGGTCTTCTCGCGCAGGATCGCGAGCCGGACCTCGAGCTCGGGCAGCTCGATGTCGGCGAGGAGACCCCGGGCGAACCGGGTGCGCAGGCGGTCGGCGATGTCCGAGAGCTGGTGCGGCTTTCGGTCCGCGGCGAGCACGATCTGCTTGTGGTTCTCGTACAGCTGTTGATTCGGATGAACGATCCGACCTCGACCAGATCAATGACAGCGGCGAGCTTTCGCAGAGCGCGCGACCTCGCTGTGACCCCTGATGGACAACGCGTGACAGCGGCGGCGACGGATGGGGGCGCGTTGACCACGGGGCTCACAGCGCTAACGCCCGCGCGAATTCGCCGAGTCTGAAATTTTCAACCTTCCGGAAGAAAGAGAAAACAAGAGAAAATAAACTCCTCAAAGAGAGTCCACGCGCGAGCGTCAGGCCGGTGGGCGGCGGCGAAAAGGCCTGTGAGCTGCCGCGCCGAATCCGCTGATGCGGCCGATGCGCGCAGGTCATAGGCCGGGCCGCCGTCCACCGGCACCGTGCGGTCTCCTGATGCTGCGCAGTGGATCTTCCGTCGGATCCGGTCGGCCATGCATAGGACGCAGGTCCTGGGACTGAACGGGGAACGTCGCGGCGGCGCGACGAGGCGCGACCGGTCGAGCCGCGGACGGCGTCAGGTCGACCGGCTCGACGACGGCAGAGCGTGTGATCTCGCTGTGACCGATGAGCGCGCCGCAGCGAGCGCAGCTGACTGGGCACGATGGAGAGCAGCGGCAGCCGAAGCGGTAGCGGCAGCCGAAGCGGTAGCGGCAGCCGAAGCGGTAGTGGCAGCGGAAGGGCAGGGCAGCAGCGCGGGTCAGCCGGCGGTGCGGGCGGCTTCGGGGGGGATCAGGCGCTGCATGGTCTCGATGACGCGGCGCAGGCGCATGGGCTTGTCGAGGAAGATGTTGGCGCCGGCGTCGAGGGCTGCGGTGCGCGCGGGGTCGCCGCCGCCGGAGACGGCGATGATGGGGAGGTCGACGAGGCCGAGCTCCTTGCGCGCGACGGTGATGACGGTCGGGCCGTCGATGATGGGGAGGTAGACGTCGATGATGAGGGCGTCGAACGGCTCGTCGCGCAGCATGGCGATCGCGGCGCGGCCGTCCTCGGCGGTGCGGAACGCGAAGGAGACGCCGCCGCCGAAGTCGCGGCGGGTCGAGCCGGTGAGGCCCTGCTGGATCAGCTCGGCGACGTGGCGGTTGTCCTCGACGACGAGCACGCGGAGCAGGCGGGCGACGATGCGGGGGTCGCGCGACCGGATGCGGTCGACGAGGGTGGCGAGCATGTCGCGCGCGGGGCCGGCGGCGAACTCGATCCCGGCGCCGGGATCGCCGGCGGCGTTGTCGCCGCGCATCCACCGCACGGTGCCCTCGATCGCGATCGGCTCGAGCAGGCCGGGGAAGCTGAGCACGAGCTGGACCTCGGTGCCGACGGGCAGCGAGCGGTTGGTGGTGACGAAGGTGCCGCCCGACGACAGGTTGTCGGTGAAGTCGCCGATCAGGTCGTCGGCGCCTTCATACTCCACGAACAACGTCACCGACTCGCGGGGGGCGCGCCGCTTCTCGTCGCCGTCCGTCATCATTCGCGCTCTGCATGAGGATCCCTTGACGCTTGCCGGATCGCAAGCGGAGCGCCATCACGCGATCGGCACACTGAGCGTAAAGGTCGTACCTGACCCGACCCGGCTCGCGACGTGGATCTCGCCGCCGTGGTCGCTGATGATCTGCTGGGTCAGCGCGAGCCCGAGGCCGTTGCCGCCTTCCTTGGTGGAGAAGAACGGATCGAACAGCCGCGGCAGGAGCTCGTCCGCGATGCCCACACCGTCGTCCTCGACCTCGATCTCGACCCGATCGCGCTCGGCGCGGGTGCGCAGGATGACGCGGCCGCCGCCATTCTCCGACACGGCGTCGGCGGCGTTGCGCACGAGGTTGATCAAACATTGCCGGATCTGGTTGGCGTCGACGTGGCCGGTCGGGTCGTCGGGATCGAGCTCGGTCGCGAGGCTGACGCTGCGGGTCGCGAGATCGTTGCGCACGAAGTCGACGAGGTCGTCGATGATCGCGTTGAGCGACTCCCTGGCGAGCTTGGGCTTGCCGCCGCGCAGGCCGAGATAGGTCTCGGTGACCTCGGTGAGCCGGTTGACCTCGGCGTGGATCGCGCGGCACAGCTCGCGCGCCTCGCTCGCGCTGTCGCCGAGCTCGTCCTCGAGCAGCTCGGTGTTGAGGCCGATCGAGGACAGCGGGTTGCGGACCTCGTGGGCGATCTGGGCGGCCATCTTGCCGACCATGGCGAGGCGCGCGGCCCGCAGCTTCTCCTCCTCGCGCTCCTGCACCGCGCGGCCCATGGAGTTGAACTCGCGGGCGAGGTGGGCGATCTCGGTCGGCCCGGTCTCGGGGATCCGCTTGCCGTAGTCGCCGGCGGCGATCCGTCGCGCGCCCTCGCGCAGCCGGCGCAGCGGCCGGAGGGTGATCACGAGCCAGGCGCTGACGACCAGGCCGAACAGCACGGCGCCGATCCCGAGGTAGATCGCGCGCATCAGGATCGTGCGCTCGTTGTCGGCGAGCCGGTCCTTGGTCAGCGCCGCGCGGCGCTGTGAGTTCTCCTGGATCTCGGCGACCTTGATCGACACGAGGCGCTCGAGATCGCGCAGCTTCTGCCAGGCGTCGTAGGCGCGCTTGTGGGGCGGGTCGAGCGCCTCGTAGGCGGCCTGAAAGCCGGGATCGGACTTGGCGGGGATGCGCACCGGCAGGGCCGCGAGCAGGGCGCCGTAGAACGGCTCGGTGTCGGCGACCAGCTGGTTGAGCTCACCGACCTGCTGTGAGGTCTTGGGCATGTGCCGGGCGACTTCGGACGCAGCCTGGCCGTCGGAGTTGACCGGCGCGCCCGGGCTGGGAACCAAGGTGCGGATCTTGCTCAGCTCCTGATCGCGCTTCTTGCGCCAGCTCGTGATCGTGCGGATGGATGCGTCCTGCAGGCCCTGGTCGAGGTAGCCCCGGAGATCTTCTTCGCGCTGCACGAGGTTGGCCGAGGCGAGCGCGAGCGGAACGTAGCCGCGGAGGATCAGCGACGCTTCATCCTCGACCTCGCGAAGGTTCCACACGATCGTCGCTGCAAACCAACCGAAATAGAGCGTCAGCAGTACAAAACCGACGAGGATCCGGGCCGATAGCGTCCTCATGACATGCGTCACCACACGGTAGCTCGGCGCGGAGGCGCGGGCCATACCCGGGTTTTCCGCGAGCCGGACGTGTATACTACCGGCCGAGGAACCCCCGATGACCCGAGTTCTTTCCTCAGCTTGTGTCGTCCTGCTCGTGCTGGGTGCAGGTGGTCGAGCCTGGGCGGGCGGCAAACCTCCGATCGCGATCCTCGGTCTGGAAGTCTGGGACAACGGCGGCGGGATCGACCCGGAGACCACGCGGGCGGCCAAGGAGCTCACCACGGCGCTGCGCGACCGCGCGAAGGCCGGGACGGGGCCATATACCCCGGTGCAGGGCGGCGAGAAGGAGCTGATCGACGAGAAGCTGCTCAACAACTGCGACACCGAGGCCAACACCTGCATGGCGGCGATCGGCAACGAGCTCGGCGCCGAGGTCCTGATGTACGGCCGGATCTGGGTCGACAAGCCGGTGCAGACCGGCCAGGGCACCTACAAGGTCTCGCTGAAGCTCCTCAACGTGGGCCGCAAGCAGCTCGCGAACTCGATGGTCGAGACCTTGCCGATCACGGAGTCGACCGGCTCCAAGGCGTCGGCGCACGCCCGCGCCTGGTACAGCAAGCTGGTCGAGGCCGTGACCGGCGGCACGCTGGCGATCAAGGCGAACATCGACCGCGGCACGGTGATCGTCGACGAAGATGCCCGCGGCACGCTGGCGAGCGGACGGCTGAGCGTGAGCGGGCTCAGCGAGGGCCGCCACACCCTGGCGATCGAGGCCAAGGACTACCAGCGCTACGAGACGTCGGTCACGGTCCGCACCGGTGAGACCACGGTGCACGGCGTGACGATGGTGGAGATGTCGAAGAGGCCGCCGCCGGGTCCGCCCGAGACGATCAGCCGCGAGGGCACGGTGACGAGCCGCGGCAAGACCAACTACTGGAAGCCGACGTTCTACGCGACGACCGCCCTGGGCGTGGCGGCGGGTACGTTCACGTATCTGTCGTATCGAAGCCAGAAGGACGCGGCCAAGGGTCTCACGGGCAACGAGAGCAACTCC
Organism: Deltaproteobacteria bacterium; assembly: GCA_005887925.1. Classification (GTDB taxonomy): domain Bacteria; phylum Myxococcota_A; class Polyangia; order Haliangiales; family Haliangiaceae; genus JABFXX01. Next base: position 1,111 of record VBLP01000162.1, on the reverse strand, counting down.
GGTTGCGACGGCGCCACGTCGGGTGCCTTCGAGAACTCTTGCAAGTACTACAAGCGTCAGGTGATCGGCTGGGTCGGAGTCGGGGTCTTCGGCGCTGCGGCGATCACGTCGTTCTACATGGCGTACTTCCGCGGGGGCGGCTCGGAAGCCGACACCAAGTCGGCCACGGGCGGTCATCGCAAGCATCGCGAGCTGGTGGTCGCCCCGGTGGTCACTCCCAACGGTGGAGGCGCGACGCTGAAGTTCGACTGGTGAGCTGCGCCATGCCGCGGGCGCTCTCGATATGCGGGCCGATCCTGTGCATCGCGCTCGGCCTGGGCGGAACGGCCTGGGGAGACAAGCCCAAGATCGCGGTGCTCGGCCTCGAGGTGGCGATCGGCCCCGGCGGCGCGAGCGATCCGGCGGCGCAGTTCGTGGCGCGCGAGGTCACGCGGGAGCTGCGCCAGCGGGTGCAGGCTCCGGGGTCGCCGTACGACATGGCGCCCAACAGCAACCGGGAGCTGATCGACGAGAAGCTCCTGATGTCGTGCGAGAACGAGGCCCCGGATTGCATGGTGGTGATCGGCGCCGGGCTCGCGTCGGATATGCTGCTGTATGGCCGGGTCGACAGGCGGGGCGACAGCTTCCGGATCTCGCTCAAGCTGCTCGACGTCAAGCGGCGATCGGTCCAGGCGGCGACCGATGAGCTGCCGGTCGGCGGTGCGGCCGGCGCCGTCGCGCGGCGGCTGTACCACAGGCTGGTCGGCGACGGCCCCGCCGGCGGCGGCACGCTGATCGTCAGGGCCCGGGCTGATGCGGGCGGGCCGATCCGGAAGGGCAGCGTGCTGATCGACAACGAGCCGCGCGGCCAGCTGGTCCGCGGGCGCGCGACGGTGAGCGGCATCGCCGATGGCCGGCACACCGTGGCGATCGACGCGGCCGGCTTCCGGCGATTCGAGGAGATCGTGACGGTCCGCGGCGGCGAGCCGGCGACGGTCGACGCGCTGCTGCACCGGCTGCCGGTGGTCGCACCGCCGGCCGAGTCCCCCGACGCGCCGCGGGCCGAGCACTCCGCGCTGTGGACGTGGTCGCTGATCGGAGGCACCGCCCTCGCGGTCGGCGGCGGCGGCTA
>VBLP01000146.1:27637-28786 GCA_005887925.1 Deltaproteobacteria bacterium | reverse complement strand
GCGCTGGACATCGAAGAGCACGCGCAAGCTGGCCGCCAAGTTGACCGCGCGGGGCAAGCCGATCAGCCCGCAGAAGGTCGGGCAGCTGCTGTTCGCGCTCGGCTACCGCTACTGCCGCGCCGCGCTCGCCGACCCCGCGCTCGCCGACGACATCCAGCAGCAGGTGTTCATCGAGGCGTTCCGCGACCTGCCGCGGTTCGCCGGTCGCTCGACCGTGCGGACCTGGCTCCTGGGCATCGCCCGGCACCGCGTGCTCGACGCCGCCAAGCGCCGCCGGCGCAGCCGCTCGCACCTCGACGACGCCTGCGCACCCACGGCCGCCGAGCACGCCGATCCCCGCGCGCTCCCCGGCGAGTGGATCGACGAGACCCGGCTGCTGTCCGTCCTGGTCGAGTGCGTCTACGAGCTCGAGGAGCCGGCGCGCACCAGCGTGCTGCTGCGCTTCCAGCAGGGCCTGTCCTATGACGAGATGGCCCAGATCAGCGGCGAGAACCCCGGCACCCTCCAGGCCCGCGTCTCGCGCGCGCTGCGCCGGCTGCGCGATCTGATCGAGGCCCGTTTCGAGCGGTGACTGGCTGGGCGCCTCGAACATGTGCCTCAGGCGGCGCCACGCGTCGCTCCCGCCCGTGCCGCGCGGATCACTGCGACGCCGATGGCGGTGGCGCGTCGTCGGCGCGCGGGCCGGCAAGTATCGACTCGACCTCGTCGACCAGCTTGATGAAGTCCCCGGGCGTCGGGTCGGACATGATACGCCATCTCGCCGATACCGTTTCGAGGCGTTCGGCACTGGCGCGGTGGTTTCTCGCACGTTCGCGTGAGCGTTGCTGTCGCGTATGGGCGAGCATCACCAGCGCGAGTACCAAGAACAAGCATCTGAAGCCGGTCGCCCAGCTACCAGTGGCTTCTACACCTAGCAACGATGCAAATGGCGTAACAACCACAGCGCTTATCAATGAGATCTGGATCACGATATTCCATGAAGACTCGAATCGAAGAAGCCGTGCGGCGCGGTGACGGAGCCAGCTCCGCTGATCATCGATGCGTCGGGCGACATATTCGGCACGATCGAGCGGCATCGCCGGAGCGCGGAGAAGCGTTCCCGACGCGGATGCGGCCAGTCCCGATTGTAGTCCAGATTGCTTGACGGCG
>VBLP01000146.1:15678-27586 GCA_005887925.1 Deltaproteobacteria bacterium | reverse complement strand
TAGTCCAGATTGCTTGACGGCGAAGCCCAGGAACTCGAGCAGTCTCTGCGGAGCGAGCTCCCCTTCGTACGGTGGGATCTGCGCGGCATAGCGGTAGCACTCGCTCTTCACCGCCTCGGCAATCGAGCGTCCGTTACTGGCCTCTGGCCGCAAATTGGAGAACCCCAACAAGGCCATGCTGAACGCGATCGACACGGTTCCTATCATGCTCGAAGTAGCAGTCACCAGAGGGGCGATCGGCCAGGCGGGCACACAAACCAGCAGCGCGGCGACTGCGAGCGCCAGCGACAAGGCAACTTCGAACCGGCGCGCGCTCGCAGCCCGCGCTCGCTCCTGTTCGGCCAGGGCGGAATATGTCTTCCAGGCTTCCCGCAGAGCCTCGCTCGCTCGCTCCCTATCGACACGGCGCCGAACCTCGACACCGTCGTCCGACGGTGTGGCCCTCGGCGGCAGCCCCGAAAGCACGGTGGAGGCGCGTTCCTTTAGCTTTTGATTGGCCACGCCCCAGCGAACCAGGTTCTCGGCCAGGGCCTCGTAGGCTCTAAAGAGCAGCCGGTTCCGCTCCGTCTCCCTCTCGCCGCTGCTTCCCGCGCAGCAGCGGTGGCAGGTAGCCGTCGAAGCGATCTACCATTGCGCGCTGAAACTGCGCCAGCTCGCGCGTCTGCGCGGTCTGCTCGATCCGCGTCGCGACAGGCAGCACGTCCAGCGGGCGATTGCCCCTCATCTCCACCAGCTCCGGCCGGCTGAGCTGCTTCGCCATCCACTCGGTCCCGTCGAGGTTGAGGTCGTTCGCTGCCGTGAGCAGGACGACGAGATCCGCGAGGTGATGGGTGCACACGCCCCCCTGCTCGGTCACTCCGGTCCGGCTGTCGATGAGCACCACCTCGGGCCTGCGACCGTGGTAGTCGGTGAGGAGGTCGCGGCGAAAGAACTCGAAGTACGACGCTCCAGCCCAGTCGGAGTAGAACTCCTGCCAGTCGAAACCCTGGACCGTTCTGATGTAGTTGCTCCGAGCCGCGCCATACCTCTTGCCTGCGGTGAGGAGCCGCACCCTCCCCTCGCGAGCGATGGCGGACGGCGTCTCCTCTGCAAACGACGCCGGCCTGCGGACGCTCATCGACCCGAGCATCGCGTAGTCGGCAGCTTCGGTAGGTCTCTTCAGGCCCGACGCGATGATCTCCAGCCCGGTTGCCTCCTCGACCGGTGAGTTCGCGGTGTCCGACCTTGCGACGTCCGTGCCGGTACGAAGGCCCTGCTTGTACTCGTTCAGCAAGTCCATCAGCCCGTCGCGCGCGGTCCAGTCATCGGCGACGGCTCGGCTGGGCGCGAAGTAGCGCTCGAGGCCCGGCGCCTCCAGGTCCCAGTCGATCGCGACCACGTCATAGCCGAGGTTGGCGATGATCTCGGCCACGTTGGCCAGTGCCATCGAGCGCCCGACGCCGCCCTTGAAGGAGTAGAAGGTGACGATCACGAGCGGCGACCGCCAAAGAAGGCCTTCGGCTCGATGTCGATGGAGTGCGCCTGAGCGGCCACCTCCCTGACCCGGGAGGCAATCGGCCCCGTCTGAGCAACGAGGCTGGTCAGCGCGCTGTGGACCCAGCGCTTCGCCGACGTCTTGCCGGGCGCATCGAACGCGATCGCCCGGGACATGACCGTGGTCCAGTCCGAGAACGCAGGCTCCAGGACGAGGTTGGAGGCCGTCATCGTCGCGATCCGGTCCTCGATCACCGCGCTGTGGAGCGTGTACGGCGGCACCCAGATGAAGGCCCGCAGGTCGTTCCGCCCGGTGACCGCGGTGATCGACCTGAACTCTTCCAGCACGCGATCGTGAAGGAGCGAGATGGAATCGACGACGACGAGGTAGCTCCCCGGAACGAAGTGTTCTTTGCGGGCGAACTTGGCGTCCTCGCTGTTGCCGACGAGCCAGGTGGATTCGTACCAGGCGATGTCCAGCGGGGCGTCCTTGCGGGATCTCGTCGCGTTGATCGCCTCGACTGCATCGTTCACGAGCTGCTCCATCGTGACCGATGGATACGGGGCGAAATCTCGGGATGTTTCGCCGTACCGGGAGAGCAGCTCCAAGGGCAGCGGCTCGTTCCACGACATTCCTGCGGCCGTCGAGACGTCGCGGACGAGCGGCCAGAGCTGGTGGTTTGCCCCGACGGTTTGCGGCTCGTCCCCGCGCATCGCCAGCATCACCGACGGAATCACCCGCGGTCGGGGAAGGTTCAGGGCCTCTCGAATCGCCGCGAGAAGCCGGTTCGTGTCCAGCTCCTTCCTCTCCGGCGATGCCAGGTCGAACAGCACCGGGTCGCCGAGGAAAGACGGCATGTTCTGGCTCTGAAACGACCCGACCTTCACCAGGAGGAGGCGGCACATCGGATTTCGCTCGCTGACGTACGCGAAGAAGCACGCAAAGAATTCACGCTGTAGCCAGTCTCGACCCACGGCCTGGTCGGACATGCACAGGATGGCCACGCGAGCCGCAGAGATCTGCAGAGCGACTTGTTCCCCGACGCTGCCACCGGGGAGGGTACCCCGGCTGTCGTCGTCATACTTGAAGTGGTCGATGCCGGCTGCGCGCAGGCGCCTGGCGAGCTCGTTCACACAGATCGCGTCTGGGCTTCCAAAGCTGATGAACACGTCTGCCATACCTGCCTCACGGCGGATCGTACACCTAACTTCAATCTCGCCGAGCTTGTCGAGGCTCCAGCGGTGTTCCTCGAGAGCCGAGGCGCACCATGCACGACTCGCTCGGGTTCTCGAGGGCGCCAACGCCCGCATTTTGCCGCGCTTGACTTCGCTTCCAGCCATGATGCGAGCCGTGTTGCACGATCCTCATATCAGGTAATATTTTTGTATGAGCGTACGGAAGGGGCGCATCACCGTCACGGTGGACCGGGAGCTTGTCGAGGCAGCAAACAAAGCTGTCGCATCAGGGCGTGCCTCGTCGCTCAGCACCTGGGTCAATGCCGCCCTCGCCGAGCGCGCCGCTCATGAGCGACGGCTCCGTGGCATACAGCAAGTCCTCGCTGACTACGAAGCAAAGTTCGGTGTGATCACGGAGGCAGAGCTGGTTGCACAACAGCGCGCAGATCGCCGCGCGGCCATCGTGGTCCAGCCGCGGAAGACCTCCTAGAGTCAACCGGCGGCGCGGCCAGCGAGCGGTCCGAAGCGGAAGCTCCTTGAGGGGCGATCGCGAGACGTCAACGCGGCTCGCCGTGGGCGACCGCGAGCAGATGGGCTCGGGCGCCGCGACCGTGATTTGGATTGGCCGGGTCTTGTCCCGCACATACCTCGCGCCGTCCGCGCAGGAACCGGCGGTCCTTCGGCGGGCGCGGTCCCCGACGCCCATCGCGCAGCACCTACGGGCTCCCAGGTCAGGCCTCGCCGCGCTTCTCGACGAGCTCGATGCCGATGGTGCGGAGCAGCTCGCTGGGGGGCTGGCCGCCGATCTGGACGATGACGCGGTCGTTGATCAGCTGGCGCATGCCCTCGGCGGTCTGGAGGGTGACGTGGCGCTCGGCGATCGAGACGACCTCGGTGCCGAGGAGGGGGACGATCGTGCCGGCGGCGAAGCAGCGCTCGATGTCCTTGCGCACCAGGGAGCGCAGCCGGGCGAGCTCGGCGCGGCGATAGCTGATCGAGACGCTGGTGCATAGCTTGGCTCTGGCCAGGGCGATCGCGCAGTCGGCTGCCGCGTTGCCACCGCCGACGATCAGGACGTGCTGGTCGGCGAACGGCTCGGGCTCGATCAGGCGGTACGCGACCTTGGCCAGCTCCTCGCCCGGGACGCCGAGTTTCCGGGGAGCGCCGCGGCGGCCGAGCGCGAGCACCACCGATGCGGCGCGGTCCTGCCAGCCCGGGCCGACGAGGCGCCAGCTCGGGCCGTCGGCGTGGATTGCCTCGAGGACGAGCAGCTGCTCCTTGGTCATGGTCTTGCGGCGGATGCTGCCGTAGCCGGGCAGCTCGAACGAGCCGGTCATGACGACCTTGGAGCGGGGGTAGTGGGTGACGGTGCCGCCGTAGCGATCCTGGTCGACGATCTGGACCTTGAGGCCATGGGCGATGAGCGCGAGGGCCGCGGCGATGCCGGCGGGGCCGGCGCCGACGACGATCGCGTCGAGCTCGCCGGGTCGGCCGCGCCGGCTGGACCGGAAGATGGTCACGGCGGCCTGGCGGCCCTGCTCGACGGCGTTGCGGATCAGGCCGATCCCGCTGAGCTCGCCGATCACGAAGATGCCGGGCTGCGTGGTCTCGAAGCTCGGGGTGAGCCGCGGCAGCTCGACGCCGCGCGTGGCGGTGCCGAACACGAGCTTGATCGCGCCGACGGGGCAGGCCTGCATGCAGGCGGAGTGGCCGATGCAGGACAGCGGGTTGAGCAGGCGCGCCCGGCCGTCGGTGATGGCGAGGATGTCCTTCTCGGGGCACGCCCGCACGCACGCGCCCGAGCCGATGCACTCGTCGAGATCGACCTCGGGGTGGATCGAGGCGGGGACGAGGTCCTCGCCGAGCGACAGCGTGTCCTGGTGGATGATCGCCGCGCGCTTGTGCTTGCGCGCCTCGAGGCGGGTCCACACGAGGTAGGGGACGCCGGCGACCGCGACGAGGCCGAGCACGACGACGAGCGTGGTCATTTCTTGTGGCAGTCGTGGCAGAAGTTCCGGCGCATTCCGTTACCGAGCGCCTGGTCCCACTTGGCACCCAAGTGGCCCTCACCGCCCTGAACGGCCGAGATGGCATGGCAACGGGATTCGACGCAGGTGACATTGGCGCCCTTGGTGTCGGGCCCCGCCCTGCGGTCGTGGCACTGGTTGCACGGCACGGCGTGGCTGCCGGTGCGCGCGAACAGGTTGTCGGGATGGACGTCGGCGGTGCCGGCGGGGTGACACGCGAGGCAGAAGTTGGCGACGCTCGCGAGGTACGCGAACGGTTGATCGGTCGCGGTGGTGACACCGTCGTGACCGTCGCGCATCGTGGCGTCGTCGGGGTGGCAGGTCAGACAGTTGGTGTTGGCGCCGGCCTTCGACGGCTGTGCGCCGGCGAGATCGTGGCAGTCGAGGCACGCGATGCCGGCGTGCGCGCCGCGGGCGATGATGAAGGTGTCGCTGTGGAGGCCCTCCAGCGCGGGCTGCCAGCGGGCGGTGCGGTGGCAGTCGACACAGGTCGTCGAGAACACCTGCGGCGTGTCGCGATGGACCGGCGCCGTGGTCGCGGCGTAGTCGGTGGTGTGACAGCTGTAGCAGTCGGTGCCCATGAGCTCTTGCTGATCGCCCGGGTGATGCAGGAAGCACCCGGCGAGCAGCGTGATCGCGATCGCGAAGCGAGTCATGGCGAGGGTCTCCACGCGAAGGTTATCAGCAACGCGAGCGTGTCGCGATCGCGGCCCGTGGTGCCGCTCGCCGACACGGCGAGGTCGAGGGCGGCGGACAGCGCGAGCCGGGCATCGGCGAGCACGGTGTGGAGGAGCTCGGGACCGGTGCCGGCGACATGGTCGAGCAGCTCGGGGCGATAGCCGAGCGCGAGGTCGACGGTGCGGCTCGGGGCATACGCAGCGTCGATCTCGGCGGCGGTCCAGCTCGCGAAGCTGGCCTGGCCGGCGGACAGCGCGGCGCCGAGCCGCGACGGCCCGAGGCGGAGCTCGCCACGCAGGTAGCCCGAGCGGTCCAGGCCGCGATACTCGCCGTGCGAATCGCCGAGCGTGGCGCCGCCGTCGACGGCCCAGCGCGCGTTGCCGAGCCCGGCCGATGCGGTCGCGGCGCCCCACCACGTGCTCGCGCAGGTCTCGGTCGACGGCGCGGCGGGCACCAGCGTGCACAGCCATTCCGGCGGCAGCGCGGCGGCGAGCCGCAGCGATCGCTCGGGCCTGAGGAAGGTGACATCGAGCCCGGCGTGCGCGCCGTGGCGGCGCCACTGCGCGGTCGCGCCGGCGCCGGTGAGCTCGACGCCGCGCGCGCCCCACGGGTTGTCGGCCGCGAACGCCTCGATCTCGGCCCAGCCGTCGAGCCGCAGCGCGTCGCGGTCGCCCGAGGCCGCGATCGACAGGCGGCGCTCGTCGAGCCGGCCGTTCCAGGTCGAGCCGTGCGCGGCGACCGAGATCCGCGGCTGCCAGGCGGCGTCCGGGGCATCGTAGCTGAGCTCGGTGCCGAACCGCGACACGGCGGTGTCGGGCTTGCCGCTCAGTGGGTCGGGGACGTGGCCGCCGAACGCGGCGACCTCGAGCGCGCAGATCCGGGCGCTGGCGCGGCCGCCGTCGAGCATGCCGACCGAGGTCGCGGCGAATCGCAACCGGCTGACCGCGAGGCGCGGATCGTCGGCACTGCCGTAGCGCAGCTGGGCGGCGCGGACCACGAGCGGCGTGTGCGTGCGCCGGTCGAAGCCGCTCGAGAACCACCGGCCGGCGACGTCGAGATCCGCGGCGAACGGGCGACCGGCCACGACATCGAAGCTCGCGATCACGCGCGTCTCGGCGTCGCCCTCGCGGTGCGCGCGATCGATCGCGCCGTAGCCGTGACCGATCACGGCGATGCGCGCGCGGCCGGCCGCGGCAGCGCCGAGCGGGGCGGGCACGACCTGCTGCTGGCTCGCCGGCAGCACCGGATCGCTCCACTGCCCGACGAACGCCTCGGGCGGGCGCGGTCGGGGCAACGGCCGGGCCGCGGGAGCCGCACCTGGAGTCACGTCCGCCGTACCGGAATCGCCGATCGCGACGCGATCGCCTGCGAGCCGGACCATCGCGGTCTTCTCGGTGACCTCGACGACGGTGGCCTCGGCGCCGCGCAGCCGCACCCTGGTGCCCGGGATGATGCCGGCCGCGCGGCCGGGAGACAGATAGACCGCACCGCCGGCGATATCGATCACGCGGACGGTCACCGGATCTGCAGCGGCGGCCGCCGGCCATGCGATCGCGAGCGCACAGATCAGGCCGAGCCATGCACCCGACAGCGCACGCGACGCAGCGCCCGAGCCCGTGGGTGAGGCGGTGCCGGACGCGGTGATCGACGCGCGGATCGCGCCCGCCTTTGCGTGAGTCATCGCGCCGCCCCTCGCGGATGGCAGCCCAGGCACGCCGACGCCGTGCGCGACACCGGCGTGCGGTGCTGCGCGCGCAGCGCGGCATCGAGGTGGCAGCCGTCGCAGCGCACGAGCCGGGCGCGGCGCGCGTCGGCGTGGCAGGCGGCGCACTCGACGCCGCGGTGGCTGCCGGTCAGCGCGAACCAGACCGCGTGATCGGCCGTGCGCGCCGTCGCGCGCAGCGCACCGGGGTTCGCGATCGCGGGCTCCCACCCCGACGTGCGATGGCACTGGCCGCAGTCGCGCGAGAACGGCGCCGCGCCGGCCGAGCCATCGTGGACGGGATGGATCGTCACGGCGTGGTACTCGGTGCGATGGCACGCGTAGCAATCGGCCGGCACGTCGCTGAGCCTCCGCTCGCCGGTGCGCCGGTGGCATGCGGTGCAGTCGATCATCGCGTGGCGGCCGGTGAGCGGCATGCGGGTGCGGCGATGCTGCTCGAGCGCGGCGGTGTCCGACCACGCGGTCGCGGTGTGGCACTCGGCGCAGCTGCCGTCGTTGCGTCCCGCATGCGGATCGCGATGGCAGCCGTCGCAGCTGGTCGCGGGCTTCGCCTTGCCGGTGTGACAGGCAGCGCATCCGGTCCGGATGTGCGCGCCGCGCAGCGCGAACCCGGTGCGATCGTGGTCGAAGCCGCGGGCGCCCGCACCGCCGGCGAACTGCCAGCCGTCGGAGGTGTGGCACGCCGAGCAGTCCATGTCGTCGACGAAGCCGTCGTGCGCGGCCTTCGGCCGCATCGCCAGGCTGACCGGCGCGCGGCCCGTCGGAGCGGGATTCGCCGGTGCGCTGCCCGCGGTCGCGGCCAGCAACGCCAGCGCCGCCAGCGCCAGCCCGGTCGCCCACGCGAGCTTCACGCTCCGTCGATCGGCGCGCGCGGTCAAGGCCCACCGACCTCGCGATGCGGGTTGGCGTGGCAGTCCTTGCACTGCAGGTAGCCGAGCCGCCAGCGCACCGCGGTCGTGCCGTTGCGCAGCGCCTCGCTCGGGTGGCAGCGGTCGCACGCGAGCGAGCGATGCTTGCCGTCGAGCGGATAGCGCGTCTTCGCGTGATCGAACGCCGCGGCGATCCGGAACGACTCGGCATCGTGGCAGCTGCGACAGCCCTTCGCCGGCAGGGTCTGGCGGAACTGCCCGGCGTGGATGTCGTCGTGACAGCCCTCGCAGTCGCGCGCGATGCCGCGGTAGGCGGCCGGCGAGGCGCCCTTGCGCTGCACGCCGTGGCACGCGGCGCACGCAGTGCGGGCATGCGCACCGGCGAGCGGCCAGCTCGAGTGGTCGAACCTGGCCTGGTGCCAGTCGAACGCGGTGTGGCAGCGCGCGCAGCCGCCGGCGGCGATCTCCTGATCGAACTGGTTGCCGTGCGGATTGGTGTGGCAATCGAGGCAGGCCCGCCTGGCGACTGCGAAGGTCACGCGCGGCCGCACGCCGGGGTGACAGCCACTGCACGGAACCGCGACATGCTTGCCGTCGAGCGCGAACCTCGTCGTGGCGTGCTCGGCGATGCCGAACGCGGTCGGCGCGAAGCCCGCGACGGTGTGGCACGGCGCGCACTCGCCACCGCCGCGCGCGGCGAACTCGCCCCGGTGCGGATCGGCGTGGCACGCCGCGCACGCCGCGAACGCGAGCTGGCGGAAGCGCTGCGCGACCGGCCGCGTCGCCGGATGGCACTGCGCGCAGCCGACCGCATGGTGCTTGCCGGCGAGCGCGTAGCGGGTCTTGCCGTGGTTGTCGCGGCCCACCGACTCGGGCAGACCGATCCACTTGATCTGGGCGTGGCAGGTCTCGCAGCGCGGTCCGAACTTCGCGAGGTGGATCGGCCGGTGGCAGGCCTCGCACCGCCCGCCGCGCGACGGTGGCCTGTCGTTGCCGCGGTCGTGGCAGGCCTTGCACGCGACGCGGGCGTGGCCGTTGGCGAGCGACAGCCGCGGATGGTTCGCGCGCATCCGCTCGCTGCCGCTCGCCCAGCCGCCGGTGTCGTGGCACGCGGTGCATGGCCTGGGCGCGAACTGACTGCGGTGCGGATCGGCGTGGCATGCCTCGCAGGTGGCGAACCCGACTGGCTGCCAGCGCGGCGGCGCGCCCGTGTGGCACTTCTCGCAGGCGACGGCCTGGTGCTTGCCGGTGAGCGCGAATCGCGCGAGCGCGTGGTCGAACTTGCCGCGATCGAACGCCGGCCACACGGTCGTGCCGTGGCACTTCTGGCACTCGGTGGTGAACCGGCCGGCGTGGGGATCCTTGTGGCAGCCTGCGCACGCACTTGCGGTGGCGACGAACTGCGGCTTGTGCTGCGGCGACGCCTTGGTGTGGCACTTGAGACAGGCGACCTTGGCGTGACCGCCGTCGAGCGCCCAGCCGGTGAGCGCGTGATCGAGCCTGTCCATCGCGCCGCCCGGCCAGCGGATCAGCTTGGTGTTGCGGCCGAGGTGCTCGACGTGACATTCCTCGCACGGCCTGGCTCGGTACTGCCGGCCGTGCAGGCCGCGGCCCTGTGCGATCTCGCCGCCGAGGTCCTTGTGACAATCCAGGCACAGCCGCGCGACGACCTGGTTGCCCGACTGGTGGCAGCGCGCGCAATCGTCATCGCCGTCGATGCTCGCGTGCGCCTGCGCCAGCGGTCCAGGCGACAGGACCTGCGCGGCGGCGGTACGCGGTGCGATCGCAGCGACGACGACGAGCCACCACTTCATCCGAAGATCCAGCGATAGCCATAGTACCAGGCGACGCCGGCATGAAGCAGTACCGCAGCGAGCATGAGCAGCGCGAAGAACCGGTGCATGGCGCGCCACGACCGCAAGAGTGCGGTGATGCCCGACGCGCGCGCATCGGCGGACGACGCGGCGTATAGCTCCACGCAGGCGCGCCTCAACCCGCGCGACATCTCGCGCCGCGGCGGCAAGATCATCGCGAGCAGCTCGCGGCGGTCCCTCGACGCGCGGATCCACGACGGCGCCGCCCACAGGCTGCGCAGCAGCGAGGCGTTCGCCGGGACCTCGGGCCCGGGGCGCTGCACGAGCGCCGCGGCGAGCGCTGCGCGGCTGCCCGGCAGCTCGTCCTCGACGGCACCGAGCGCGGCACCCAGCCGCTCGCGGACCCCGCCCGGCCCCAGCGCATAGAGGAACCTCCCGAGCAGGCCGGTCACGACCACGGTCGCCAGGCTGGCGGCACTGATCGAGGCGATCGTGCTCCGGAGCTGGAACGCCGAGTGGAACGACACCAGCGTCGCGGCGAGCAGCCCGGTGAACACGTGGACGTCGAGCCAGGTCTTCATCGAGCCCAGCCGCGCGGTGCCGAACCGCCGCCGGACCAGGTACGACAGGTTGAGCACCACCAGCATCGCAGCGATCCAGCCGTAGCCGTTGCCATAGAGGCCGGTCGGCCGCAGCAGCCGGTACGCGGGGTGCAGGGTGCGATCGTCCAGCGACAGCCGGTAATAACTCCATCCGCGATATGCCAGTCCAACGGTGATCGAGACGAGAACAACGCTCATCATCACGGCGAAGAACGACACGCGCCGTCGCCGTGCTACTGCCATCTGCGAACCCTGGCTATGCTGCACGTTGCGTACCGAGCGGAGCTGACATGCGCGGGGTCCAAGCCATCGTTCGCCGTGCAGGATCGCAGCTCGTCCGCCCTCCGGGTGGCTCGACTGTGCAAATGACTGCACGCCCGACCGCCAGTTTGAACGAACCTGGTACGACGACATGTGCGTGTCGCGCCGCAGCAGCCGTGGCCATCTGCGTCGTGGCATCATCTGGTGACGATGCTGTCGAGCCAACCGCAGCCGCGGCTGGGGCTCTACACGCTGCTGCGCTCGCTCGGAGCCGGGGGGATGGCCGAGCTGTTCCTCGCCCGCGCGGACGGCATCGAGGGCTTCGCGAAGCTGGTCGCGCTCAAGCGGATCCTGCCGCACAAGGCGACCAACGAGCGCTTCGTGCGCATGCTGCTCAACGAGGCCCGGCTGGTCGCCGGCCTCGACCACACCAACATCGCCCAGGTCCACGACATCGGGCTCGACGCCGGCGAGTACTTCTTCGCGATGGAGTACGTCCACGGCCAGGACCTCGCCCACGTCCTGCACCGCGCGCCGCACCACAAGCTGCACCTCGAGAACGCGCTGCACATCGCGATCGGCGTATGCGCCGGCCTGCACTGCGCGCACATCGCGCGCGACGCCANTCGTACCAGGGCGCGGTCAAGCTGGTCGACTTCGGCGTGGCCAAGGCGGCGACCCTGGTGTCCGAGACCCGCGAGGGCGTGATCAAGGGCAAGTACGGCTACATGTCTCCCGAGCAGTGCCTCGGCGACCCGCTCGATCGCCGCAGCGACGTGTTCGCGGTCGGCATCCTGCTGTGGGAGATGACGGTCGGCCGGCGGCTGTACATGTTCAAGGGCGAGCTGGCGTCGCTGCAGCGGATCGTGTACGTCGATGCGCCGCGGCCCTCGAGGTTCGATCCGCACTACCCCGCCGAGCTCGAGCACATCGTGATGCGCGCGCTCGCCCGCGATCCGCGGCAGCGCTACCAGAGCGCCGAGCAGCTCCAGCTCGATCTCGAGCAGTTCGCGCTCGATCACCGGCTCGCGATCTCGGCGGTGTCGATGGCGATCGAGATGAAGACGCTGTTCCGCGATCAGGTCGAGGCGTGGTCCGCCGCCGAGCGCGCCGGACAGTCGCTCGGCGATCACCTCGCCGCGGCGAGCCCGCCCGCGCCGATCGACCCCGACGACTACCAGACCTCCGACGACGACACCCGCGCGACCACGCCGCGCGGCACCCCGACCGTGCCTGCCCCGCAGACGGCCCCGCCGGCATCGGCCGCGCCCGCCGCGCCGGCCAC
>VBLP01000146.1:0-15672 GCA_005887925.1 Deltaproteobacteria bacterium | reverse complement strand
ACCTGGTCAGGCTGCGTCCGTCGCGCAGCGTGCCGGCGCTGTTCGTGCTGGTGATCGTGCTGGCGATCGCGGCCGCGTGGCTGCTGCTGTTCCAGCGCCCCGGATGATGCGAGCGATGAGCGAGGACGATCCGCGCCCGATCGAGACCAAGGCCACCACGATCGGTGACGCCGCCCCGCTGGGCTCGCGCGACGACGAGTCCGAGCGCGTCACGCTCGTGGTCTACGAGGGCGACGGCGCGGTTGCCTCGACCCAGGTGCTCGACCTCGCCGACGGCGCGCACCTGCTGTTCGGGCGGTCGCGCACAGCGAACGTGCAGATCGAGTCCGACCGGGTGTCGCGGCTGCACGCGCAGTTCAAGCGCCGCGGCGCGAGCGTCACGGTCGAGGACGCCGGCAGCCGCAACGGGACCTGGGTCAACGGCCAGCTCGTCCAGGGCGAGCGCACGCTGTCCTCGGGCGACGAGGTCATCGACGGGCCGCTCACCATCGTGGTCAGCATCACCAGCCGCGTGGTGTCGCGGCCGCGGATCGAGTCGACCCGCTACCTCGAGGAGCGGCTGTCGGCCGAGGTCGACCGCGGCCAGGCCTACCACCGCCGGTTCGGCCTCGTGATGTTCCGGCTCGACGGCGCGCCCGAGGCCGCCGACGACGCCGGCGACCGGATCTGCGCCGCGCTGCGGCCGATGGACGTCGTCGCCGAGTACGCGCCCGGGATCCTCGCCGTCGTGCTGCCGGAGCGCGACGCGATGGCCGCCGAGCAGGCCGCGCGCAGCCTGCTCGACCGGGCGCGGCCGCGCGGCGCGGCGGTGGAGATAGCGGTGGGCGTCGCCGGGTTTCCCGAGCACGGGACCACTCCCGGCGCCTTGATCGCACGCGCGCTCGCCGCGCTCGCCACGGTGCGCGGCCGCGGCGCCGATCCGGTCGGTGTGCCGCCGGCGGAGACCGCGCCGCTGATGGGCGAGATCGTGGTCGGCGACTCGCAGATGGCCCGGGTCTACGATCTGGTGCGCAAGGTCGCCGATCACCCGATCACCGTCCTGGTCGCCGGCGAGACCGGCGTCGGCAAGGAGGTGATCGCCAGCGCGATCCACGCGGCGTCCAAGCGGCACGACGGGCCGCTGATCCGGCTCAACTGCGCGTCGATGCCCGAGACCCTGCTCGAGACCGAGCTGTTCGGCCACGAGAAGGGCGCGTTCACCGGCGCGGATCGCAGGAAGCTCGGCTACTTCGAGGCCGCGCACGGCGGAACACTGTTTCTCGACGAGATCGGCGAGATGACACCGGCGCTTCAGGCAAAGCTACTGCGCGTGCTGGAGCAGCGCCGGATCACGCGCGTCGGCGGCACCGACGAGATCGAGGTCGACGTCCGCGTGATCTGCGCGACCCATCGCGACCTCGAGGCCGAGGCCAAGGCCGGCACGTTCCGCAGCGATCTGTTCTTCCGGATCAGCGCGTTCACGATCTTCGTCCCGGCGCTGCGCGACCGGCCGGCCGAGATCGAGATGCTCGCCCAGCACTTCATCCGGCAGTGCGCCGCGCAGACCCGCCAGCGGATCCCGGCGCTGTCACCGGCGGCGGCCGCCGCGCTGCGCCGGCACGCCTGGCCCGGCAACGTCCGCGAGCTGCGCAACGCGATCGAGCGCGCGATGGTGCTGCATTCCTCGGGGATGATCGGGATCGAGGACCTCCCGGATTCGATCCGCGAGGGCCGCGCGATGACGCAGGCCGCGCCGCCGGCGCTCACGCTCGGCGGCATGCGCGATCAGATCGCCGACATGGAGCGCGCGACGATCGCCGCGGTGCTGGAGTCCTGCGGCGGCAGCCAGACCGAGGCCGCCAAGCAGCTCGGGATCTCGCGGCGCACGTTGATCTATCGAATGGAGAAGCACGGCCTCAAGCCGCCGCCCGGCGCTCGCAGAGAACGGTGAGGCCCCGCCGCGTCCACGGTGTCCCTCGTGGACGCGGCGTTGAGGCCGTGCTTCTTCACCCGCGCCGGCGCGGGCCGGCGGCGTGACGGAGGAGCGCGGACGTCTACGCTCGGTTACAGCGAGAAGATGAACGCCAGGACGTTCTGCTGGCTGGTCGCGCTCAGGGCGTTGAAGTTGTTCTTCGCCGTCGCGGCCTGGTTGTTATGGCGCTGGATCGCGTCGCTGGCCGTCACGCTGGCGCCGTCGTGCATGAAGCGGGTGCGCGCTCCGATGCCCCACAGCGGCGCGGTGCGGACCTGGTTGCGGGTGCCCTGGCCGCCGTTCTGCACGATGCCGTCGCCGGTGCCGACGTCATGGAGCAGGAAGTCGCCGAACGGGTGGATGTTCTTGTCGCCCAGGGCCGTCGGCACGGTGAACCGGCCGGCGTTGATCACGGTGCCGGCCGGGGCGGTGGTGATCGTCGCGGTGTGGCAGACCGCGCAGCCGATCTGGGTGAACACGGTCTGGCCGGCGGTCACGTTGGCGTTGATCGGGCCGCGCGGCGGCGCCTTCTGGCAGCGCATGAACAGCGCGAAGGCGTCGATGTCACTCTCGGTGTCCTCAGCGTCCCCTGCGGGGTCGGCCTTGCCGTCGAACGGACCACCCTGGACGTTGGTCCCGTTGGACGTGTTCTCCGTCGGGAACAGGCGGTTGGTGATGCCCATCTCGTTGACGTAGGCGTCACCCGAGAACGTCAGGAGGCTGGCGTTCTGGTTCTTCCAGCCGAAGCGACCGACGCGGGTCGCGCCGCCGGCCTCGGCGACCGGGACCTGGATGACGGTGCCGCGCTGCCCGGCGGGCTGCGCGTTGGAGATCGCGACCAGCGTGTTGCTGTCGATCGACTCGACGAAGCCGTCGCCGGTGGTGCTGAGGGTGAGCCGGAGCGTCCGCACCTCGTTGCCCGACAGGATGTGCTCCTGGATCGAGCGATCGTTCGCGCGGTCGTTGATCAGCGAGCCGCCGGGATGATCGACGAAGCTGGCCCCGTTGAAGTGGCCGGCGCGGAGCTCGGTGATCTGGCTGCCGGCGCCCGTCGCGCTGGTCGGGTTCTGGTGGCAGCTGACGCACGAGATGTTGTTGAACACCGGGCCGATGCCATCGTCGAACCCTTCGACCTGCTCGAACGAGCCCCTCGCGGTGTCCATCACCGCCTGGCTCGCGCATAAGCCGTTGTTCGAGCTGTCGAAGCCGGTCGGCGCCTCGGTGATCGCGTTGACGTGGACGCCGCTGCCCTCTTCGCTGATCGCGATGCTCGTGCCGGGGTCGATGCTGGGATCGGTGGATGGGTCTGGCGAGTCACCACCTCGCGCACACGCGGCGAAGGCCAGTGAGCCCGCCAAGATCGATGAGACTGTGAACAGCTTGCGATGCGCCTTCATGACTCTGTTCTCCTGGGGTTAGAACGACGAGCAGCTTGCGGGTGAACTCCACCCACGATTGGCAAGACACCGACGGAGAGCGCACTGCTCCGAGGCCCCGGTACTCAGGGTTCCCTCTGGCGGAGCAGCCACATCGCCGCCCCTCCGCGCCTCTCTGATGGAACAAACCTTACAGTAGAGGCCGGTCACCCTGTCAATCATTAATCTGTTCTCGATTGACAATTGCACTTTGCTGCACCCGCGGACATGGAAAACCAGTCGTTTTGAGAGGCGCGGACTCAGTTTTCCGCCGGCGAACGATCGAGCCGCTGCGCGACGCAACGCGCGCCGAGTTCTCGTGCCCCGGCATCGGGTTAGTGCACCGGCAAGCGATCGCGACGCGATGGAGATGCGGCGCGGACCGCGATAACTCGGCGACCGGGTTGATCGCCGACGGCACCGTCGTTGTCAGTTTTCCGCCGCGATGACAGACCGCGACGCGATGCGCCAGTCGCTCCTGCCTGCGTTTGCTACCAGCCGGTCTTCGTGCCGCTGCCGTGACAGCCGTTTCCGGTCCCGCTGCACGACCGGTTCGCCGGGTTGTAGCTCGCGCCGGCGGCGCTGAACTGCACGGTCTTGGCGCCGTCGACGTGGAGCGCGGCGTTGATGATGTTGTTGTTCGCGTCGACCACCGACTTGTGGCACGTGGCGCACGACTTCCTGTGCTCGCTGCGGCGATGGTTGGACGACATCCCGGTGCGGTTGGGATCGCCGCCGTGGCAGCCGTCGACGCAGGCCAGCGCGGTGGTCGAGATCCACGCCGGCGAGGTCCTCGTCACCACGCCGCTGCCGTGGCAGTAGCTGGTCGCGCAGGTGTTGGCGGTGAAGCTGTAGGCGCTCGACGGATTGAGCGTCGAGAAGATGACCTCGGCCTGGATGATGCCGCCGAGCCCATCGATGTGGCCGCGATCCAGCGCGTTCGACGGCTTGACGTGGCAGTAGGTGCAGTCCCACGCCGCGTGCATCGCCGTGGCGCCGACGTGCTTGGCGTGCGCGCCGACCTGCGGCAGGTTCGCGGCGGTCTGGCCCTTCACGCCCAGGGGCGGCGCGCCGTTGGCCGTGGTGCCGTGGCAGAACTTGCAGTCGGTCTGCCAGTTGGGCGTGTGACAGGTACTGCAGCTCGGTCCGCCGGTGTTGCCGCCGTTCAGCGCGATGCCGTGGCAGCCCGCCGTCGCGCACGACGACGAGCCGTGCGCGTCGAAGTCGTAGCCGTGCTGGTCGAACGCGCTGTACCCGGGCGGGTGGACCGAGGTGATCTGCACCGTGCCGTCGATGTGCTGGGCCGGGATCTTGATCGTCAGGTTCGGGCCGGCGTCGGCGTGGCAGGTCTCGCATGCGGCGTTGTTGGGGTGCGGCGCGGGCGGCGGCGCGCCGTGGCACGACGTGCACTGCTTCTGCGTGCCGTCGACCTTGGTCCACTGCGGCGAGGTCGCCGTGCCGCCGGCCGGTCCGCCGGTCGAGGTCCTGAGCGTCGTGCCATGGCAGTAGCTCGTGCAGTTGGCGCCGTTCCAGGTCCCGCCGGCGCCGAGCCCGCCGAAGATCACCTCGGCGGGGAGCTGCGTGTCGATGTGGCCGACCGAGTTCACCGTCGCCGGCACGAGGTGGCATTCGTTGCAGGTGACGTCGAGGTGCCAGGTCGAGCCGGTCGCGACGTGGGCCTGATGGGCGCCGACGCCGCGCAGCGTGGTCGCGGTGCCCTTGCTGGTGTCCTGGGGCGGCGCGTTGTTGGTGCCGCCGTGACACGCGTTGCACGCCTGGTTGGTGCTCACATCGAGATTGCCGTCGATGTGTCTGGTCGTATCGAGGAACGTCATGTTGTTGCCCGGCATGACGTCCATGTGGCACTTGCCGCAGTCGCTGTCGGGCGGGTGCGGCGAGGGCGGCGGGAAGCCGTGGCACGATGTGCACTGCGCCTGCGAGCCGTCGACCTTCTGCCACAGCGGTGAGGTCGCGGCGCCGCCGGCACCGCCGCCGGTCGAGGTGGTCAGCGTCGCGCCATGGCAGTACACGTTCGAGCACTGCGCGCCGTTCCAGGTCGGCGACGTGCCGGCGCGGGGGCTGAAGGTCACCTCCGCCGGCAGCGGCGTGTCGATGTGCCCCACCGAGGTCACCGTCGCAGGCACGCGATGGCAGTCGGCGCATGCGACCGGCTTGAAGAACAGCTTCGCCGGGCTGAGGTGGCTCTGGTGCGCGCCGACGCCGCGCGCGGTGGTCGCGGTGTTGCCGAGCGTGTCCCTGGGCGGCGCGTTGCCGGTGCCGCCGTGGCACGAGTTGCACGCCTGGTCGGTGCTCACGTCGAGGTTGCCGTCGATGTGGCGAGCCGGATCGGTGATCACCAGCCCACCGCCGGGCGTCATCGTCGGGTGGCACTTGCCGCAGTCGCTGTCGACCGGATGCGGCGGCGGCGGTGGCGTGCCGTGGCACGACCCGCACTGGCTCTGCGCGCCGTTGACCACCGTCCACACCGGCTTGGTTGCGGTGCCGCCGGCCGGGCCGGTGCCGTCCTTGAGCGTGGCGCCATGGCAGTACACGTTGCTGCACGCTGTGCCGTTCCACGCCGCGGTGGCGCCGGCGAGGTTGCCGAAGATGATCTCGGCCGGCAGCGGCGTGTCGATGTGGCCGATCGACTGCAGCGACGCCGGCACCCTGTGGCACTGGTCGCAGGTGATCTGGTTGTGCCAGGTCGACGGGTCGAGGTGGCTCCGGTGCGCGCCGACGCCGCGCAGATCGGTCGAGGTGCCGCCGGTGGTGTCCTTGGGCGGCGCCGGGTTGCCGGCCGCGCCGTGGCATGCGTCGCACGGCTGGTCGTTGATCACGTCGACGTTGCCGTCGATGTGCCTGGCCGGATACGTGATCGTGGTGGTGTTGCCGGCGGTCATCGTCGGGTGGCACTTGCCGCAGTCGCTGTCGACCGGGTGCGGCGCCGGAGGCGGCATGCCGTGGCACGACTGGCACTGGCGCTGGGTGCCGTCGACCTTGGTCCACTTCGGCGTGATCGCGGCGCCGCCGGTGAGCGGGCTCTTGCCGCCGCCGTGGCAGTAGGTGCCGGCGCAGGTCAGCGCGGTCGCGTTCCACGCCGCGCCGGAGATCTGGAGCTTGCCGCCGGTGCCGCCGCCGGGCAGCTGCGAGCCCGGCACCATCACGCTCGGATCGAGGTAGACCTCGTCGATCTGGTCGATGTGGGTCTGGTCGGTGGTGCTGCCGGGGACCAGGTGGCACTCGTTGCAGGCGATCGGCGCGTGCCAAGGCGAATTCGCCGTCATGTGCTGGGCGTGCGCGCCGACGCCGGGAGCGGACGTCGCCGTGTTGCCGTGCGCGTCGCGCGGCGGCGCCGATTGCCCGCCGGCGCCGTGGCACGAATCGCACGGCTGGGTCGAGGTGACCTCGACGACGCCGTCGATGTGGAGCTCGGGGTACGAGATCTTGCCGGCCGCGAAGTCGCCCGGGTTCATCGACGGATGGCACAGCCCGCAGTCCTGGGTCTGCGGATGCGGCGCCGGCGGTGGCGTGCCGTGGCAGGCGCCGCACTTGCTCTGGCTGCCGTCGACCTGGGTCCACCGCGGCTGCGTGATCGCACCGCCGGCGCCTTTCACCGTCATGAGGGTGACCGGATCGGTCTGGTGCAGCGTGTCGCCATGGCAGTAGCTGCTGGTGCAGGTCGCAGCGCCGTGATCCCAGGTCGCGCCGGTGCCCAGGCCGCTGAACACGACCTCGGCGGGCAGCGGATCCTTGACCAGCCCGTTCGGCCCCATGACGAGGATGTGGCCGGGATCGCCGACCTCTTGCGGGACGATGTGGCAGGTCTCGCACGCGAACCGCTTGTGCCAGTCCGATGCCTGCAGGTGCTGGGTATGCGCGCCGACGCCGATCGACAGCAGGTCGGTGCGGCCCGCGGTGTCGCGCGGCGGGGCGATCAGATCACCCTGGCCGTGGCAGGCGCCCGAGCATCCGCTCGACGGACCCGCGACGGTGATCTCGCCGGCCGGCGTGTCGAGGTGGCCGAGGTCGCAGCCCGGGGTGGCGAGCGAAGCGACGAGCGCAACGGCGATCGATATGGCGAGCCGGTTCATCGGTACCTCCACTGCACGCGAATGAACGACGTGATCGACGCGACCTTGGGCCACGCGATCGAACCGGCGACCGAGCTCGAGTGCACGTCGCGAACGCCGGCGTGGACGTCGGCGAGCACGAGCCACTCGCGGCCGATCCGCCAGCTGGCGAGCGCGCCGGCCTGGGCGGCGACCGTCGCCGACGTGCCATAGCAGGCGAAGGCATCGAGCGAGGTCATGCACATGCCCTGGCTGGCGTCGACGTCGCGGAACCGCTCCGCCATCGCGTCGGCCTCGAGCTGGCCGCGCTGCTCGGCGAAGCCGCGGCTGACCGCGACGCGGACCAGCGTGCCGCGCGTCCGGTTGCCCGCGCCGCCGCCGACCGGGGCGATCACCGTCCCCGACAGCTGCGCGCGCACGCCGCCGAGCGAGCGGCGATCGAGGACCGCGAACGTCGCGTCCGCCGAGCGCGTCTCGGGGAACACCACCGCGCCCGAGCCGCCGGCGAGCGCGACCGTGACCTCGGGCCGGCGATGGAGCCCGCCCGAGGCCGAGAGCTCGAACCGCTGATCGGCGAGCGCGAGCGACGCCGCCGCGCGCGCGACGTCCTGCGAGATCCGGATCACCGCGAGGTTGTTCTGCACGATGCCGATCGCCGACGGATCCGGATCGCTGAGCAGGGTGCGCGCGGCGATCTGCAGCACGTCGGTGCTGACGTGGTGGAGCGCCGCGGTGAGCTGCAGGGCCGCCGCCGGCCGGGCATCGAGCCCGAGGCTGGCGTTGGTCACGCTGGTCCCACCGGCGCCGGCGACGTCGATCACCGCGAAGTGATAGACATCGACCGGCGCGGCGATCCGCCAGTAGCCGCTCGACGTCGCGAACACGCGCGGCCGCTCGGCGGCGGTGGCGCCGGGGATGCCCTGGGCGACGTGGACCGCCGCGACGCCGAGGTCGCCGTGCACGTCGGGCGCCTGGTACACCACGCCGAGCCCGCCGGTGATCGGCACCACCCGCGGGCCGTCGCTGCCGTCCGGGTTCTTGACATGGACGTAGTCGGTGTCGAGCGACCGCGAGCCGAGCTGCGGGTAGGCGCCGCCGAACGCGGTCGCCGAGAGCCGTCCGGTCAGCCGGCGCGTCACCGCGAGCCCGTCGATCCGCGTCGCGCCGACCGCGTCGATCACCTGCCGGCCGATCGTCAGCGACGTCGCCGGCGAGCCGAGCCGGTACGCGAGCGTGCGGACCTCGTACTCGCCGCCGGCCGACGCGCCGGCCTGGTAGCGCTCGCTCGTGGTCTGGCGGATCCGCGCGTCGAGCGTCAGCCCGCCGGTGGACAGCTCGGTCCGCAGATCGCCGAAGTAGCGGCGGACCGGGCTGGCGTTCGGAAGCGTCGCGCCCTGGTCGACGATCGCGGGGGCATCGGCGCCGGACTCGCGGAACACGAACGTCGACAGCGTGATCCGCAGATCGAGGTCATCGGGCGCGCCCCGGTCGTCCGCCGGCCGGACGATCGCGAGATCGCCGTGCGCCGGTCGAATCACCGCGCCGGCCACCGTGCCTGCGAGCGCGAGCGCGCGCATCACCTGCATATCGATTGCGCTCCGAGCTGCGTGGCCGGGATCCACGCCGAGGGGTTGTGGCAGTTGCCGCAGTCGATCAGCACCCGGTGATCGGGCTGCCTGACCCGCAGCGCGTCGCCGCGGTGGCAGCTCACGCACATCGGCGACACCGCGCCGTAGTTGCCGGCGCGATGGCAGTCGGCGCACGGCAGCGTGGCGTGCAGGCCCATCAGGTTGCAGCCGACCGTGACGTGATCGAACCGGGCCGGAGCGAACGCGCGCTGGGTGTGGCACTCGCCGCAGCGCGGTGACAGCGCGTTGTTGTGGATGTCGTCGCGCTTGTGGCAGGTGATGCACAGGTTGCCCGAGCCGCGCAGCTTCTCGCCGGCGGGATGGCAGCGCGCGCAGCTCAGCTGGTCGTGCGCGCCGGTCAGCGAGAAGTCGCCGACGTCGTGCTGCGCCCGTGTGTCGCCGAACGACTTCGTCGAGTGGCAGCCCGCGCAGTCGGTGCCGTAGCGGCCCTTGTGGATCGCCGGCTCGGGATGGCAGCCGAAGCAGTCGCTGCGCACCGGCTTGAACGTCACCGACCTGT
Source organism: Deltaproteobacteria bacterium (assembly GCA_005887925.1). Taxonomy (GTDB): domain Bacteria; phylum Myxococcota_A; class Polyangia; order Haliangiales; family Haliangiaceae; genus JABFXX01. The sequence goes on along the minus strand of VBLP01000146.1, from coordinate 6,088 downwards.
GGCACGCGGCGCACACCAGCGGCGCGTGCTTGCCGTCGATCTTGAACGTCGCGTCGCGGTTGTGGCGGAACACCAGCGTGCCGTCGGTCGCGTGGCAGGTCTGGCACCTGTCGCCGAGCTTGCCCTGGTGCACGTCGTCGGCCCTGTGGCAGCCCGACGCGGCGCACGCGGTCGGCGTGCCGCGGTACTTGCGCGCCGGGTGGCACGACGCGCACGCCTTGATCTGGGCGTGCTTGCCCTCGAGCGGCCACGTCGTGTCGTCCTTGTGATCGAAGCGCACCGCGGGCCACTGGCCGGGCTCGTGACAGCGCGAGCAGTCCTGGCCGAGCGAGCCCTTGTGCAGCGAGTCCTCGTGGCACGACACGCCGCACTCGCGCGGCGTGTCCTGGTAGACGTCGTTGACGTGGCACATCTGGCACTGCACGGTGGCGTGGCCGCCGCGCAGCGGGAACTTCGAGCCGTCGCCGTGGAAGGTCTCGCGCGCCGAGCCCGCCGCGGTGTCGGTGCGCATCCGGCGGTTGCCGGCCTCGGCGTGGCAGGTCAGGCACTGGTCGTTCTTGAACTTGCCGCCGTGCGCCTTGCCGTGCTTGTGGCAGCTCATGCAGCCGCTCTTGATCGAGAACCGCTCGAACTCCGACGGTGACGAGCCGCGGTGGCAGTCGCGGCACGCCGCCCTGGCGTGCTTGCCGGTCAGGTCGAAGCCGGTCTGTGCGAGGTGATTGAACTGAAAGCCCGTCTTCCACGCGCGCTGCGAGTGGCAGGTCGCGCACGCGGTCGACACCTTGTCGAACCGGCCGGCGTGCTTGTTGTCCCTGGCGTGGCAGGTCTCGCAGCCGGGCTGTGGCTTCTGCTTGCCGAGCGACCTGGTGTGGCAGGCGGCGCACTCGATCTGGGCATGCCTGGCGATCAGCGCGTAGCCGGTCTGCTTCTTGTGATCGAACTGGACCTCGACCATCGATCGCAGCGCCGGCGAGTGGCACAGCTGGCACTTCTTCGTGCCGAACAGCTGGCCGTCGTGCGGGCTCTGGTGGCATTGCGCGCAGTCGCTGCCGTCGCGGGCGAGCTTGAACGTCGCCCTGGGATGGCACTTGGCGCACGCGACGTCGGCGTGGCTGCCGACGAGCGGCATCGCGGCCTGGTTCCGGTCGTCGTGATCGAGCTCGAGCGCGGCTGATCCTTGGCGTGGCAGCTCGCACACGCGCGATCGGTGTGGAGGTACGTGCGCAGGCCCTGCTTGTCGAACGTCTTGTGACAGGCGGTGCAGTCGGTGACCGCGTGCTTGCCCCGGAGCTCCCAGCCCGCGAGCTTGTGATCGAACGCCCGGGGCCCACCGATCGCGGCCCAGCCCATCAGATCGAAGCCGCGGCCGCGGTGCTCCTGGTGGCATACCTTGCACGGCCGGTTCACGACCCTGGCCGACGCGTGGAAGCCCTCGTTGGCGTCGATCCGCCGCTTGAGGTCCTGGTGGTCGTGGCAGGCCAGGCACCGGGCGGCCGACACCGAGTTGTCGGGCTCGTGGCAGCTCGCGCACTGATCCTGGCGATCGATCGCGGCGTGGCTCGCGGCGAGCTCGCCGGGCGACGACTTGAGGAAATCGTCGGCGCGGGCCGCGCGCCCCCCGGCCATGACCGCGATGACCGCGGCGGCAGCGACCGCGGCCGCGGGGATGGGCGCCATGGACCAGGTCCTCGTCATGCTCACAGCTCGGTCGTGATCCCGATCTGGACCAGCTGCGCGGTGTCGATCCGCCGCGTGCGGGTGACGCCGGGTTGCCGCGCCGACATCCCCGACCACTCGGTCGAGGCGCGGCCGAAGTCGTAGCCGCCGAACACGCCGAGCGCCCGGCCGAGCGGGCGTCCGAGCGCGTAGCGCATGGTCAGCCCACCCCACAGCGCGCGGGCCGTGCTCGACGATCCGTCCGCCGCGATCTATCGGGCGCGATCTCGATGCGGGCCCCGAGCGTGGCGCCGAGCAGCCGCTCGCGCGGCAGCATGCCGGCGTTGCGCACCGAGGCGGTGACGAACGCGTCGTAGTGGACGCCGGCGCGCAGCGCGAGATCGAACACGCGGCGCACTCGCGTGCCGACCCGCACGCCGGCATCGCCCGCGAACGTGTGAAACGCGATCGTGCCCGCGGGCGACGTCGGTCCCGGATAGTCGATGCCGGGCGACGAGTCGCTCACCGCGATCCGGGCATCCGCCGCGACGAACGCGCGGCCGGGCCGCAGCACGGCGTCGACGTCGAGCGTCGCGGCGACGGCGCCGGCGTCGAGCACATAGTTGGCCAGCCCGCCCTCGGCGTTCGACGTCAGGTCCATGCCGAGCGCGCAGAACCCGACGCCGAGATCGGCGCGCAGCGACAGCCGGCTCGCCGCCGGCGGCGCGGTGCGATCGCGCGGCTCCAGGCCGCGGAGGTCGACGCCGGTCACCACCACCGACGACGCGCCGTTGTCGATCTCGGCGCGCGCGATCCAGCCGTCGCGGCCCGCCGGATCGCGGGCGAGGATCCACGCCGGATCGCTGGCCGCGTCGATCACGGTGAGCCGCGCGCCCCGGGCGAGCTCGCCGACCGCGTCGGCGTCGCCGCGAGGCTCGGCGCGCAGCGCGGCGGTCGCCGCGACCACCTCGACCAGCAGATCGCCGCTCCGCGCACCCATCGCCCGGCGCCCCGCGCTCCACTGCCCGGTCGGCACGGCGTCCGCGGCGTCGGGCTCGGACACCGTGGTCCGCGTGACGTAGCCGTCGACGCCGCCCGCGCGCACGCGCAGCCATCGGCCCTCGATCGCGAGCACCGCCACCGGCGCACCGGCGGGCAGCCGCGCGACCACCGCCTCCTTCTCGCCCGGCTTCTTGCGCAGCGCGACCGCCTCGAGCGTACGCCGCGGCCCCGCGTGGGCCACCGTCACCGCCACCGCCGCGTACGTGCACACCAGAGCGAGCGATCGCATGGAGCGAAGGTCTCTAGCAGCTCGCGCACCAGGTCTTTCGCGGCACCGGCGCGACAGCAACGACGCAGACTTGGCTGTCCTCATCGTGCACACGACGCGAGTTCTGTACGAGCCTGGTACTTTTCGAGCGACCAAAACACGCACACTTCCCACAGCTGCTCGGGAACGAGCGTTGCAAGTCCACGCGCGGATGCGCCTGGCTCTCGCGATCTCGATCGGTCTCGCGGCGATCGCGGCGTGCGATGGATCGCTGCGCGAGAAAGTCGGGTCCTCCGATGTCGATGCGTCGGTGCTGATGACGATCCCGCCGCCGAAGTGCGACGCGCCCGCCGTCGCCGCCGATAGCGGGGCGTGCACCGGCGGCGGCCAGCCCGGCGCGGACTGCCTGATGTGCCACCACCAGGGCGGCGGGGCGGCGCCGTACACCTTCGCCGGCACGCTGTACGACGCGGCGGGCGCACGGCCGGTCGGCGGCGCGACGATCTACCTCCAGGACGCGGCCGGCAACGTCGCCACCGCGATCACCCGCCCCAACGGTAACTTCTTCACCGCCGACGGCTTCGCGATGTATCCAGCGAAGGCCTTCGTCTCGCTGTGCCCCGACGTGCTCGAGATGGTGGGCCCGGTCGACCAGGCCACCGGCGCCAACTGCAACACCTCCGGCTGTCACACCGCCGGGTTCCGCGTCCACGTGCCGTGACCATGGTGACCACCGTTCCGATCCTGATCGGCATCGCCGCCCTCGTCCTGCTCGGCCTCGGCGGGATCGTCGACGATCGCCGCGCCCGCGTCCGGCGGCGCGCCGAGCGCGATCCGGTGCCGGTGCGGCCGCTCCTGCACTCGATCAACGACGATCGCTGCATCGGCTGCGAGGCCTGCGTCGACGTCTGCCCGACCGAGGTCCTCGACCTCGTCGACCACAAGGCGCGGGTCGCGCGGTTCTCCGACTGCGTGCAGTGCGAGCAGTGCGCGAACGCGTGCCCGACCCAGGCGCTGGTGATGTACCGCCAGGGCACCACGCCGCGGATGCTCACCGTGCCCGAGCTCGACGAGCACTTCCAGACCGGCGTGCCCGGCGAGGTCGCCGGCAAGCCGCTGGTCAAGAACGCCGCCAACCTCGGCCGCGCGGTGATCGAGCACATCGCGCGCGAGCTCGCAGGCGTGCCGGCGGCGGCCGGCGCGATCGACGTAGCGATCGTCGGCTCCGGCCCCGGCGGGTTGTCGGCCGCGCTGACCTGCGTCCAGCGCAAGCTGTCGTGCCTCGTGCTCGAGAAGGAGCACGTCATGGCGTCGACGGTGGCGCGCTATCCCAAGGGCAAGCACTTCATGGCCGAGCCGTGCTCGGCCCGGAACGTGTCCTACCTGCCGGTGTTCGACGGCACCAAGGAGCAGCTGGTCGCCGCGTGGACCCAGCTGATCGCGGGCGTCGAGCTGCCGATCAAGCTCGGCGAGGCGGTCGAGACCGTGAAGCGCGGCGACGACGGCGTGTTCACGGTCAAGACCACGGTCGCGAGCTACCGCGCGCGCAGCGTCGTGCTCGCCACCGGCCTGCGCGGCAAGCCGCGGCTGCTCGCGGTGCCCGGCGCGAACCTCGAGAAGGTGCAATCCCTGCTCGACGATCCGGCCGAGTTCGCCGGGGAGGACGTGCTCGTGGTCGGCGGCGGCGACTCCGCGGTCGAGGGCGCGATGGCGCTCGCCGAGGTCGGCGCCCGCGTCACGCTGTCGTACCGTGGCGATGGCTTCAAGCGCTGCAAGCCGGGCAACCAGAAGCGGCTCGCCGAGATGACCGCGAGCCACCGTCTCGCCGTGCTGCTCGAGTCCAACGTCGTGCGCTTCACCCCCGACGCGGTCGCGATCACGCTCGCCGACAAGTCCGAGACCACGATCGCCAACCAGCGCGCGTTCGTGCTGATCGGCGCCGACACGCCGGTCGCATGGCTCGAGGCCAACCACGTCCGCTTCGTCGAGCGCCCGCACCTCTACGCGCTGGGCTCGAGCGAGGACGTCGTGCGGCGGTTCGCCCCCGACGCCGCCGAGTGCCCGCACACCGCCGACGAGGCGCTCGCGATCGTGCTCGGCCGGCACCCCGCGCGGCAGCCGGTCCGCCGCATGCGCACGGTCGCCCAGCACCTGCGCGACGAGCTCCGCGAGGTCGTCACCAGCGTCAGCGCCGCGTTCCGGCTCTCCGAGCTCGAGCCGCCGCCCGAGGCGCGCGATGCGCGTGCGATGGCCCGCACCCCGGCCCGCGGCGTGGCCCCGATCCGCGCGGGCTCGGTGGTCCCCGCATCGCGGTTGACCGCAGGCCGAGCCGCGACCGGCCCGGCGCGCGGCGCGCGGCGCGGGCTGTTCGGCGACGAGGACACGCTGATCGGCCCGGCGCCGTCGAGCGCCACCGCTGCCCCGCCGCTGCGGCCCCGATCGAATCGCCGCGCAAGCACGATCGGCAACACGAGCGCCTCGCTACCAGCGGTGAGCGGCGAGATCACCACCGACGCCGTCCCGTCGCTCCGCGCGCTCGAGCGCGCCGCCGCCCTGGCCGCCCCCGGTGTGCTTCGCTCGGCGACGGAGATGGCGCGGCAGCTCCGGGCGCCGCGTGGACGACAGACACTCCCTCCGCCGGTCCCCTCGCGCCGGGCCCGTGGCTCCGAGCCCGTGGCGAACCGCGCAACACCGGCCACGGCCGCGCCGGAAGCTCCGCTCGGCGACCGCCGCGCTGCGCTCCCGCGCGCGAGGTCGGTCCGATGATCGAGCGCGGTGGTTCGAGCGCGGTCACCTCGGCGACGCGGTGCGCGGATGCGGCCGCCGACATCGATCCGTCGTGGACCGCGCTGCGCGGCGCCCCGCTGTTCCGCGATGCCGGCGACGAGGTGCTCGGCCAGCTCGCCGCGGCCCAGCTGGTGCTGCGCCTCGAGCTGCCGCGCGACACGCTGCTCGAGGTCCCGCCCGGCATTCGCGACCCGCTGTGCCTGGTCATCGCCGGTCAGATGTCGATCGGCGTGTTCGATCCGGAGGCGCTCGCCGAGCGTGGCCGGCGGCAGCGCGATGCCGCGCTCGGCGAGCAGGACGGCACGCTGATGCCGCCCGGACCGCTGGCCCGCACCGCACGGCGCAACCTCGCGCTGCTCGGCGACGGCGAGCTGT
>VBLP01000633.1:570-12325 GCA_005887925.1 Deltaproteobacteria bacterium | reverse complement strand
TCCAGACGTTCGAACGAGCTCACGAGGCAGAGCGCGTTCGACCCCTGCCGCACATGAAGTTCCAGGCGGCCAGCAGCGCGGCCGATCCGGTGGTGCAGGACGCGATCGGTGGTGGCCCGCTCATCCCGAGCCCGACCACCACGTTCGAGGGCATGGGCACCGGCCTGCCCGGCTTCACGGTGCAGTCCGCGCCGCCCGACACCGACGGCGACATCGGCCCCAACCACTACGTCCAGATCGTCAACTCCGGCGTCACCGTGTTCAACCGCTCGGGCACCCCCGTGCTCGGCCCGGTGCTCACCAAGACGTTCTGGAACGGCTTCAGCGGCGCGTGCGCCAACACCAACGATGGCGACGGCATCGTTCGCTACGACCGGATCGCCGACCGCTGGGTGGTCTCGCAGTTCTCGGTCAACGGCGGCAACGGGCCATTCTTCCAGTGCATCGCGGTGTCGACCTCGCCGGACCCGACCGGCACGTACAACCGCTACCAGTTCACGTTCAACGGCTTCAACGACTACCCGAAGATGGGCCTGTGGCCGGACGCCTACTACTTCACCTACAACATGTTCCCGAACAACACGTTCGCCGGTGCTCGGGTCTGCGCGGTCGATCGCGTGACGATGATCGCGGGCGGGGCCGCGACCCAGCAGTGCTTCGACACCAGCAACCAGTTCGGCGGCCTGCTCGCCTCGGACCTCGACGGCACGACGATGCCGCCGGCGGGAGCGCCCAACACGCTCCTCGCGCTCGACACCACGGCGCTCGATGTCTGGCACTTCCACGTCGACTTCGCGACGGCGGCCAACTCGACGTTCACCGGACCCACGATGGTCCCGGTCGCCGCGTACACCGCGCTGTGCAACGGCGGCACCTGCGTGACCCAGCCGGGCACCACCAACAAGCTCGACTCGCTCGCCGATCGTCTGATGAACCGCGTGGTCTACCGCCGGTTCTCCGACCACGAGGCGCTGCTCGTGTCGCACGCGGTCACCGCGGGCACCGGCGGCGGCGTCCGGTGGTACGAGCTGCGCAACCCGAGCTCGCCGGCGATCTTCCAGCAGGGCACCTACGCTCCCGACGCGTCGTTCCGCTGGATGAGCAGCATGACGTTCGACCAGGCCGGCAACATCGGCCTCGGCTTCACGACCTCGAGCTCGACGATCAACCCGGGTGTCCGCTACACCGGCCGGCTGGTCGGCGACGCCGCGGGCACGATGGGCCAGGGTGAGGCGACGATCGTCGCCGGCACCGGATCGCAGACCGGCACGCTGACCCGCTGGGGCGATTACAGCTCGATGAACATCGACCCGACCGACGACTGCACGTTCTGGTACAAGCAGGAGTACATGGGCGCGTCTGGGACGTTCAACTGGCGCACCCGCGTCGGCAACTTCAAGTTCGCCAGCTGCGGCACGGTCACCAACGACTTCAGCATCTCGGTGACCCCGGGATCGCAGACCGTCGCGGCCGGCTCGAGCACGACCTACACGGTCAACACGACCGTGCTGTCGGGCGCGGCGCAGACCGTCAACCTGTCGGTGTCCGGCCTGCCGGCGGGTGTCACCGGGACGTTCAGCCCGAACAGCGTGACCGCAGGCAGCAGCTCGACCTTGACCGTGACCGTGCCCGCGGCCACCGGCGCCTCGACGACGAACCTCACGGTCACCGGCAACAACCAGGCGCCGACGGTGTCGATCACGGCCCCGACCGCCGGCTCGACGGTGAGCGGCACGATCACGGTGTCGGCGAACGCCGCGGACGCCGACGGCACCGTGGCGAGCGTGAAGTTCACGCTGCCCGACGGCACGACCGTCACCGACACCACCGCGCCGTTCTCGACCACGTTCGACACCACCAGGGTGACCGACGGCGCCGGCAAGACGATCACGGCGACCGCCACCGACAACCAGGGCGCGACCAGCTCGGCGACCGTGATGTTCACGATCGCCAACGGCGGCGGTGCCTGCATCAACGGCACGTTCACCTCGACCGACGTGCCCAAGTCGATCCCGGACAACAACGCCACCGGCATCACGTCGAACCTCCCGGTCGTCGGTAACGGCGCCGTGGGCACCCTGTCGCTGTCGCTGAACATCACGCACACGTTCCGCGGCGACCTCGTGGTCACGCTGATCTCCCCCGGCGGCACGCAGTTCATCGTGAGCAACCGCGCGGGCGGCTCGGCCGACAACATCGTCATCACCAACCAGGTGATCACGGCGTTCAACGGCCAGGTCGCGGCCGGCACCTGGAAGCTCAAGGTCCAGGACCTCGCGGCGATCGACGTTGGCACGCTCAACTCGTGGTCGCTCAACATCGTGGGCAACTGCAACCCGGTCGTGCACTGGTCGGGCTCGGCATCGCCGAACCTGCCGACGATCGACAACGGCACGGCGTGCACCAGCCTGACGGTGGCGACCACGGGCGGCAGCGCGTCGGTGGCCAAGCTCGATATCTCGGGCCGCCACGACTTCTGCTCGATCCTGCGCGGCACGCTGGCGCACAACGGCGTGACCGTGGCGGCGTTCCCGACCGGCACGTTCCCGAGCGGAGCCTGCAACTTCAGCTTCACCAACCGCGCGGTGCCCGGGCTGTCCGGCGACTCGTCCGGGACGTGGACGCTGTGTATCGTCGACACCGACGCGTTCGGTGATACCGGCACGCTCAACACCTGGGCCGTGCACGACTGAGCTGAGCACCCCGGCCTCGCGCCGGCTACTGTGATCACCCTCGACGCTCCGGCGTCGGGGGTTTTGTTTTTGCAAATCAGCTCGGACCGGCTTGACCGCCTCGGCGCGCGCGACGAGGATGCGCCGATGTTTGCGGTGGCTAACGTCGGGCGATGTGCGCTCGTCCTCGTGATCGCGGCGCTGGGCTGCCGGGGTGCGAGCAAGCAAGCCGGCGGCTCCGCGGCCGGGAGCGGTTCCGCGGCATCGCCGGCCGTCGACAAGCTCGCCTGGCCGGTGATCGACGAGCCGTCGCTCGTGGCGCTGAGCCAGACCGAGCGCTTCGAGCTCGGCGCGCCGGTGCCGCTCGCGATCACCCCCGACGGCGCGGTGCTGTTCCGCCGCAGCAAGCCGCGCGATCGCGCCGCCGATCTCTATCAGCTCGATGCCGCGGGCAAGACGACGGTGCTCGCCGCCGCGGCGACGCTGCTCGCCACCGCGCCACCGGCATCGCCGGGCCACGCCGGCTCGGGCAGCGCGACCGCCCCGGCCGCCGGCGGTTCCGCCCGCGCGGCAGCCCCGATCGACGCCGGTGCGGGCATCGAGGCGATCAGCGTGTCCGACGACGGTGCCCGCGTGCTGGTCCCGCTCGCCGGCCGGCTATTCGTGATCGAGCGCGCCACCGGCGCGGCGCGCGAGCTCGCGATCGGTCCCCACCGCGACCCGCAGCTGTCCCCCGACGGCAAGCGGGTCGCGTTCGTCCAGGGCGGCGATCTCTGACGCGATCGCGCACGCGTTCGGCCGCGATCGCGGGTTCTGGTGGTCGCCCGACAGCCAGTCGATCGCGTTCGAGCGCCGCGACGTCCGCGCGGTCGAGACGCTGTACGTCGCCGATCCGCGGCACCCCGAGCAGCCGCCGGTCGCGAGCAAGCTGCCGCGCGCCGGCCAAGCGCTCGCCACCGTCGATCTCGGCATCGTCTCGGTGCACGGCGGCGCGCCGCGCTGGGCGACCTGGGAGATCGCGCGCTACCCTTACCTGGCGCAGGTGATCTGGCCGGCCGCGGGTCCGCTCAGCCTGATCGCCGTGGGCCGCGGACAGACCGTGGCCGCCGTGATCGCGGTCGACGCAGCCACCGGCGCCACGCGGCCGCTCCTCGTCGACAAGGATCCGGTCTGGATCAACATCGCGCCCGACGCGCTGACCTGGCTCCCCGACGGCTCCGGGTTCCTGTGGATGACCGAGGCCAGCGGTGCGTGGAGCCTCGAGCACCACGCCGCCGACGGCGCGCACCTGCGCTCGGTCCTGACCGCCGATTTCGGGGTGCGCCGCGTCGCCGGCATCACGTCCGACGGCCACGACGTGATCGTCGAGGGCGCCGGCGATCCGCGCGAGCAGCACGTCTGGCGCGTCGCGCTCGCCGGCGGCGCTCCGGTGGCGCTGACCAGGGATGGCGGCGTCCACACCGCGCGCACCGGACACGGCGTGGTCGTGATCAGCTCGCTGCCGCACGCCGGCGGCCGGACCAGCGCCGTGCTGCGGGCCGACGGCGCGCGCGTCCCGCTGCCCTCGGTCGCCGAGCGTCCGGCCGCCCCGCCGACCGCCGAGATCGAGGAGCTCACGCTCGACGACCATGCCCAGTACGCCGCCGTGCTGCGGCCGCACGCGTTCGACCCCAAGGTCCGCTATCCCGTGCTGCTCCGCATCGGCGTCACGCCGGACACCAAGGTCGTGCTCGACGCGCTCGATACCTACCTCGTCGACCAGTGGTACGCCGATACCGGGTTCATCGTCGTGCGCAGCGACGGCCGCGGCACAGCGGGTCGCGATCGCGGCTGGCAGCGCGCGATCGCCGGCGACGCGCTCACGCTCCCGATGAACGATCAGATCGAAGGGCTCAAGCGGCTCGGCGCACACCACCCCGAGCTCGATCTCGGCCGGGTCGGTGTCATCGGCGTCGAGCTCGGCGGCTACCTCGCGACGCTCGCCGTCCTGACCCACCCCGACGTGTTCGCGGCCGGGGTCGCGGTGACGCCGGTCACCGACTGGTCGCTGCTCGACGCCGCCTCCAGCGAGCGCGTCATGAAGACCCCGGAGCTCAACCCCGAGGGTTATCGCCGGACCAACGCGTCGAGCTACGCCGGCCAGCTGTCCCGACCCACGCCTTCGAGCTGATCGACGCGCTGTCGGCCGCCGGCAAGTCTGCCGAGATCGCGTTCCTGCCCGACGATCGCGACGCCGCCCACAGGATCACCGGCACCCGGTTCGTCGTGGACTTCCTGCGCCGGCAGCTCGGCCCGCCGGTGCGCCCCGCCGTCATGCCCAAGGCGCGCATCGACGACGACGAGGAAGAAGAGGAGCGCGAGCGCGCACAGCGCCGCGGCAGCGCCGCCGAGGATCGCGACAAGGATCGCCACTGATCGCGGCGACCTCTCAGCAACGCGTGAGCGGCGCGAGCTATTGCGTGTATCCTGGGCGGCGTCACCTGTGGCAAGCCGGACACTGCCCGCGATAACCCGGCAGATCCGGCGGGTGCACGCCGGGCATCGCGGCTGCACGGCGGCCCGCCATGCGCTCTTCGACTGCAGCCGCGGCCCGTGGTGTGTTCGGCGTCCTGATCCTCCTGGGAGTCTTGCCCGGTGCCTGCGGCGGCAGCACGCACCGCGACCTCCAGGTGATGTCGTACACCCCGCAGGGATCGGTCGACTTGCCGGGGCCGGTCGAGATCAAGTTCGACAAGCCGGTCGTCGACGAGGCGATGGTCGGCAAGCCGGTCGCGCCCGGCAGCGCCGCGATCACACCCGCGATCGCCTGGAACGGATTCTGGCGCGATCGCCAGACGTTGAGCCTCGAGCCGACCGCGCCGCTCGCGCCGTCGACCCGCTACCAGGTCACGCTGGCCGGTGATCTCGCGAGCCGCACCGCGGGCTTTCAGTTCGCGTTCGTCTACCAGCCGCTCGCCGCCCTGGGCCTGGTCGGCGTCGAGAGCGACGCGCTGGTGCCCGACGCCGCGCTGCCGCTGAGCTTCAATCAGCGAGTCCGTCCCGGCGATGCCGCCGCGCACTGCAAGCTCGCGGCCGGCCAGGCCGACATCGCGCTCACCACCCACGACACCGAGCCCGCGGTCACCGTCCGGCTGGTCCCGGCCCGCCCGCTGACGTCCGGCACCACGTACACGCTGAGCTGCACCGGGCTGATCGGCGCCGGCGGCGACGTCGCGATGGAGCCGTACACGCTGGCGGTCCGTGCGCGGCCCGGGCTCGAGGTCACCGCGTTCGAACCGTCCGGCGACGACGTGTCGGCCGATCAGGTCACGCTCGCGTTCACGTTCTCGACCCCGGTGACGCTCGACGCTGCCCGCAAGGCGATCTCGAGCACGCCGCCGATCCCCAACCTCGATCAGGGCTACCTGTCGGGCGACGGCACCGGCTACCAGATCACCGCCGACCTCGAGACCAGGACCGCCTATCACATCACCGTCGATGGCCTCGCCGACACGTTCGGCCAGAAGCTCGCCGCGCCCTCGCACTTCGCGTTCACCACCGGCGACGCCGCGCCGCGGCTGTCGCTGCAGCGGGGCATCTTCGCGCTCGAGGCCAGCGCCCGGGGCTACCCGGTGTGGTCGCGCAACGTCGGCAAGTTCTCCGTCGCGTGCGCGGCGATCCCGCGCGCCAAGCTGGTCCAGGTGCTCACCACCGACATGAACTACGACCCATGGGGCGGCAACGACGACGACAAGCCGCTCGCCTGGGCCGCGCTCGGCGTCGTGCCCCGGACCACCGCGCGCACCGTCACCGGCCGCAACAAGTGGCAGCTCGACGAGATCGACCTCGGCGCGAGCTGCGGCGGCCGCCCCGGCCAGCGCGGCGTCTACCTCGCCGAGCTGTCGTCCGACGAGGTCATCCCCGACCCGCAGCGCGGCTGGCTGACCCCGCGGCGCAACCGCGTGCTCGCCAACGTCACCGATCTCGGCGTGCTGCTCGAGGTCGGCACGTCCTCGGGGCTGGTCTGGGTGACCTCGATCGCCAGCGCCGCGCCGCTCGCCGGTGCGCGGGTCACCGTGTTCACGCCCGCCGGCAAGCAGGTGTGGAGCGACACCACCGGCGACGACGGCCTGGTCAAGATCCCGTCGAGCGCGCTGCTCAAGCACCAGAAGCCGGTGGGCGAATCGCCCGAAGCCCAGGAAGACTGGGACAACTACCGCAGCCAGCGCCTGATCGCGATCGTCGAGCGCGGCGGCGACCTCGCCATCGTCGACGGCAACTGGTCCAACGGCATCCAGACCTGGAACTTCGGCGTGCGCGAGGATCGCAGCGGCGGCGCCTCCAAGATCCGCGGCTTCATCCAGAGCGATCGCGGCCTGTACCGCCCCGGCGAGGTCGTGCACTTCAAGGGCATCGCGCGCGAGGTCGCCCAGGGCCGCGCGCCGCGCGTGCCGTCCGGTCCCGGCCGAGGTCAGGTCGCCGTCGAGATCACCGACAGCCGCGGCCACGGCGCCGACGCCTCGCTCGGCGACTACTACGTCGCCGCCACCCTCGACGGCCAGGTGTTCCGCGAGCGGTTCTCCGTCGAGGAGTTCCGGCCCGCGAGCTTCGAGCTCGGCCTCCGGAGCACGGCCCGGAACCCGCGGCCCGGCGATGCGCTCGCGTTCGATCTCGAGGCCCGCTACCTGTTCGGCGCGCCGGTCGCCGAGGCCAAGGTCGATTGGACGCTGCGCAAGCGCAGCCACCTGGTGCGGTTCGACGGCTGGGACGAGTACACGTTCTCCGCCAACCCGCGCTACGGCTGGTGGTACGGCTACGGCCGCCACGACGACTACGGCGAGCAGGTGTCCGACGGCACCGGCCAGACCGACGCCCAGGGCCACCTCGCGATCGAGACCCGCGACACCGCGACCGCGCCCGACGGCTCGAGCGACGGCCCGATCGACTACATCGCCTCGGCCACCGTCACCGATCCGACCGAGCAGACGATGAGCAAGTCGACCGTCGTCACCGCGCACCGCACCGCGTTCTACCTCGGCATGCACGCCAACGAGTTCGTCCAGGCCGTCGGCATGCCGTTCGGCGTCAACCTCGTCGCGCTCGACCCCGACGGCAAGCGCGTCGCGACCCGGGCGCACCTGTCGTTCATCCGCACCGTCCACAGCTGCCGCTGGACCGGGGTCGGCGCGCGCGGCTACTCCCAGTGCGACGCGTCGGACAGGACCATGCTCGAGCGCGACATCGAGATCGCCGCCGGCGGCTCGCACACCGAGCGGATCTACCCGACCGAGCCCGGCGACTACGTCGTCCGCGCCGAGGCGACCGACGCCGGCGGCAACCACGTCGCCGTCGCCAGCGAGATCTGGGTGATCGGCAAGGGCGAGGCGTTCTGGAGCGGCGACGAGGGCGCGCGCATGACCCTGGTCGCCAGCAAGCCGACCTACCAGCCCGGCGACACCGCCCGGCTCGTCGCGCAGGCGAACCTGATCGCGCCGACCGCGCTGGTCACCATCGAGCGCGACGGCGTGATCGACGCCCGCGTCCAGCGCATGGCGTCGGCCGGCGAGGGCATCGCCCTGCCGATCGCCGACGCCTGGGCGCCCAACGTGTTCGCGCGCGTCGCGATGATCAGCGGCCGGCACGGCGCCGGCGACCGCGACCGCCCGCAGTTCAAGATGGGCATGGTCGAGCTCAGCGTGTCGAGCGCGAAGAAGCAGCTCGACGTCGCGATCGCGCTCGACCGCGACAAGGTCCGCCCCGGCGATCGCGTCACCGGCAAGATCACCGTCCGGCACGCCGGTCAGCCGGTCGTGGCCGAGGTCTCGCTGTCGGCCGCCGACGAGGGCATCCTGCAGCTGATCGCCTACCAGACCCCGAACCCGATGAAGACGTTCTACGCCCCCTACGGCCTGGGCGTCGACGCCGGCACCAACTGGAACCGCATCGCGCGGCTCGCCGACCCCGACGCCGGCGACCCCGACCAGGGCGGCGATTCGGCCAGCTCCGGCGACACCCAGCGCGTGCGCTCGAAGTTCGTCGCGTCCGCCTACTGGGCGCCGATGCTGGTCACCGACGACCGCGGCGAGATCGCGTTCTCGTTCACCGCGCCCGACAACCTCACCGCGTTCCGCCTGATGGCCGTCGCGGCCGACATCGCCGACCGCTTCGGCGCCGGCGAGCGCCGGCTCACCATCGACAAGCCGCTGATGGCCACCCCCGCGCTGCCGCGGTTCCTGCGCAGCGGCGATGCCGCCACCGTCGGCGTCGTCATCCACAACCACACCGATCGCGCTGGCGTGGCCACCGTCACCGCCGCGGCCACCGGCGCCACCCTCGACGCCGCCAGCCAGCGCGTCGATGTCCCCTCGGGCGGCTCGGTCCGCGTCCGGTTCGCCGCCACCACCGGCGACACCGACGCCGCGACCTTCGAGTTCGCCGTCGCCCTGGGCAGCGACCGCGACGCCCTGCGCGTCACCCTGCCGGTCGACCGCCCGCGCAGCATCGACCACCGCATCCTCGTCGAGCGCACCCTCGCCAAGGGCGAGACCTGGTCCGGCGCGCTCGGCACCACCGGCGATGTCCTGCGCGACGAGAGCACCGTCACCGTCACCGTCGACCCGACCGGCATCGCCGACCTCGCACCCGGCCTGCGCGCCCTCGTCGAGTACCCCTACGGCTGCCTCGAGCAGACCATGTCGCGGTTCATCCCGCTCGTCGCCGCCCGCGACGTCGCCCGCACCCTCGACGATCCCAGCCTGCAGGGCACGCGCGCCAACCAGTTCATCGCCGCCGGCATCGCCAAGGTGCTGCGCCACCAGCAGGGCGACGGCCTGTTCTCGCTGTGGCCGCAGTCCCAGACCTACCCGCACCTCTCGGCCTACGCCCTCTGGGGCCTCACCGTCGCCCAGAGCGCCGGCGAGCAGGTGCCGCGCGACGTCTTCGACCTCCGCCCCGGTCAAGCCCGACGGCGACGCCGCCACCATGGCGATGGCCGCCTACGTCATGGCCCTGCGCGGCAAGCCCGACGCCACCCTCACCGCGCGGCTCCACGCGCTGCGCGGCGCCCTGCCCCGCTGGGGCCAGGCCTTCCTGCTCCGCGCCATGGCGCTCGGCAAGGCCCCCGCCGGCGACATCGCCGAGCTCGAGAAGCTGATCGTCTCCGAGCTCACCCTCGCCGACGGCAAGGCCACCATGCGCGAGACCATCCCCGGCTACGACTACGAGCTCTACATGGCCTCCGACGCACGCGCCACCGCGATGACCCTCGCCGCCCTGCTCGACGTCGATCCGCGCTCGCCGCTGATCGACCCGCTCGCCGCCGGCGTCCGCGCCGCGCGCACCCGCTCCGGCACCTGGGTCTCCACCCAGGACAACTTGTGGTCGCTCGTCGCGCTCGCCGCGTACGGCAGGCGCGCGCCGCACGGCCCCGTCACCGCCACCGTCACCGCCGGCGGCAAGCCGCTCGCCACCCACCGCCCCACCGGCAGCGAGGTCTCCACCCTCACCGCCCGGCTCGCCGATCTCGCCGGCGACCGCCTCGACATCCACACCACCGGCGCCGCCCACGTCACCGTCCGCGTCCGCGAGGCCCGCCGCGACCCCGGCACCGCGTCCGCCGCCGGCTTCTCCATCACCAGGACCTACCTCGACCCCTCCGGCCAGGCCGCCACCACCTTCCACGCCGGCGACCTCGTCACCGTCCAGCTCGACGTCTCCGCCGCCGCCGCCCACCACTGGGTCGCCCTCGTCGATCCCCTCCCCGCCGGCTTCGAGGCCGTCAACACAGCGCTCGCCTCGAGCGGCCCGCCGCGCGCCTCCTCCACCCCCGTCGATCCCTGGGCGCGCCGCTGGGCCCCGATCGCCTGGGCGCACCAGAACCTGCGCGACGATCGCGTCGAGTGGTTCGCCGACGCCGTCACCACCGGCAGCTACCGCCTGACCTACCAGGCCCGCGCCACCATCGACGGCAGCTTCACCGCCATGCCCGCCACCATCGAGGCCATGTACCAGCCCGACCAGCACGCCCGCACCGATCGCACCCAGCTCACCGTGGCAAAGTAGCCCGAGCGAATCGCCGCACAGCTCTGCCCCCTTCTCGCGCTCATCGAACCATTGCCGGCACCGATTCGAACGTCAAGCCCTGCCTGGGGCAGACGCAGACTCCTGCAGCCCGGTCGCGCCCTTGGCTTCGTGCCGCAACCCACGCTACAGTGACGCGACAGGTACCCCATGCGACCGGTGGACGACCTTCTCCGGCAGGCGAAAAGCCTTCCGCCCCAGGCGCGGAGGGAGCTCAGGGATCGGCTTACCCAAACCCTCGAAGACGAGAAGCTCCCGGCCGAGCAGACGATCGAAGGCCCGTACGCGTCGCTGCTGAAGTCAGCGGGCAGCGCTCATGCGATCAGCACCCAGGTGGCCCGCAACAAGAACAAGCACCTCGCCGAGGTCTACGCACCCAAGCGCACCGACCGGTGAAGCGCGTCTTCGTCGACACGAGCGGCGTCTTCGCCCCCTACTCGGCGAATGACGCCGACCACGTGGCGGCGGTGGATGTCTTCCGGCAGGCAAACGATCAGCGCTGGCAGCTCATCACGACGAACATGGTCGTCGCGGAGACCCATGCTCTCCTCTTGAACCGGGCCCGAGAGGGCCGGGCGCTGGCGATGAGATTCCTCGATGATCTCGAATCGTCCGAGCTTCGGATCGAGCGGGTTACGGAGGACGACGAACGCGGCGCAATCGAGCTGCTGCGAGCGCATCAAGACAAGACGTACTCGTTCTGCGACGCCTTGAGCTTCGTTGTCTGCGAAAGGCTCCGGATCGCCGATGCGATCTCATGTGACGACGACTTCCGCTCCTTCCGCTCCTATGGGCGGCTCACGGTTCTGCTGTAGAATCGACCCCGGGCGACCGCGATGACCCCCGCCGCGCTGCTCGACGTCGATCCGCTCTCGCCGCTCATCGACCCGCTCGCCGCCGCCCTCAAGGCCTCGCGCTACCGCCGGGGCACGCGCTCCGCGAGCACATCCGCGCCGAGGATCGTCACGCTTGCGCTCTCGCGGCTGGGCGGTCAGCGCCGCGTCACCGCAATCGACCGCGCTTTG
>VBLP01000633.1:0-561 GCA_005887925.1 Deltaproteobacteria bacterium | reverse complement strand
ATCGAGCAGCGCGCGCGCATGCGCACTCTCCACCCGCCATCCCCACGCGTCCGCCAGATCGAGCGCGCCACGGATCTCGCCTGCGCTGCCATGCGCGATCGCGAAGAACCGCCGCGGATCGCGGCCGTGGCGGCGACCTCCTTCCGCCAGATTGAGCACGATGCTGCTCGCCGCGCGCTCGACCTGGTCAGCGGCCTCGGCGCTGTAGCTCCTCAGCTGTGCAACGACCGGGCGCAACGCGCGAATCAGATCCAGTGCTACTTCGTACGCAACCAACATGTACATGTTCTCCTGGGTGATGTGAGGTCATTTCTCAAAGGGAACGCCCCCAGCCGACGACCTCCGCGGCGGGGCTACGCCCGTCGCGACCGATCCGCGCAAGACCTGTGACAAACGCGTCGCCGGCGCTTGTGGTCTTCCCGCGTCCGAGCTTCGCGGCCCAAGCGCGAGCCATCCGAACGCGCGGGCGTTTGGCACAAGGTCGTGCGCGGACGGGCGCAGGGCGGCCCCGCCGTGGAGGGAGGAGGCGCCGCGCTGCCAGCTGGGTCAGCCAGCAGAGCC
>VBLP01000632.1:10510-12616 GCA_005887925.1 Deltaproteobacteria bacterium | reverse complement strand
CCGTCATGGACGCCGAAGTCACTTACGGCGATCGGTTGTATCTCGAGCAGAGCGACTGGACCACCATCAATACGGGCTTGCTGTACGCCGTGACGAAGGAATTCGCGTTCTACGGCGGGCTTGGGTATGCTCGAGAGAAGCACTATCGCCAGTATTACGATCAGAGTGGGACCCGTGGGGAGTTCGGATACTATTGGGTCGCCGATCCCGCCCAGTCGGGTACTCGCGTGAATGCCATGGGTGGAGGTCTCATACGGCTCACGCGATTTGCGCTGTTTCAGCTTGGCGCCGAAGCTCGTCCGGCGGGGGCGAATGTTGGTCTTTCCGTCGCTTTTCACCCATAGGGGTTGTGGCCGCTCTTGCGGACAGGTACGACGGGGTTCAGTTTTGACCACGTTGACCCGGTATTAACCCCATGCCGACGTTCGCCCAAGCCGTTGGGCGTCAAGGCGCGGTGATCGAAATAAGAAAACTATTGCTGTTTGGGCGGCTGGTGCCGTCCGTTTTCCTCATGCCGGGGAGGGTTGTCCCATGTGTATTTTTTGTCGGCTGCAGTACTCGTTGCCGTGGTCGTCCACCCATCCGCCTACTCATTCTCCACCCACCTAACGCGTTCACCCGGCGGAATTCTGTTTGACCCGCGGGGACAGTCACGCTCACGGATAGACGATCATTCACGATCCACATCACGCAAGGGGAGTGTGTATGAGCCGTGATCAGTCAGAATCCCGACCTCTGGGTTGGGCGTTTCTCGCAGCGGCGCTGCTGGCGATCCTGCCGGCGGGAGCGACTGCCCAGGAGCCGGTCACGATCAGTGGGAAGGTGACGGGGGCAACGGGTGAAGCCTTGTCCGATGTCAACGTCGTCATTCCGGATCTCGGCGTTGGGGCGTGGACCGGTGCCAACGGGCACTATGTGTTGAGTGTACCGGGCGGGCGCGCGCGTGGCCAGCAGGTGAGGTTGATCGCGCGCGTCATCGGGTACCGCGCGAGCTCCGCGCTCGTGACCCTGACGTCAGCGGGCACCCTCGAGCAGAACTTCCAGCTCGCCGCGGATCCGCTACGCCTCGATGAAATTGTCGTGACCGGCGCGGGTACGGAGCAGGCTCGCGAGAAGCTGGGCACCGCATCGTCGACCGTTGACGGTTCGGTCATCCAGCGCACCAACGAGACCAACGTCGTGCAGGCGATGGCGGGAAAGATCCCGAACGTTCTGACCAACCAGGCCAGCGGTGACGCCGGCGCTTCGACGTCGATTCAGATCCGCGGTCCCAAGACGTTTGGCACGAGTCAGCCGACGATCATCGTCGATGGCGTGCCGATCAGCAATAACACGCGAGGCCAAGCGGTGCTGTCGGGCATTCCCTCGCCCAATCGCGCAGCCGACATCAATCCCGACGACATCGAGTCGATCGAAGTGCTCAAAGGCGCGGCTGCTGCGTCCATCTATGGCGTGAGCGCGGGATCGGCAGGCGCGATTCTGATCACGACGAAGCGTGGGCAGGCCGGCCGGACCCAGTACAGCCTTCGGAGCAGCTTCCAGGCCGATCAGCCGGTGGGCACGGTGCCGGTCCAGCGCCAGTTCGGCGTCGGAACGGGCGGCGTGACTCCCGCGTGCGTGCCCTCGACGAATCCCGCGCTCATCAACTGCGCGGTTCCGGCCGGACAATTCTTCTCCTGGGGCGCACCGATTCCCGACAGTGTGCCCACGTACGATCACGGCAAGGAGATATTCGAGACGGGCGCCCTGATCGACAACACCCTGTCGATGTCAGGCGGCACGGATCGCACCACGTTTTATCTGTCGGCGGGGCAGCTGCACCAGAATGGCTTCATCGTGGGTCCCCAGGATACGTACGAGCGCTACACGCTGCGCTTTACCGGATCACACAAGCTCTTCGATAATCTGACCGTCACGGCCACTGCGAACGCGGTGCAGACGAAGGGCGGCGGTTTGGATCGCGGTAACTCGATCAACGGTATCGGCATTAGCGCGCTGCGGCAGCCACCCGACTTCAACGCGCAGCAATACCTGTCGCCGGTGACCGGGCTGCACCGCTCGTGGCGATTCCCGAACCCCGGTGTAAACTGCGCGGCGTCGATTCCG
>VBLP01000632.1:2630-10415 GCA_005887925.1 Deltaproteobacteria bacterium | reverse complement strand
GCTGTGGCTCCAGGTCAACTGGACTCTCGGCAGTGACTACAACAGCGATGATCGCACGTACGCGTATGCGCGGGCGAGCTCCGGCACTCCGGGCGGGCAGATGGAGCGGTGGCAGTTCTATGATCGCCTGTTCGATCACACGCTCACCGCGGCGGGAACGCACGAGTTCAATCAGAACGTGCGCGGCAGCCTCACCCTCGGGCAGAATCTCAACGAGACGTATTTCCGGCAGATCGACGTCACCGGGCAGACGTGGATCGCGCCCACGCCGTTCAAGCTGTCCAACACCACGACGCGCCTGCTGCCCAACGACGCCGAGCAGCGGCGTCGCGTCGAAGGGTATTTCGGCCAGGCGAACCTCGATCTCTACGATCAAGTATTTCTCCAGGCCCGGCTACGCAACGACGCCAACTCGGCGTTCGGCATCAAGCATCAGCGCGCGTGGTATCCGGGCGCGAGCGCCGCGTGGAGCTTCACGAAGTCGCTCAAGGTTCCCGAGAATTATCTGACGTTCGGAAAGCTGCGCGTTGCCTACGGAGAGAGCGGCCAGCAGCCACCGTTGTACGCGACGCAGGACGTGTTCATCACGAACTCGTTCGCGGACTTCAACCCCGGATCCTTGCAGGCGACCACGCTGAACGGGATCGGCGGTCTCTACGCCTCGGCGAATCGCGGCAATCCGGACATCTCACCCGAGCGCGTGAAAGAAGTGGAAGCCGGCTTCGATTTCAGCTTGTTCCGGGGCCGTTCCGACCTGTCGTTGACGCGCTATGTCTCGAAGTCGGAGGGCATCATCTTTGGTGTTTCGCTGCCCCCGTCGACGGGTTACACCAGCGTCAACCTCAACGCAGGCGCGCTGCAGAACAAGGGTTGGGAGCTCACGAGCTCCATTCGCGCCGTGCAGCGGCCCGACTTCTCCGTCGATATCGACTGGAACTGGGCCAAGAACCGCAACGTGGTGACGAGCCTCGGGGCGATCGACGCGCAGCTGCAGGGGACGGTCCTGCCGGCGACGCCGGAGAATTGCGGACCCGAAGCAAAATTGCCGCGGTGCGTCTCCGGGTTTGCCAGTTCGTTCTCAGGGCAGACCACGAACGCCCAAGTGGGTTATCCGCTTGGCGTGTGGCGGTCGGTGGACTTTGCCCGCTGCGGTCGGAATATCGGCATCATCGGCAACGATTCGGTCGGCGTCTACTGCCAGGGCCAGCCGGACGGCGCGGGCGATCGGGAATCCCTGGCCTGACTGGACGGCGGGCATTTCGGCCACAGTCAACTACAAGGGGATTCAGGTCAGCGCGTTCCTCGATCACCGCCAGGGCGGTGACGTGCTGAACATGACGCGCTCGTCCATGGATCAGTACGGCACGCACCAGGAAACCTTAATCCGCGGGCAGTACCGGACCTTCGGTCAGAACATGCAGTGCTACAATCAGACCTGCGACGTGCTGAACGGTCCGGTCGTCTGACCGGGCGCCGGTGACTCCGTGGTCATCGGCGAGGCGTGGTACAGCGGTCTCGGCGCAACGGGGGGACCGATCACGACGCGCCTCGAGGACGGCACGTTCACGCGGCTCCGCGAGATCTCGGTCAGCTACTCCTTCCGGGGCGGCTGGGTGCGGAAGCTGGGAGGAATCGAGCAGATCGATGTGAAGGTGTCCGGCCGGAATCTCGGTCTATGGACGCGCTACAGCGGCCTCGATCCGGAGATCAACCTCGGCGGCGCGCAGAACGCCAACCGCGGGATCGACTGGTTCAATGCGCCACTGTCGCGCTCTTGGGTCGTCCAGGCCACCCTGCATCACTAACCACTAGCGAGGAGATCACGATGAAGACGTCCAGCAAGACCTTATTCGTGCTCGCGCTCGCTGCAGCGGGGGCGGGGGCGGCATGTACGGACTTTTTACGCGGGCCAGGACTGACGGACAATCCGAACAGCCCAGTGACCGTGACGCCGACGCAGCAGCTGATCGCCATGCAGTCCAACATGGCCACGGTTCTCGAGGGCCAGTTGGCGCGCTGCGCGGGCATTTCTACGCAGCAGTTGATCGGCAGCAACAACCAGCAGCTCACGTACTGCACGCAATATCGCGTGAGCGAAGGGGACATCTCCGGTCAGATGGCGGCGTTCTATACGGGCGGCGGCCTGGTGGCGATGCGCAATATCGAAGCCTCGGGTGATCCCCTGCTGGTGGGCATCGCCAAGATCTGGGAAGGGCTCGCGTTCGGGACGGCGACGTCGGTATGGGGCGACTTGCCCTATAGCGAGGCGCTGAACCCGGCGATCGTGACCCCGCGCCTCGATCGGCAGGAGGACATTTACGCCGACGTGTTCAACCGGCTCGATGAAGGCATCACCTCGCTGCAGAGCGCATCGGCTGCGGGAAACTGCGAGCCGGCGGATTTGATCTACTGCAGCACGGCGGGTCCTCGGGCGACGGAGATTGCCCGCTGGATCGCTGCCGCCAACACCCTGAAAGCCCGGTTCCACCTGCACCTCGTGGAGCGCAACGGGGTGCCGGAGTACGCGGCGGCGCTCGCAGCCGCGAACCTGGGCATTGCCGAGATTCCGGCGACCGCGGCTGACGGCATGCACGGCCGTGGGCCGGGCGACTTCCGCATGTTTCATGGCAATGTGCAGGACTCCGACGCCAATATCTGGGCCGAGTTCCTCGCGCAGCGGTCGGACATCGTCGCCGGTAACGTGCTGGTATCGGTCATGAAGGCACGGAACGATACCATTCGCCTCGCGGCGTACTTCGATCGCAATGCCGCCAGTCAGTTCATCGGGTCCGACCAGAACAACGTGGCCGTGCCCCCGACGAGCGCGCCGTCGGCGATTAACACCAGCGTCCGCCGTCTGTTCACGTTCCGTCAGCCGATCGTCACCTGGGCCGAGAACCAGCTCATTCTGGCCGAGGCCAAGTTCCGCACCGGCGACTCCGCAGGCGCGGTCGTGAACGTCAACAACGTCCGGACCAAGGTGGGCCTGCCGGCGCTGGCCGGCGCGTCGTTCACCGATGTCATGCTCGAGAAGTACATCGCCATGTTCCAGAACATCGACGTGTGGTCGGATTACAAGCGGACGTGCGTGCCGACGTTGATACCGTACACGGGCAACAGCGAAGTGCTGGGCCGCCTGCCGTACGGGGCGGCGGAACGGAACGCCAACCCGAATGTGCCGTTGCCGACGCAGTATCCGGGAAGCACGTCCGGATCGTCACCAGTGCGAAATTGGAACGATCCGAACGCTTGTTGATGATGGATGGGCCAAGCTAGGAGCACCGGTCCGGCCGCGCACGGCCGGACCGGTTGCGTTTGCAAAATCGAACGGCGAGCTTGAGGTCGACATGAGGAATCCGCAGCGTCTGATCGTTTTAGCCATCGTGCCACTGTTCGCGGCGTGTTACATGCAACGCCCGCTGACGGCGCCCGTGCCGCAAGCATCCACGCGCATCGTGGCCCTCATTACCGACACGGGCCGCGCCGAGCTCGCCAGGGTGCTTGGTGCCAATGCGCGGGAAGTCGAAGGCGTGGTGGTAACTGCGAATCCGAGCGCCTGGGACCTGCAAGTCCTGCGCGTTGATTACCGCGGTGGACAGTCGACGCCGTGGAGCGGAGAACAGGTGACGTTCCCCCGCTATGCGCTGACCGATGCGTCGGTGCGCACCTTCAATAGGAAGAGGAGCTGGGTGATCGCGGGGATAATCACGGGGACCGCGGTACTCGTCGCAAAGCTGTTCGGCGCCCTTAGTTTCGGCGGCAGCTCCGGCGGAGAACCGCCTCCTCCCAACTGACTCCTATTCGCTCATTGATGACGGTCCGTTTTCAGGGTGTCCAGACTGCTGATGGTCCAGATGACGACGACGCCGCAGCGGGCATCGTGGCTGCTCGACAGAAACTCGGGAGGGATCTGCGACATGCCGCTATAGACCTCGATGGCGGCGACATCATTCGGATCGATGAATTGATCGACCGGTATGTCTCCCGTCACCGGGAACGGCGAACCGTTCACGTAGTACAGGATCGGACACGCGCGCGATCCGTTGACCCCGATCGTCCGCGACATGCGGACGACTTGACCGCCATCGTAGGGTCCCGAGGTTGGTTGGAGCTGGACTCCCGGGATCCGGCGTAACAAATCCGTAAATCGCCGGCGTTCTTCAAATCCTTGCATCGCCGGCATCCGGGGCGCCGCTCGTCCGGTGACTTCAACAGGGTCCAATGATACGGCGAGCGTCGCCAACGTGATCTGCATGCGCGCGGTATCGTCTGCGACGGTGACGGACGTGAGCAGCGTGCGATACCCGACGAGCCGGACCTGGATGACGCGGACGCCGGGGGCGACCTGGAGGATGATGAACGCCCCATCGGCGGCGGTCACTGTCGTCTGTCGTGTTCCGATGATCGAAATGCGCCCGAACGGGAGCGGCGTGCCGTCATCCGCTGCCTTCACCGTTCCGACCAGTGTCCCGAGACCACGATTCCCCTGGGCAGACAGCGGCGAGAGTGAAACGGTCAGGAGGACGATCTCGCGCAGCAAGGGAATCATTGGCCGATGGCGATGACCTGGATATCAAACACCACTGTCGAGTTGGCCGGTACAATGATCGTGCCGTTTTGATCTCTGACGGGCTGCGATCCGTACCCGAGTGTCGGTGGAATGATCAGCCGGCGCTTGCCCGTCGTCTGCATGCCGATCACGCCTTGCTCGAATCCGTCGATGAGATCGCCCACGCCCGGGACACGGCAGCGGCGCGCCGGTGCCGGCAGTGACCTCGATGTACCGGAGCCCTCTGGATGTGACGAGGGTGTCGCTGAGCGTGTCGGTCACGGTAAACGACTGTGCCAAGCAGGTCGGCGCCGTGATCTTGTCGAAACAGCCCAGGAGCGCGAGCGAGCCAAGCGTCGCTGCCGCCCAGAGGCCCCTCCGCCGCGTCACCATACGGCCACCGTCGACCGCTCGAGTCCCGATTCCAACGTCCATTCGACATGCCCCCCGCCACGCACCGTGATCGCTTCGGTTGTGACATTGCCGTTCGCGCCTACCGGATTACCCTCGAACCGGACCGTGCGACCGGCGTCGATCATCCTGAACGGCAGCGTATAGGTCTCCTGCCCCGTCGCCGAGACGGTGCCAAGGCGGCTCCGCCCGCCGTCATGCAGTACCGTAACAGAGACGTCGAGCCAATGATGGTTGACCACGGTCAAGCTCCAGTCCTCCGTCGAAGGAACCACCGCCGCCGCCGATACCCCACGTCGGGGCGCGCAGCCTCCCAGCAGGGCAGCAGATGCAACCAGAACGGCAGGCAGACGCATGGATTGAGGCTCGCCCCCGCGACTCCGACTGTCAAGCTCCTGTGGAATCCCTTGCGAGGTTCTCCCACGGCGGTGAGAATACGAATGGGCACCATCATCCCGGAGGCAGCATGGATCAGATTTCCGTTCGCTGCGTTCTTCACCTCCAGCGCAACATCATCATCCCCGGTCGATGTAGTCGGTAGAACTGACGCGCGTCGTCGAGATGCATTGTTCGACGTCATACTGGTCCGTCTCAACAAAAGAGGTGACCCCATGAAGGATCTATGCGTCCAGTTTTCCCGCTGGGCAGTGCTCGTCGCGGCCGTATTGGCGGTGCCGGCGATCGCGTCAGCCCAGCAGGGCACGATCAGCGGAACGGTGACCGACCAGACCTCGGGCCAACCCATTTCCGGAGCGAAGGTGGGGGTGGTCGGCACCACGTTCCTCACCCAGACCAACGCCGAGGGCCGCTACACGCTGTCCCGGATTCCCGCGGGGACGGTGACGCTGCGCGTGAGTGCCATCGGCTACGCGGCCGCCACGCCCAGCGTTGCAGTCGCTGATGGTCAGACCACGACACACGACGTCGGTCTCAAACTGCAACCGTACTCGCTCGACGAGATCGTCGTCACCGCCACCGGCGAGCAGGCGAAGCGCGAAGTGGCCAACGCCGTCAGTACCGTAAGCGCGGCTACCGTCGTGCAGAACGGCCCAATCGCCAACATGAACGATCTGCTGGGCGCGCGCGTGCCCGGCGTCGAGGTGCTGCCGAGCGCGATTACCGGCGGCGGCGCGCGGGTCCGGATCCGTGGTACCAACAGCCTGTCGCTCAGCAACGAGCCGATCTATTACATCGATGGCATCCGGATGGAGTCGAGCGTCAACTCGTCGAGCATCGGCATCGGCGGCACCAACCCGAGCCGCGTGAACGACATCAACCCCGACGAGATCGAGTCATACGACGTCGTGAAGGGACCATCGGCGTCGACGCTCTACGGGACGGACGCCGCCAACGGCGTGATCGTGATCACGACCAAACGCGGTCGCGCCGGCAAGCCCAGCTGGACCCTGTACAACGAGATGGGCATCATACGGGACTACAATCAGTATCCGATCGCGTACCGCGGTTGGACTACCGGCTCGCTGCCGACGAACGGCACGCAGTGTTTTCTCACGAATACCGTGCGGGCGGTGGGCGATCCGCTCCGCTGCGTACAAGACAGCGTGACGCAATTCAACCTGTTCGCGGATAAGGACGCGACTCCCAACGGTACCGGCTGGCGCGGCCAGTCCGGGCTCCAGGTCTCGGGCGGCTCCGATGTCGCACGCTACTTCATTGCGGGCGAGTTCGAGAAGGAGCTGGGCGTCCTGCGGATGCCGCCGTTCGCCTACCAGCGGGTCGTGACCGCACGCCAGATCGGCGAGGTGCCCTACGAGCAGTACCGGCCCAACGCGCTCCAGCGGGCGAGCGTGCGAGCGAACATCCAGGCGACCCTGAATCAGAACCTGGACGTTGCCGTCAGCACCGGCTTCATCTCGAGCACCCAGCGCCTGCCACAAACCGACAACAATACGACGGGACTCCTGTCCAACGCATTCGGCGGTCCGGGCAACAAAGACAACGGCCGCTTCGGGTATCGGTTGTACACGCCCGACCAGTTCTTCTCGGAGACGGTGCGGCAGGACATCAACCGCTTTATCGGCAGCATCACGAGCAATTGGCGTCCTCGCTCGTGGCTCTCCAGCCGATTGACCGGAGGCGTGGACTACACGGGTCGCGAGGATTCCGACCTCTGCCGTCGAGACCAGTGCACGACGTTCGCGGGCAGTCTCGGGGCTTCGACGCTCGGATACAAGCAGGACAATCGCACGGGCTTCTTCAGCTACACGTTGGAGGCCAATGCGGCGGCGAGTTACGGGCTGACGCCGGTGGTCCGGGGCAAGACCACCATCGGTTTGCAGTTCTTCCAGAATCGGTTCGCCCGCAATGGCGCGTTCGGTGGCTACGAGCTGCCTCCGGGCGCGACGACGGTTTCGGCGGGCTCGATCCTCCAGGCCGACGAGGCCACGACGATTGCGAAGACGCTCGGGGCCTTCATCGAGGAACAGTTCACGTTCCGGGAACGCCTGTACGTGACCGCCGCGCTGCGGGGGGACGACAACAGCGCATTCGGCAAGAATTTCCGCGCGGTCTACTACCCGAAATTCGGGGTGTCGTGGGTGGTTTCGGAAGAGCCATTCTTCCCGACGCTGAGCTGGTTGTCGGATCTGCGGGTGCGCGGAGCACTCGGGGCTTCGGGGACGCAGCCGGGGTCAACGGATGCCATTCCGTTCTACTCGCCGGCGACGGCCAGTGTGGATGGCGTCGACCGGGGCTCGATCATCTTCAGCGCCATCGGGAACGAGACGCTGAAACCCGAGCGCGCGCGGGAGGTCGAGCTCGGGTTCGAGTCGTCGCTGTTCACGACCCGCGTGCACCTCGAGTTC
>VBLP01000632.1:0-2580 GCA_005887925.1 Deltaproteobacteria bacterium | reverse complement strand
GAGCTGCTCGTCCTCGCGAACGTCATCACGCGTCCCACCTTCGGTTGGGACCTGACCATGAATGCCTCGTTCAACCGTAACAGAATCGAGGCGCTCGGCGTCCCGACGATCGTGAGCGCGTCCACCAACCGGCAAGAGGTCGGGTACCCGATCGACGCCTGGTTCCAACGACCCTATACGTACCGCGACGCGGACGGCAACGGCGTCATCACCGCCAATGAGATCACGGTGGCCGACAGCGCCGCATATATCGGGCCGGCCAACCCGACGCGGGAGATCACGCTCACGAGCGGCTTTGATCTCTTCAAGCGGAAGCTGCGTATCAGCGCGTCGTTAGACCACAAGGGCGGGCGCTATCAGCTGAACGGCACCGAGCGAATCCGCTGTGAGTCGCGTCTCAACTGCGAGGGCGAAATCGATCCGAACGCGCCACTCTGGAAACAGGCACGGGCCGTCGCGCTCCGCGAGACCGCCGCGCGCACCCAGTACGGCTTCATCGAAAAGGCCGACTACGTCCGGTTCCGCGAGTTCTCCGCCACCTACCAGCTCCCGGACGCATGGGCGCGTGCCGCTCATGCGACCCGCGCCAGCCTCACGCTGGCGGCACGGAACCTGTTCCTGATCACCGATTACTCGGGGATCGATCCGGAGAGCAATTACTTCTCCGGAGCCACCGGGATTCAAAGCGACTTCCAGACGCAGCCACCCCCGACCTACTGGACGCTGCGCGTCAACCTTGGATTTTGAGGGGATCGACCCATGATTCGCTACAAGAGCTTCGCGTTCCTCGTCCTGATGATCGGTGCGCCCCTGGGGGGGTGCAGCGACATCCTGAGTACCACGGACCCGGACATCATTCTCGAGGCCAACTCGGCATCCGCGGCGCTCGCCCTCAAGAACGGCGTCCTGCTGCGGCTCGCCCAAGCCTTGAACGGCGTCCAAGGCCCGGATGCGTTCTTCGTCTATTCCGGGCTCGTCACGGACGAATGGCGCTCCGGTGACACCTTCGTCCAGCGCAACAACCAGGATCAGCGCATTTGGGAGCCCACGAACACGTTCAACGCCGATCCGTATCGCCGGTTGAATCGCGTGCGGCTCGAGGGAAAAGCGGCGACCACGGCGTTGCGGCACTACCTTCCCGACTCGCTGTCTCTGGTGGGACGGATGTTCGCCCTCACGGGGTACGTCGAGACGTTGATCGGAGAGAACTACTGCAACGGCACGCCGCTCAGCGACCTCGACGGCACGAACATCGTCTACGGCCAGCCTCTGAGCAACGACTCCGTGCTGGCGCTCGCGATCGAGAATGCCGACTCGGCGCTCGCCCAGGCGGCGTTGGCCCCGCCGGGGGACTCCATCCAGGCCCGCAGAGTCACGCGGCTCGCGAGTGTCGTGAAGGGGCGCGCCCTGCTCGATCGCGCCCAGTTTCCGGCGGCGGCGGCGGCTGTCGCCGGCGTACCCGACACCTTCAAGTATCAGATCACACACTCGGTCAATTCCAACACGAACCAGATCTTTGCACTGAACAACAGCGCGCGACGCTACACGATGGTCGATACCGAGGGCGTGGTCGGCCTTAACTTCATCTCTGCCAACGACCCACGCTTGCCGCGCGCTACCGGTGCGAATCCGGCTACCGATCTGATTTTCGACAGCGCCTTCCCGTTGTTCGTCACCCGCCAGGGGATCTGGAATTCGACGGCGCCGGTGTCGATCGTCACGGGGGTCGAAGCGCGGCTGATCGAGGCGGAAGCGTTGCTGCAGGCCGGCAACACCGCCGGATGGCTCGCGGCGATCAATGCCCTGCGCATCAACACCGCGCTCTACCCGACGGCGCAGACGGGATTCACGCGGGGGCCAAATCTCACCGCCATCGCGGATACCTTCGCAAGCAACACGTCCCGCATGAAAACGCACTTCCGCGAGCGCGCATTCTGGATGTTCAGTACCGGTCATCGGCTGGGTGACATGCGGCGGATGGTGCGGCAGTACGCGTATCCCGCCGACAGCATCTACCCGAGGGGCGCCTACTACAAGGGCGGGAGCTTCGGCACCGCGCTCATGATGCCGGTGCCGTTCGAGGAGGTCAACAACCCGAACTTTACCCAATGCACCAACCTCGACCCGTGACGTGAGCGATCTGCGCCGTCTGGCGATCGCCGGCTGCCTCGTCGCCGTCGCGTGTGGGCCGGCACCGCGGACCGCCGAACCCACGCCGTCGCGCCGCGTGCTGCTGGAGCACGAGATCCGGGGTGCGCAGGTTGCGACGGCCTACCAGATCGTTGCCCGGCTGCGGCCCGAGTGGCTGCGCCGGCGCGGCCGGGCCAGCGTTCGTGATCCCACCGCGGGCGCGGTGGTTGTGTATCTCGATGGTATGCGCCAGGGGGGCGTCCGCGCGCTGGACGCGATCGTGGCGGAAACGGTCCGCGAGATGGAGTACCTGAGCGGACAGGAAGCGACCACGCGGTTTGGAACCGGCCACGGGGGCGGAGTGATTCTCGTCCGGTTGCGGTGAGTCGGAGGACGTCCCCGGCTAGGGCTTCCCTTGCGGGCTTCGGACAGGTGCCTCACTATTCGGAC
>VBLP01000631.1 GCA_005887925.1 Deltaproteobacteria bacterium | reverse complement strand
AACTCCACTGTGGTGGGGGTGCTTCCCCCGCGCCTCGGCGATCCAGCTGGCGCGGGCGACGCTCGTGCTCGCCTGGAACACTCTGCGAGCGGATCCGGCCGCGGCCCGGATTCTCCTCGGCATGGCGGCGCCGGTCGCGGCAGTGATTGCGAGCCTCCGGTTCGATGAAATTGACCGCATCGCCCAGAAGCGGTTCAGGAACGTGCGCCCCCGGTGGGACGACCGTCCGGCCGTGTGGCGACGGCTACTCCTGGCCGCCCAGACCGATGATGAAAGACCGATGGCGGCAGTCAACCTGCACGGTCTTCAGTTGCTGGCCGGCGAACTGCTGGCTCATGAGGAAAGCCGAAAACGATCCGCGACGGGGCCGCCAGGCCTTCAGGCACCCTCCAACGGGCCGCGGAGGCCCTAGGCACTGCCGCCCCGCGCGACCTTGCGAAGGATGGATCGGCGTAACGAAGCGCTGACCTTGTCAAACGCCAGGATCCAGGCCGCGAGCGCATGGTCCTGCGCATAGAGGAACGGGGCGGGGACGGCGAGCTCGCGGGCAAGCCGTGCCGCCGTCCAGACGTCCGGCACGTGCTTTCCGCGTTCGTACTGATTGATTCGGGCACTCGCGGCGAAGGGGTCTATTCCCGCTCTGATGCCGAGCTGCTTCTGCGAGATGCCCGACCGCAGGCGTGCCTGCCGAAGTCGCTTCGCGACCACTGACACGTGACCCATCTGTGTGCCTCGCCCTTCAGCTCTCCCGAGGCAAAAGAGGGTCTTAGTTTTGTGATTGACACGATACTAAGACATTCTTAGTATTGAAAATTGAAAGATTCATCGACGGAGCTGCCGTGCTGGTACTGACGAGACGGATCGGTGAGAGCTTGATGATCGGTTCGCGGGTCACCGTCACGGTCGTTGCGGTGAAGGGCGGTCAGATTCGGATCGGCGTCAACGCGCCGAAGAGTATCCCCGTGCATCGGGAGGAACTCTATGAACGCATCCGACGCGAGCAGCGGAGGCTGGGCGAACCACGGACCCGACCGCTGTCTGCTCTTGAACGGACTTGAGACGCGAGATCCAGTCGCAGCCGGGCTCTGCGCGCTGCGACCCGGCGTACTCAGAGGGAAGGTATGAAGGTAGAGTTACCGGGCCATGCTCACCGCGAACCGAGCGCGGCGGCAAACTTGATCGGGGTGACGCTGTGCGTCTTGTGGAATACCCTCCGTCTTCCTGTCTTTGTCGTGCTACGCCTCGCGCAGCCGTTCGTCCGCTTGACGCTCGCCGCGTTGGGGATGCTGAGCATTCTCGGCGCCTTGTTCTATGAATTGGCATCATCGCTCCCCCATCCGCCGGTACTTCCCCTTTTGGGCTTCGCCGTGGGTTGCGGCCTGACGCTGCTTTTGTACGAGCGGATACTGCGCCTTTTCTCGTGACGGTTTGGCGAGCTCCCCAGCCCAGCGCGTGGCTGGCGAAGTTTGTACCCGATTGACCCAGAAACTCCGACTGACCCGTCCAGCTGGCTCGCCGCGGTCCCGGACCCGATAGCGATCGTACGGAGTTTCCAGCCGATTTTCCCCAGAAACTTCGCCAGCCACCGCGACCAATGCGCGGTTCTCGCGATGCCCGGGACATCACCATCAGCTTCCGGCCGATCCGGCGGCAGCCATTCAAACACTGCGTCCGCTGCGTGATGCCTCGGTTCGAGTATCTCGCGAAACTCCCCCGATACCCGGGATGACTTCGAGCAGCCGCGAGGTCCATGCTCTGTCATGCGTGACAACTTGCCTCCTCAAAAGGGTAAGCAACGAATGACCCCCAGCGGCATCAACGAACGGGGAATTTGCAGACATGGCCAATTGCAAGAAGAGAATTCAGACCGACTCGCTACCACCCGACTTAATGCAGCGCTGGGGTCCGAAGAGGCGGCCGCCCATACCGGATGAGGCGCCACCGGTTCGCAGCGAAGCGATCCGGATCTTGCGCCTGCCGCAGGTCCTCAATGTCACAGGCCTGGCAAAGACCAAGATCTACGAGCTGCAGTCGCAGGGCACCTTCCCCATGCGCATTCAGATTACTGGCCATTCCGTCGGGTGGATCGAGCACGAAGTGCAAGCGTGGCTGGCGCAACGGGCAGCCGCTCGCTCCGACGATCGCCGCGAAACGGTAGCCAACGCTGCTCGGGCTAGCGGTTCCCTGACACTGCGCTGCCCGCGCGGCTGATCGGTTCCGCTGATGGGTAGCTGTTTCGAGAGAACGTAGGCGGTCCGATCGCCGGCGGCCTGGTGACCTATCGCGCTCACGGTGTCCAGAACGTCGCGGTGGTCTCGGGTTGCGTGGGCATCTACAACACAGTCGCGCCCGCGCTTCGCGGAGGTAATCCCACTGTGTCAGTGTTTTTTGAGTGTCCGCCCGATTCGCGCACCGGGCTCCCAATCGTGTTTCCCGAGCGGTGATAAGGCACCACCGCGGAGTTTCCACGCGCGTTGCGCGCTCAACGCCTAGCAACCGTCTGCGGGCGTACACGCAACTGGTTGCCCGTACGCCTTGGCACCGTTCTGCTGTACGTTCAGGCTGAGTAAGACATTACTTGCCACAGGTCCTGGGAAGAACACGGTAATCATCACGCCGGGCCTACCGCTGTAGAGAGACGGCGCGCGAGCCCCGCAAAATACTGACTCGCCAGCGCCCGCACTGTTTGACTCATTAAAAGTCACGAAACAAATCGGATCCGCGCTGTCGGTTAGAATAAAGGCGCGTAACACGGATGACCCCTGATCGCCTGATATGTGAGCGCTAGTGAGTACGACATTGGCGGAGGATGGTGCGCCGTCCGCGCAATTCGTGCTTCCGCCGCCGATGTCGGTGGTCGCGCCCCGAGTCGCCGCAAACTGCGGATTGCAGACGACGTCGGTCCCGCCGCCATTTCCAGTCACTGTGGCTCCATTGAAGGTCACCATCGAAAGATCGTGTACAAGGACGCCTGCTCCGGCGTTGCCGCTGATGGTTACGGTTGTGAACCTCGCTACTGAGCCCTCGCGGACGTGAGCGCCGACGCTTCCATTTCCAGAAATCGAACCGCCGTTTAACTCCAGAGTCGATTGGAACTGCACCACCACCCCTTGATCGACATTACTCTGAATGACAGCCTCGATGAAGGCGAACGCTTGCCGGCCGATATTGATGCCCTGACCGTTACCGCGTGACGTGAACGGCCGCAGGCCCCCCCGCACCTTACTGCCGCTGCGCATCAACAGCCCGGCACCGGCATTGTTCTGCAGCGTGTCGCCGTCGAGCGTCGCCTGCGATTGCGAAAAGACAGCGAAGCCCCCACTGCCGGCTCCCTGGATGACATTACCACTGAGACGACAAGTGGAAAAATCGTTACAACTAACGCCATTGCCGTTCCCCGAGCCCCCATTAACTGTGAAACCGTTGATGGACACGTCCCGGGAATCTGAAATTGCAATCACGTCTAGGTTGCCACCCGATGCGTCGGAAACCGAGGCACCGTTGACCGCTGTCAGCGTGAGTCGGTCCATTCTCTGAATTGTCACATTCTCGTGGCAGGCCCCCGACACGCTGATGGTATTCGGCCCTGAGACTTGAGGGGCCTGAAGAACTTTGAGTGCGGCGCCAATGCTATTAAAACCGCTCGTCGATCCGCAATTGACCGAGAGCGTGGCGGCGTGCGCTGTCGACTCGATCAATAGCAGCAACGCTGATGCACACACGTAACGCTTCAAGTTAGATGCTCGCATGGTCTCCCCCTGTTTAAATTTGGTATGGCTGGTTCCTGCACACCGTGACTGTCCCACTGCGTGCTGCGCGACGCCAGATGGCGGCGCTTGCACCTCCCCAAGAACTGCTTATGGGTGATTCCTTCAACCACGGTTCCGATCCCCAATTGCGACGCCACTCTCACGGTGGCAACCGCCTCCGCACGCTCGACGGCTCCCGATGATTGTTAAGAGTCTGGCCCCGTCAATTCGGGTACCGGCTTCTTCTGTCTGGCAGCCGTGGTATCTCGTCAGTGCTTCTACGCCCAAGGTGCAAGCACCCAAGCACCGCAATATCGGCAGTTATGTAATTTGTGCGGCGCAGCACCACGTTGCGCTGATTTCGGAATCGCCTCCTTGCAGGAAGCCTCGTCCTCAAACAGGTACGAATCCACGTACGTCACCTCGAGAGATCCGCCCATCACCGCATGATTCTGACATCACCTGAACAGAGACGACCGCGTTGCTACACGCGGTTCGCCGCGATCATCGTTGCGGACTTCTTCGCGCTCACCGTGTCCGAGACACCGATAAGCACGTATTCCGGGAACTGCGAGTTGTCGAGCGTCGCGAGCCCGTGCAGTTGAGCGCCATCAGGCACGCCGAACTCGGTGGCACAGTTCATCGTCGAGAGGTCGACCGCGTACATATTGAAGCGCGTGTCGATCGTCGACACCGTGCCGTTGATGACGCAGCCCGTGCTGGCATCCTGGGCGAACAGCGCGCCGTTGCTCGAGATGGTGAGCGCGAGCGAGCCCGGGCCGTAGTTGCCGGCGATGGTCGCGAGCGCCGACGCCCGGTTGTATTGCGGGTTGAATGTCAGCGTGAGCGCGTTTGCCCACACTCGGCCACCGCCGATCGCAGCCGGGTCCGTCGTGATGCTGACGCCACCGTCGATCGATGTGCGCTCGATGATGTGACCGCCGAGCGTTCCGGTACCGGTCGTGCCACGATCAGGGTAGATGGAGAATGGCAAGGTGATCGCGTCGACGTTGGCGTTGATCGCATTCCCGTCCGTCTTGAACTGCCCGACGAAGTAGACGCCGGCGGTCGTGGGGCCCTGGGAGCGAAAGAACAGCTCCCCGGACTCCGCGACGAGTCCCAGCACGGGCATGACCGAGATCGGATCGCTGCCGATCCAGATGCCGCCAGGCGAGGCGTTGGGAGCGGGCGGTGGGGGCGGTGGTGGGGGTGACGACGATCCGCCGCCTCCGCAACCGGCGAGCGGGAGTGCGAATGCCGTAACCAGAGCCGAAAGCCTGAGCGTGTTCAGCAAGGCTATCGCGCACAATTGTTTCTTGAAGTTGAATGCTTGCATATGACTTCCCATTCAGACGACCCGAGCACGCGCCGTTGCACCTAGCGACTGTCGCTGTTCCACGGCGTGGCGGGCGGCGCCAGAAGGTGCCGGTTACACCCGCCTAAGAACTGCTTATGGGACTGCCGGCCGCGCGTGGGCAACCCGTGTAACGAATGAGGTTGAGCGACCGGTTTTGGTGAAGTTTGGCTGCTCGCAAGGTTCTCTCCCCCATGGATGTCAGGTCGTTGTCATTCCATCACGCGACTCTTCCTTGGAATGCGTGCTGACACCAGAGGGTGACGCTTGCACCTCTCCAAGATCTACTTATAGATCGCCGACAGCACGACGCACCCGGACGTGGTCGCCCTCGGTACTCACTGAACAGCCTTTCCAAGAGACCTGAGCTCATTTCTGGCCCTTTAGCCATAGAGTGCCAAGCCGCGGATTCGGGTACCGCCAGCAGGACGCTGGCGGCGGACGGCCGCCAGGCGTCGGCCGCGCTCATCGCTGGATGGCGTGCTGCGCGGCCCCACCCCGCAAGTCAGCGCTGGGAATGCCCCTCGCGTCGGTTCCGTTCGGCGGTGTAGGCGGTGGCCCGGTGTCGTGAGGCGCCGCAAATATCCGGACGGTGCGCGGGTTGACAAACTCGAATCGCAGTCCCGAGTGCTCGAGCAGGCGCATCAGGGCCTCGGCCGGTACCAGCCCCGCCGGTAGCGCCGCGGACCGCTGGCCGCGGACCACCGCGGACACATAAATGACCTGTATGCCCGTGTGGCGCGCATAAGCCGCAAGGGCCCTGGACAGCGGCTGCGACGTGAGAGCCGGCGACAACGGCTCGGTCGGATCCGGACCGCTCGCCAAAGCCATTCCCGCGAGCAAGGCAGCGACCGCGAGCGGACAACTGCGACGGGCGTCCCACGCTCTCGGGCACGTCGCGCCGCTCATCGTCATCTCGCACCTCGGTGTCGTGGCGGGCGCTCAGCGGGCAGGAGCCGGAGCACGCGCGCGGTAGACACGAATAACCGCCGGCGTTCGGTCGATGGCGACACCGTCGAGCGTCTCGAGAAACGCAATGAAGGACTCGACGTCATAGGGATCGAACACACCGCTGACGAGCAGCGCACGCAGGCTCGGATCCTCGATCTGTAGCGGGACGCGGCCGTAGCGATTGAATTCGGCTGCGACTGTCCCAAGTGGCTGCTGCTCAAAGGAAATCTGTCGCTCGAGCCAACCGACGGCCTGTCCCAGGTCCACCGCCGTTGTCCTGGGCGGCACGACGCCGCCGACGACGCGTACCTGCTGCCCCGCGTCGACACGTAGCGCCGACGATACCGCGGCTGGCGCAGCGTCCCCTGAAAACACCGCGACCTGACCCTCTTCGACCGTCACGACCGTCGCCTCCCCCTGACGGTACACATCGAACTTCGTGCCGACGGCCAC
>VBLP01000630.1 GCA_005887925.1 Deltaproteobacteria bacterium | reverse complement strand
TTGCCACCACGAGACCACGCCCGGCGGCTGGCCCTTGGTGGGGAAGGTCTTGCCGTCGTCGGTGCTGCGGTAGATGTTGAAGTCGCCTGCGACGCCGTGGCCCGGGTCGGCCTGCTGCGACGCCGCGACGTAGAGCGTGTGGTCGGGGCCGAGCAGATCGGTCGCGATGAAGCCGGTCCCCGACGACGTGATCTCGAACGTGCAGCTGTCGCGCATGACCTTGAGGCCATCGAAGGTCGATGCGAACAGCGCGCCCGACGCGCTGAACGCGTAGTCCGGATCGTACGGCCCGCCGTAGCCGATCGCATTCTCGCAGACCCACTCCCAGGTCGCGCCGCTGTCGTGCGAGACCAGCAGGCCGAACGTGAGGCCCACGGCGACGTCGCTCTCGTGGCCCTGGCGGAACGTGATCGTCGACGTGGCGGGCGGCCGGCCGTTCGCCGAGGCCTCGCGCCCGAGCGCAGCGAACGCGGCGAGCGCGAGGCAACCAGAGACGAGGCGCCGGGCCATGCCGCGAGGGTATCCGCGCCGCGGCCGTCGGGCGAGCGCGATCCGCGTGGGCGATCTCACGGTGGGTCAGGACGCCGCGGACAGCGTGCGGTAGGCGGTGCGCGCAAGGCCGTCCAGCCGCGCGGGCTCGGCGACGAACGCTTCCTTCTGCGCACGGGTCAGCTGCTTGAACGAATACTCCAGGCGCAGGGCGCGGCCCTTGTCGCGGCAGCGCCGGACGAGTACCACGCGCAGCGGGCCGCGGCCGCGGGTGTAGCGCGCGCCGGTGCCGGCGTCGTGGGCGGCGATGCGCTCGGCGACGTCGCGGGCGATCCCGCAGTACAACGTGTCGTCGGCGCAGCGCGCGACATAGACGTACCAGCTCACTCGGCACCTCCGCATGCTTCGCTGCGCTCCGCCATCTCTGCGTGCTTCGCTGCGCTCAGCCAATTTTGTGCTCGATCTCGGGTGGCGACGCGAAGAACCGGTTGCGCTTCGGATCGTTGAACCGCTCGTAGTCGATCAGCCACGGCGTCACCTGCACCGTGCCGCCGTCGACCCGGATCGTCGCCGCCATCGGGGTCACGGCGCGATAGCTCGACTCCTCGGGCAGGTCGTTGTTGTCGGCGCCGCCGGCCGAGAACAGCGTGATCAGCGACGCCTGCTCGCCGTACATCGGCCGGAACCCGGCATCGATCTTCTCGTGGCCGCGCACCAGGATCGAGCAGCCGAGCTTCTGCATGAAGGCCTCGAACTGCAGCCTGCCGAACGGGAACCGCGCGTTCTGCGCCTGCAGGTCGTGGGGGATGAAGTCGGCGGTCGACGGATCCGACCACAGCATCTGGAACCGCAGCTCGGGATCGTTGAGCTGCGCGAAGTCCGAGAGCTTCGCGACGTCGGTGTCGCGCGGGATCCCGGCGTGCACGAACATCATGTCGTCGAAGAACAGCATGTTGGGCAGCTCCTCGAACAGCTTCATGTACTCGGCGAACACCTCGCCCGGCATGTGGTTGACCAGCGTGTTGATCGCCTCGGCCGGCTTGACCCCGCCGTAGATCCGGCCGCGGTACTCGATGTAGTACTCGTGGTTGCCGCGCAGCGGGAACACGTGCTCGGGGGCGGCGAGGTAGAGCTGCATGATCGTGCGCAGCACGCCGTTGTACGAGAACCGACCGCGATCGATGTAGTCGCCGAGCAGGACCAGCTTGGGCTCGGGCTGGCGCGGATCGAGCCGCCACGCCTCGAGCTTGGCGAAGAAGTCGGCCTGGAGCAGCGCGCCCTTGAGGCAGCTGTAGCAGCCGTGCAGATCGCCGAGCACGGTGAGCTCGTAGCTCCGGCCCGGCGCCGCGGGGTGGACGAAGACATGGCCGTCGAGGAACGGCCGCTCGCCGGCGAAGTCGGACACCTGCTGCTTGCCGGCGAGCCGGCCGGCGCCTGCGCGGCGCTGCTCGGCGAGCTGGGCGACGAACCGCCGCATCAGGTCGAGGTCGCCCGCGACCTGGGACTTGATCCGCGCGGGATCCGCGGAGTAGTGCTGCTCGAAGCCCGCGAAGAACGGGTGATCCTCGAGCCGCGGCCGGAGCGACGCCGGGCCCTCGATCGCGACCCGGTTGTGCTCGCGCACGACCTCGATGTCCTGGATGCCGAGCGAGGTCGTGGTGTCGAGCAGCGCCTCGAGCTCCTTGCGGAACGCGACCTCGGCGGGGTGGACGCTGCCGTCCGCGTAGATCAGCTCGTCGACGCAGGTCAGGAGCTCGCGCTGGTTGTCGGGGTCGAACGCCTGGAAGATCTCGTAGCTCCTCAGCTTGAGCTTGGCGTAGACGAACCTCTCCACGTCCTCGCCGTCGGCGACCGCCTCGTCGAACAGATCGGCGACGCTGCGGTCGATCTGCTCGAACACCTCGAGGAAGTGCGCGACGAACCTGCTGATCACCTCGTCGCGGGTCGCCGCGTCGGCGTCGGGCATCATCGCCCTGGCGCGCGCGGTGACCAGCTGGCGGATGTAGATCCGGACGAACGTCTTCTCGGTGAAGTCGAACTTGCCGTCGATGTAGCCGAATGCCGTCAAGTAGAAGATGATGGCGTTCATCTGCTGCTCGGCGACGTCCGGATCGCTACTGAAGGTCAGCATCGACCAGGCTAGCTTGCCCCGGCCGTGATTGCCCGTGCAAGCGTTGCTACCATCGAGTCGTGCGCGTCCCGGGGCTCGCCGCCGTCGCCGTCGCCGCGGCCATCGCCTGGCCGCCCGCGGCGCGCGCCGAGCCGCGCCTCGAGGCCAGCGGCTTCGTCGGCGTCGACTGGTTCGGTGCGCGCAGCGCGCTCGGCAACTCGTGGGCGCCCGAGCAGGTGCCCGGCACCGCGCCGGTGATCGGCGCCCGGCTCGGCTGGCTCGCGCTGCCCGCGCTGCCCGGTCGGCTCCAGCTCGCGCTCGAGGCCGAGCTCGCGTTCGCGCCGGCGTTCACCGGCGACAGCGCCGGCCACGGCCGGATGGCGTACTTCGCGCCGGTGCTCGAGTGCCACGGCCAGGCGGTGCTGCGGCTCGCGCGCTGGCGCGTCGCGCCTCACCTCGTGCTCGGCACCGGCGGCGACTCGGTCGCGTCGCGCTCGCCGTTCATCGCGCGCGACACCGATCCGATCGCGTACTGGGGCCCCGGGCTCAGCGCGCAGCTCGGTCGCTGGCAGCTGCGGTTCGACGCGCACCA
Organism: Deltaproteobacteria bacterium; assembly: GCA_005887925.1. Taxonomy (GTDB): domain Bacteria; phylum Myxococcota_A; class Polyangia; order Haliangiales; family Haliangiaceae; genus JABFXX01. The sequence continues at coordinate 2,949 of VBLP01000630.1, read as the reverse complement.
CGGCATCATGCCGGCGCGCAACGGCGGCGCGATGTCGACCGTCGAGCTCGAGCTCGGCCTCGGCACGGCCCTCGGGACCGGCCCCGCGCGCCGCGCCGCGGTCCCGCTCGCCGCGCCGCGCGCCCGGCCCGCTGCCGCCCCGCCCGAGGTGTGCCCCGATCCGCGCGCCAGCCCCGCCGACGGCTGCGCGCCGCCCGATCCCGACGGTGACGGCATCACCGGCGACGCCGATCGCTGCCCCGATGCCCCCGAGGACTTCGACGGCTGGCAGGACGCCGACGGCTGCCCCGACCCCGACAACGACGGCGACGGTATCGCCGACGCGCGCGACGTCTGCCCCGACGCGCCCGAGACCGTCAATGGCTGGCAGGACGCCGACGGCTGCCCCGACGATCTGCCCGCCGAGGTCGCGGCCGCGCTGGCCACCGTCGTCCCGTTCGAGCCGGGCCACGCCCGGGTCACCGAGCCGGCGGGCGCCACACTGCAGGCGCTGCGCCGGGTGCTCGACGGCTACCCCGATCTCCGGATCGCGATCATCGGTCACCCCGAGCGGCCCGGCGACGACGATCTCGCGCACCGCCGCGCCGAGGCCGTGAAGTGGTACCTGGTCGACCAGGGCATCGCCGAGGATCGCCTGATCGCCGGGATGAGCGCCGTCGCCGCCACGCCGCCGGTCGCGTTCCAGCTGATCCCGGCGCCTCACCTGCCGTAGCTACCTCGAGCCAGGCCGCCACGATACCAGGCGGCCGATCGGAGCCCTCCCCGTCAGCTCGCCGGCGTGGTGTTGCGCGGGCCTTGGGCCTGCATCCGCGCCTTCTGGATGTCCTGCATCATGCCGAGCACGAGCCTGGGATCGGTGAACACGTTGAGCTTGGGCGCGAGCGCCTTGGCGTAGCGATCGAAGTACAGGAGCTGCTTGGTGATCAGGATGAACTCGTTGGGCATCCGCATGCGGTGCCGCGTCGCCGTGCGCTGGATGCCGGGAAGGAACTCGGCGTAGTTGACCTCGCCGAACGACAGGGTCAGCAGCGGCCGGTAGGTCTGGCCGAGGTCGTTGACGAAGGCGTCCATGTCGAGCCCGTCGGGCTGGCCGGCCATCTCGATGATGATCTCGGCGAGCCGGCGGTAGTTGCCGGTCGCGAACGCGATCATGTAGTCGGTGACCAGGTAGCGCTCCTTGTCGTCGAACCGGCCGACGATGCCGAAGTCGAGGAAGCCGATCGTGTCGTCGTCGAGCAGCATCAGGTTGCCGGCGTGGACGTCACCGTGGAAGAAGCCGTAGAACACCACGCACTGGAACCACGCGCGCAGGCCGTCGACCAGCTTGCCCTCGCCGTTGATGCCCCGCCGCTTGATCTCGTCGAAGCGGTCGACGCGCAGCCCGCGGAACTCCTCCATCACGAGCACCTTGCGCGTGGTGTACTCGTGGTGCGGTACCGGCGCGTGGATGTGCTTCTGGCCGAGCTCGCGCATGATCTCGTTGAAGCGGTCGAGGTTGGCCGCCTCCTTGCGGAAGTCGAGCTCCTCGGTCAGCGTCTTGGTGAAGTCGTCGACCACGCCGACGGGGTTGGCGAGGTCGGCGCCCTTCTTGAGCCGCGCGACGATCTGCGCCACGGTCCGCATCAGCTTCATGTCCGCCATGCAGCGCGCGATGATGCCGGGGCGCTGGACCTTGATCACGACCGGCGTGCCGTCGCGCAGCTTCGCGGTGTGGACCTGCGCGATCGAGGCCGACGCGAGCTGGCGGGGCGCGATGTCGACCAGGTGCGCCGCCTTCTCGGCGCCGAGCTCCTCGTCGAGGGTGCGCTGCACCGCCTCGAACGGGAACGGCTTGACCCGGTCGAGCACCTTCTGGAACTCCTTGACGTACGCGTCGGGGAACATGCCGGCCGACGAGGCGACGATCTGGCCGAACTTGATGAACGTCGGGCCCATGTCCTCGCACCACATCCGGATCAGCATCGGCCGGGTCAGCCGCTGGTACTTCGCGCCGCGCCCGGTCGCCGCGAGCCACAGCTTGCGCAGCCGCACGCCGTCGGCGATCCACAGCAGGACGTACTTGACGCTGTAGATCGCGAATGCCCAGACCCGGCGCGGCACCGGCAGCGACGCGGACAGGACCAGGACAACCACCACCGCGGCCAGTAGCGAGTACCAGAACATGCTCGAAACAATCCTAGCACCAAGCGCCGCGCCGCCCGCGCGTGCCGGGCGCAAAGTACGGCTCACGCTGATCGCTGGCAAAACTCGGCCCGCCCGTATACTGCCGCGATGCTGACGACCGTCACCGCCGGGCCGTACTCGGTGCGCGGCATCTCCGTCGGCGGTGTCTACACCTCGCTCGGCATCCCCGAGCTCGGAATCCTGTTCGATGCCGGGGCGCCGATGCGGTCGGCGGCCGGGATCGATACGATCCTGCTGTCGCATGGCCACGCCGATCACATCGGCGCGCTGGCCTCGCTGCTCGGGATCCGCGGCCTGTCGGGAAAGACCCGGCCGCCGCGGGTGATCATGCCCGCCGAGATCGTGGCCGACGTCGCCGAGGCGCTCGCCGCGCTGTCGCGGCTGCAGCGGTACTCGCTCGAGATCGAGGCGATCGGCCTCCGGCCCGGCGACGAGGTCGGGTTGCGCGGCGGTCTGCGGGTCCGCGCGTACCGGACGTTTCACCCCGTGCCGTCGCTCGCGTACCTCATCATCCGGCGGGTCGCCAAGCTCCGGCCCGACCTGCAGGGGTTGACCGGGCCTCAGATCGCGGCGCGCCGGCGCGGCGGCGAGGTGGTCACCGCGCACGAGGACCGCTTCGAGCTCGCCTACGCGACCGACACGCTGATCTCGGTGTTCGACCACGCGCCCGAGCTGCTGCGGGCGCAGGTGCTGATCATGGAGTCCACGTTCCTCGACGAGCGCAAGTCGGTCGACGCCGCGCGCGCGGGCTGCCACATCCACCTC
>VBLP01000629.1 GCA_005887925.1 Deltaproteobacteria bacterium | reverse complement strand
GTGCACCTCATGATCGAGGACGCCGAGCGCTGGGTCCCGGCCTACGCCCATGCCGGCGCCGACCTGATCGGCGTGCACGTCGAGGCCTGCCCGCACCTGCACCGCACGCTCCACCAGATCCGCGACCTGGGCAAGCGCGCCAGCGTCGTGCTCAATCCCGCGACGCCGCCCGAGGCCATCGAGTGGGTGCTCGGCGACGTCGACCAGGTCCTCGTCATGTCGGTCAACCCCGGGTTCGGCGGGCAGGCGTTCATCGCCAGCGCGCTCGACAAGATCCGCCGGCTGCGCCGGATGATCGAGCAGCGCGGCCTCGCGGTCGACATCGAGGTCGACGGCGGCGTCAAGCTCGACAACGTCGCCGCGGTGTGCGCCGCGGGCGCCAGCGTGATCGTCAGCGGCTCGGGGATCTTCGGCACGCCGGACTACGCGGCGACGATCGCGGCGATGCGGGCGCACGGCGCAGCCTGACCGCGAAGTGAGGGACCGCGAAGTGTGGTGTGCTCAGCGCTCGAGCCGGGCGATGTAGAACGCGTCGGCGTCGGGCGGCCAGGTGCGGCGCTCGTCGACCAGCCGCAGCCCGGTGCGCGCGACGAGCGCGGCGACCTGATCGGGGCCCTCGGCGCCGGTGAACGTGCAGACCGAGTAGACCAGCGCGCCCTCCGGGGCCAGGCGGGCGACGACGGCGTCGAGCAACTGGCGCTGGAGCTGGGCGAGCCGGGGGACGTCGGCGGGCTTCTGCCGCCACTTGGCGTCGGGGTGTCGCCGCAGCACGCCGAGCCCCGAGCACGGCGCGTCGAGCACGATGAGGTCGTAGGCGGCGGCGAGCGGCGCGGCCGGATCGAGCAGGTCGCACGGCACCGGCCGGATGCTGGCCAGGCCGAGGCGGTGCGCGGTCTCGATCGCGAGGTCGAGCTTGGTCGGCAGCTGATCGGCCGCATCGATCTGGGCGGCGTCGCTCGACAGCTCCGCCAGGTGGGTCGACTTGCCGCCGACGCCGGCGCACGCGTCGAGGATGCGCTGGCCCGGGCGGGGCGCCGCGATCAACCCGACGAGCTGCGCCCCGGTGTCCTGCACCGTCCAGCGCCCGGCGCGGAAGCTCTCGGCGCGCGATGGATCGCCCACACCGTCGAGCGTGAGCGCCATCGGCGCCGCCGCCACCGGCCGGGCCGCGATGCCGGCGGCGGCGAGCTCGGCGATGAGATCCTCGCGCGTGGTCTGCAGGCGATTGCCGCGCGCGACCAGCGGCGCAGGCGCGGCGAACGCGGCGGCGAGCTCGGCGAGCCGGTCGGGCGCCGCCGCCGCGAGCTCGTCGACGATCCACGCCGGCAGCGAGTGCTCGATCTCGATCCGCGCGCGCGGCTCGTCGGGCAGCGCGGGCTCGCGCTCGCGGGAGACCTTGCGCAGCACCGCGTTGGCGAACCCGGACAGCCACGTTCCGGCGACCCCGCGGGCGGCGCGGACGGCGTCGTCGACCGCGGCGTAGCTCGGCACGCGATCGAGGAACAGGAGCTGGTAGGCGGCGACCCGGAGCGCGGTCACCACGCGCGGCGGCGTGCGCGCCAGATCGGCGTGCGCGGCGAGCGCCCGATCGATCCGCGCGCGGTGGCGAAGCACGCCGTAGACCAGCTCCGCCGCGAGCCGGCGGTCGCGCTCGTCGAGCCCGGACCGCGCGAGCTCGCCGTCGAGTGCGGGCGTCGCCCACGCGCCGCCGCGATCGACGCGATCGAGCACGCGCCGCGCGACGTCGCGCGCGGTCATCCCGGCCCCGGGCGCGCGAGCACGTCGCCGGCGGCGATCCCGCGCCCGGCCGCGAACTGCGCGGCCGTCAAGCGCTTGCGGCCGGCGGCCTGGAGCTCGCGGATCACCACCGCGCCGTCGGCCGCGGCGACGCGGACCCCCGCGGGCTCGATCGCGAGCACCGTGCCCGGCGCGGCGCGCCCGGCCTGCTCGACGGCGACCGCCCGGAACAGCTTGACCGGCTGGCCGCGCAGCAGCGCCTGCGCGCCCGGCCATGGATCGACCCCGCGGATCCGCGCGGCGACCTCGGCCGCCGGCCGCGCGAAGTCGATCGCGCCGTCGGCCTTCGCGAGCATCGGAGCGTGGCTGGCCCGGGCGTGGTCCTGGGCCACCGCGTGCGCCGTGCCCGCCGCGATCGCCGCGATCGCCTCGAGCAGCGCCTGCGCGCCGATCGGCGCGAGCCGCGCCATCAGCTCCCCCGCGGTCTCGTCGGGGCCGATCGCGACGCGCCGCTCGAGCAGTACCGGCCCGGTGTCCATGCCCTCGTCGAGCTGCATGATCGACACGCCGGTCTCGCGCTCGCCGCGGATCACCGCCCACTGGACCGGCGCGGCGCCGCGGTAGCTGGGCAGGAGCGAGCCGTGGACGTTGATGCAGCCGCGCGGCACCGCCTCGAGCACTGCCAGCGGCAGGATCTTGCCGTACGCGACCACGACGGCGAGCTCGGCGCGCGAGCCGCTCAGCGCGTCGCGCAGCTCGCCGGTCCGCGCCGAGCGGGGCTGGATCACCGGCAGGCCGAGCGCCTGCGCGGCGAGCGCGACCGGCGGCGCCGTCAGCTGGCCGCCGCGCCCGGCCGGCTTGTCGGGCTGCGATACCACCAGCGCGACGTCGTGCCCGGCGTGCAGCGCGCGCAGGCATGGCACGGCGAACTCGGGGGATCCCAGGAAGGCCACGCGCACGCCGACGATCTATCACCCGCGGTGCGCGCGGTCGCGTGATCCGCCACAAATCCGCGGCCGCAGCTCAGCGATCGACCAGGTTCGCCAGGTAGGTCTGGCGCAGCCGGTCGTCGCGCAGCACCCGGAACGCCTCGTCGAGGACGTGGGCGATGTCGTCGAGCTCGCGCGCCAGCTCGCGGCGCAGATCGCTCGGGAAACAATCGGCGGCGAAGTCGCGCCGCGCCGACTGGTAGGCGCGCCGGATCTCGAAGCCGGTCGCGTCGCGGCGCACGCCGAGCAGCGCGAAGTAGTCGGCCTCGCTGACCAGCTGCCAGCGCGCATGCACGCGCTCGCGGTCGATCGCCAGATCGGTCTCGCCGACCAGCGCGGTGGCCTCGTCGGACTGCTCGGCGTCGCTGCGGCGCGCGGTCGCCAGTCCGAGCACGCACAGCCCCCAGGCCAGCGGCAGGACATCGGCGATGTCGACCCCGGCGGTGCGCGCGACCTGCGCGAGATCGGCCTGGCCGTCGAACGCCGCCAGCGCGGCGCGCTCCTCGGCGGCGAGGTCGCCCAGGTTGACGATGCCGCCCAGCCGATCGCGGTCGCGCACCTCGATCACCGTCGACGGCAGGCCGATCAGGCGCTCGAGGTTGGTGCGGTCGAGCTTGCGGCGGATGCCCTCGAGGATCAGCGACGCGGGGTGGCGCGACAGCCGGATCCGCTCGGCCGACGGCTGCGCGTCGATCGCGATCGTGTAGCTGCCGCGATCCCAGCCGAACAGCGAGTACACCAGGTCCTCGACGTGGCGCCGCACCGCCGGCAACAGCTCCCTGCGCTTGAGGTAGCCGAAGTCGACCAGGATCTCGCCCATCCGCCGCCCCGACTCGGCGACCACCGCCTGGCAACGCTCGAGCTGCGATGCGGTGATCTTGCCCTCGCGCAGCAGCAGCTCGCCCATGCGGTCGCGCGGCTCGTTGGACGACGCGAACACCGGCCGGCCGCGATCGAAGTAGACGATGGTCTCGACCTCGTCGCGGCGAAACCCGATCCTCCCGGTCGCGCCCTGCGCGAACATCTTCGCGAGCAGCATCGCGGCGTCCGAGGCGCCGCGCACGATCGCGCCGGCGTCGGCCAGCCCGCGTTCGCGGACCTGGGTGTCCCAGGTTCCCGACGAGCCCGGCGACGTCGCGAGCTCCCGCGGCTCGTGGCGCTGGCCGCGCGCCTCGAGGTCGGTCACGCCGGCGAGCGCTGGCTCGTCGCCGAGCGCGGCGAGATCGATCTCGGTGTGGTGGTCGTGGCGGGGCGCGTGGTCGCCGGGGCTTCCCGCCGGCGCGTCGCTGCCCTGGAACAGCCGCTGCGCCATCATCGACATCTTGGCCCGCAGCTCGCGCGCGAAGTCGCGCGGTTCGTCCGCCCCGGGCCCCGGCGGCGGTGGCGGCGCGGGGTCGGCGCTCGCCTCGGTCGCGGTCGGCGCCGGCGTCGGCCGCTGCCGCGGGACCTCGCGGCGCGCGGTGACCTCGCCGAACAGATCGTCGGATAGCTCGTCGGATAGCTCGTCGGATACCTGCAGGTCGTCGCCCGGTGCGTCGCCCGGTGCGTGGAGATCGCCACCGGCATCGCCCGGCGCGCGCGTCGCTTCGAGCTCGCGCTCCGGCGCCACCTCGGTCATCCCGGACCGGGGGTCGCGGTCGACCAGCGCGGAGATCGCCAACGGCTCGGACCACCGCTCGTCGCTCGTCGTTCGCGCCGCGACGACGACGTGGCCATCTCCGGTGCTCGTGCGGCTCACCGCGTCGGGCGCGGACGCCGGGGCGGTGTCCGGCACCGGCGCAGGCGCTGCGACGGGCACAGGCTCGGCGGCGGCGCCGGCGGCGGCCGCGGGCTCGCGCAGGATCAGCGTCGGCTCGCGCTGCGGCGCGACGACCGGCGCGGGATCGCTCGACGGTGGCGGCGCAGGCTGGTCGGGATCATCGTCGGGCAAGAGGCCGACCATCGAATCGGCGAGCGCCTCCCAGCGCGCCCGCAGCGCGGCGCGGGTATCGGCGCGGGCGACCTCGCCCGCGGCCTCGACGGGCGCCGGCACCGGTCGCGACGGTGCATCCGGCATCGCCGCGCGCACGGCCCCCGATCCCACGCTCGACACCGCCGAGGACACCGCCCCGGGCGGCAGCGGTGCATGCGGGAGCCTGGGCGGCGGCGTCCCGCCCGGCTGGGTGTCGGTCAGGCTGAGCACGCCCGGCATCGGTGCAGACCGCCGGCGCGGCGGTACCGGCCCCGCGCTACGCACCAGCTCGACCGAGTCGATGCCGCCGGTCACCGCGAAGCGCAGCGCACGCGACGACAGCGGCCGCGTCACGAAGCGATCCGCGGCCAGATCCAGCGCATCGAGCGCGGTCCGCACCGGCCCCGCGTCGTCGCCGATCACGACCACGGCGACCTCGCCGCGCGGCACCCGCCCACGCAGCGTGACGATCAGTGTCTTGGTGTCTCCGGTGTGGAGCGACGCGGTCACGACGACGACCGACGGCCGGCGCACCGCGAACAGCTCGATCGTGTCGTCGCCCCCCGACGACACCACCAGCTCGACGTTGGGCAGCTCGGACAGCGCTGCGACGATCTCGCCGACCCGCTCACGATCGGCGACGACCAGGACACACGGAGTTGCGGTCAGATCAGACACGTGGGCTCGACGGTGGGGCGAGAAGTATACAACCTCCGCGCGAGCCGCGCGCGATGCCGGGCCGCTACATCGCGGACATCGGGTCGACGTCGAGCCCGACGCGGACCGCGCCCACCAGGTCCGCGGTCACCAGGCTGCGCGCGACGCGGCGGAGCGCGTGCCGATCGGCGCTGCGCAGCCAGACCTGCCAGCGCGTGCGGTTGCGCAAGCGCTCGAGCGGCGCCGGCACCGGCCCGCGGACCTCGACGCGCCCGGCGACTTCGGGCCGCGCCGCGGCCGTCCGTGCGAGCTCGGCGAGCCGCTGCGCCGCCCCGGCGACCTCGTGGGCGTCGGCGCCGTCGATGCGCACCGCGACCAGCCGGCCGTGCGGCGGATAGCCGAGCTCGGCGCGCGCCGCCGACTCCGCGGCGAAGAAGCTCGCGTAGTCGTGCGCCGCCGCGGCGACCACCGCCGGCGAGCGCGGCCGGTAGGTCTGGATCATCACGCGGCCCGGCCGGTCGCCGCGGCCGGCGCGCCCCGCGACCTGCGCGAGCAGCTGGAACGTGCGCTCCGAGGCGCGGAAGTCGGGCAGATCGAGCCCGGTGTCGGCGCACAGCACGCCGACCAGCGTGACGCCCGGGAAGTCGTGGCCCTTGGTGACCATCTGGGTGCCGACCAGCACGTCGACCTCGCGGCGCGCGACGCGCGCGAGCACCGCCTCGATCTTGGCGCCGCTGGCGACGTCGCGATCGAGCCGGGCGACCCGCGCCGCCGGGAACGCCGTGGCGACCGCGTCGGCGACCTTCTCGGTGCCCAGGCCCTTGCGCTCGATCGTCCCGGTCGCGCTGCACCCCGGGCACACCTCCGGGACGCGCTGCGTGAATCCGCAGTAGTGGCAAGCCAGCCGATCGCTGTGGCGATGATAGGTCAGCGACACCGAGCAGTGCAGGCAGCGGAACGCGTGGCCGCACGCCCGGCACAGCACGAAGGTCGCGAACCCGCGGCGGTTGAGGAACAGGATCGTCTGGTCGCCGGCGGCCAGCGTCTCGCCGATCGCCGCGCGCAGCGGCGCCGACAGCATGGCATCGCCGTCGGGAACGAACGTGCGCAGGTCGATGATCGCGACGTCGGGCATCGGCCGCGCGGTCGGCCGCCGGGTCAGCATGAGCTTTCTGTACGCGCCGCGCTCGGCGTGCGCCGCGCTCTCCAGGCTCGGCGTGGCCGAGCCCAGCACGCACACCGCGCCGGCGCGCTGCGCCCGGACCAGCGCGACATCGCGCGCGTGGTAGCGCACGCCCTCGTCCTGCTTGAACGAGCCGTCGTGCTCCTCGTCGACGACGATCACGCCGAGCCCGGCGAGCGGCGCGAACACCGCCGAGCGCGCGCCGACCGCGATCCGCGCGTCGCCGCGGCGCAGCCGCGACCACTCGCCCAGCCGCGCGGTCTCCGACAGCCCGGAGTGCAGGATCGCGACGAGGTCGCCGAACCGCGCGCGAAACCGCGCGGCGAGCTGCGGCGTCAGCGAGATCTCGGGCACCAGCACCAGCGCGGTGCGCCCGGCGGCGAGCGCGGTCGCGATCACCCGCAGGTAGACCTCGGTCTTGCCGCTGCCGGTCACGCCGTGCAGGAGGAACGGCGTGAACGTCCGGCGCTCGGACTCCGCGTCGGGACCCGCCCGATCGCCGGCGGCCGGCGGCCCGCCGAGCGCGGCGAGGATCTCGTCGACCGCACGCGTCTGCTCGTCGGTGAGCGCGGGCGGCGCGGCCACCGGCAGCGCGGCGCCGCTCGCCGCCGCGGCGATCGCCGACTCGCGCTCGGACACCGCCGCGAGCCCGAGCTTGACCAGCTCGCGCACCGCCTGCCGCGCTCCCACCAGCTCGCGCGCGAGCGCGGCGACCGCGACCGCCTCGCCGCTCGCGAGCCTCTCGACCACCGCGAGCCGCCGCGGGGCCCGCGCCACCGCCGCGCACGCGGCGCCGGCATCGACCGCGAGCTGCACGACCCGCTCGCGCCGCAGGCGGGTCCGGGCGGTCGCCCGCTGCTCGACGTCCTCGACCATGCCCTGCGCGCGCAGCTCGTCGAGCTGGCGCTTGACGGCCGCGGTGAGCCCGCCGGCCGGCAGACCACGCGCCCCGAGCGCAGCGATCCGCGCGAGCAGCGCCCGCTGCCGGGGCTGCATCGCAGCGCCCTCGCCGTCCAGCGCGGCGCGACCGGCGGCGGTCAGCGCGACGACCCCGCGCGCCGCGACCCCGCTGCCGGCCGGCAGCGCCGCCCGGATCACCTCGCCCGGCGGCGCCTCGTAATAGTCGGCGATCCACGCGCACAGCTCGACCAGCTCGGCCGACAGCGCCGGCTCGTCGTCGAGCACCTCCGACAGCGCGACCGGCACGACGCCGGCGGGCGGCGACGCATCGCTGCGCACCACCACGCCGGTGACCTTGCGCCCGCCGAAGCGGACCAGCACGCGCGCGCCGACCACCGCCCGCGCCGCGAGCGCTGGAGGGACCGCATAGTGAAACCGCCCCGCGACCGGCAAGGTCACGGCCACCTCGGCGAACCGCGCCGCGGGACGCCCCGCCTCGGCTGGCGCTGCCGCCCGCGCCGCCAGCGCGCCGTCCGGCCGCGAGACGGCGACGTCCGCCACCCGCGCCCTCAGCGCGCCGTCCGGCCACGGCATGGCCTTGTCCGCCACCCGCGCCCCCAGCGCGCCGTCCGGCGCGAGGTCAGGTCCTGGCTCGCGGCGCTCATCTTCCACGGGCACATGGTGCACCCAGGTGCTGACGTGCAACCGCGCCAGCGGCCCCCGATCGGCGACCGTCCTCGAACATTGCCATTAAATTCAAACCGCTTACGACCGGGATCACCAGCGGCTCGGGCCCGTCGGAAAGCCGGCCGGCGCGGGCCCGATCGTTCGTGGCGCGATCGCGGGATGTCAACGCGGCTCGCCGTGGGCGACCGCGAGCGGATGGGGTCGGGGCGGGGTCCGCGCAGGACGGGTGGTTCTTCGGCAGGCGCTGTCCCGACGCCCATCCGCGTGGCAGCCCACGGCGACTCGCGTGTACGCGCTCTCCCGAGCGCTATGCCCTACACACCCTGACCGGCGAGGATCTCGCGGCACAGCGCGAGCACCGCATCGCGCAGCTCGGGCCGCTTCAGCGCATACGCGAGGTTCGCGCGCAGATAGCCGAGCTTGTCGCCCGCGTCGTGCCGTGCGCCCGCGACGACGACCCCGACCATGCCAGCCGGCGACACCGCGAGCTCGCGCAGCGCGTCGGTCAGCTGGATCTCGCCGCCGGCGCCCGGCGGCGTGTTCGCCAGGTGCGGCCAGATCTCGGGCGGCAGCACGTAGCGCCCGACGATCGCCCAGCGGCTCGGCGCGGTGCCCGGCTTGGGCTTCTCCACCATCTCGCGGATCCGCATCCGGCCGCCGGCATCGCGATCGCCCGCGACGATGCCGTACATGTGCTCCTTGCCCGCCGGGACCTCCATGATCGCGATCGCGGCGGCCCCGGTCTCCGCGTGCACGCGGATCAGCTGGCCGATCCCCGGATCGGCGTCGTTGTCGATCAGGTCGTCGCCGAGCAGCACGGCGAACGGCTCGTCGCCGACCGCCTCGCGCGCGCACAGCACCGCGTGGCCCAGGCCGAGCGGCTGCTTCTGGCGCACCGAGATCAGGCGCACCAGCGTGGAGATCGCCGCCATCTCGTCGGCCGCCCGGGCGTTGCCGCGCTCGCGCAGCGTGTGCTCGAGCTCGTACGCGTGGTCGAAGTGGTCCTCGATCGCGTGCTTGTTGCGGCCGTTGACGACGATGACGTCGGTGACCCCGGCGCGCACCGCCTCGTCGATCACCAGCTGGATCGTCGGCACGTCGACGATCGGCAACATCTCCTTGGGCACCGCCTTGGTCGCGGGCAGGAACCGGGTGCCGAGCCCCGCTGCGGGGATCACTGCTTTTCGCACGCTGGACCGAGCCGTCATGGGCGCTGCACCTTACCATCGCCGCGCCGGGCATGGCGCGGTGAGCGCGGCGGTGGATCCGGCGCCGCGGACCGCGCACGCGCCGCCGCGCGCGCCGCCGCGAGCGAACCGAACGCCCGCCGCAGCCCCGCGGTCAAGCCGCGACCGAGCTGCTGCCGGGCCGCCAGCCGCCGCCGGAGCTCGCGCAGCAGCGCGCGCCGATCCCACGCCGCCATCCCCGCCGAGCGCCGCGGCGCCGGCAGCCGCGCCGCCCGCCGCGCCGCCGCGACCGAGCCGAACAGCCGCGTGCAGGCGCCCCACAGCGTGCGCGCGCTCTCGCCGCGGCGCGCCCTGCGCTGCAGCTCGCGGATCAGCGACGGCCGGGTCCACGGCGCGCGCACCAGCGGCGACAGCCCCGCCGCCGCCCGCGCCTCGCGCGCAGCGCCGAAGTGCAGCTGCACCGCCCGCTCCAGCCCGCGCGTCAGCCGGGTCTCGCCGCGCGCCGCGCGCGCCGTGAGCTCCTCGATCACCCGCTCGCGGCTCCACGTCTGGTTGCCGTGCGCGACGACCTGCGCGATCCCCGCCGCCCGGATCGCGGCGTCGACCGAGCCGAACAGCCGGCGCACCGTGTCGAGCTTGACCACCCCCCGCAAGGTCGACGAGCGCACCGGCGTTCCGTCGCGCGCCATCGCGCGGATCCGCTCGAGGATCTCGGCCTCGGTGTAGCGGCCGCGCTGCAGCCGGACCTCGGCCGCGTCGATCCCCGCCGCCGCAAGCGCCGCCTCCCAGCTGCCGAAGTGCCAGCGCGCCGCCGCGACCAGCCGCTGCGGCGCTTTCGAGCTCGCCAGCGCCAGCCCCGCGCGCGCCCGCTCCGCGATCGCCCCGACGATCGCCGCGTGATCCCAGCGCGCCCGCCGCCGCCGTCCGGGCCGCGCGATCCCGGCCGCCGCGCGCGCCCGCTGCAGCCCACCGGCGTACGCCGCCGCCGCCCCGACCAGCCCCGCCGGCCCGCGCTGCATCAGCTCGGCCCACCCGGTCGAGGCGCCCTCGGCGTCGAGCCGCCGCAGCTCGCGCACCACCCGGGCGCGCGACCACACCGCGCCCGGCCGCCGCAGCACCGAGCGCGGCGCCCGCCTGGCCAGCGCGACCCGCGCCGCGCGGCACGCCATCGCGAAGCTCGCGAAGTGCAGCCGCACGCTGCGCAGCAGCGCGCCGTCGTGCGAGCCGACCAGCCCCGGCGACACCATCCCGCCGTGCTGCGCCGCCAGCGCGCGGAGCCGTGCGACCACCTCCGATCGGCTGAGCCGCGGCTGCCGCTTCATCGTCGCGCGCGCAGCTTACGCGATCGCCCGGGATCTGCGCGCTACCCGGCGGTGGCCGACGCGATGATGCGGTTGATCATCGCCTCCAGCTGGGCCGCGTCGGTCACCGTGATCCGGCCGATCCGGACGAACACGTCGATCTCCACGATCATCGCGCGCAGCACCACGACCGCCACCGCGGGCTTGCCGGTGTCGAACGCGCGCGCCGCAACGTCGAGCTGTACATCGAGCACGATCTGCACGGCGCGGTTGATCGCGCCCGCCGCGGCGCGCTGATCGACGAAGTCCCGCACGAGCTGAACCGCCCGGGAGAGCGCCAGCACCGTGACCGTCGCC
>VBLP01000149.1 GCA_005887925.1 Deltaproteobacteria bacterium | reverse complement strand
CTTTCCCGGACGCGCTGGAGAGTGATGCGCCGGCGCGCTGCCGCGTGATCACCGTCGGGCCGGCGGCGCACACCATCACGGGAGCCATCCCGCGCGTCGTCTTCGCGAACCTCGTGCCGTTCGAGGCGTGTTATTACGGCTACACGCTCACCGTGGCGCCGGACCTGCACGTGCTCAGGGCCGGTGCGCGCGCGGTGGAGCGGACGTTCGCAGAGGCGCTCGGACCGACCTTCCTCGGAAAGAACCGCCGTGCGATGTGGTATTTCACCAAGTACTTCACGCCCCATCCGCCGGGAGAGCCGCACTTCTTCGTCAAACCATGGGCCTTCATGCAGACGCCACCCGGCTGGTCGTGCGTGCTCGAGGGCGTGCACGGCGACGGCTTCGACGTGTTGCGGGGAGTCGACGCCACTGACGTGTTCCACGCAACACCGGCGGTGTTCCAGATATACCGGGCCGGACAGCCCATCCGGGTGGGCTTCGGAGAGCCACTGCTGCACGTGATGCCGATCCCGCGGCGGCTGCTGCAGGCGGGGTTTCGCCTGGCCGCGTTCCGCGACTGAGTGTCAATCGACGAGGAGCGCATCGTGCAGCGGGTGACCGCTCACACGTTCATGCCTTGATCTTGTCGTGGATGGCCTGGATGTCGCGCTTCAGCTCGACGAGATGCTTGTCGTGGATGGCCTGGACATCGCGCTTCAGCTCGAGGAGAAGGTTCAGCACGGTGACATTCCCGATCTCCGCGGGGGGCGGGGGAGGGCCCGGCGGGCCGCCTCCCGTTCCATCGGGTCCAGCAACCTCGTCCAGGAGGTGCCGGAAGTTGTGGATGATCTCGATGATCGCCATGGGCGACTTGTCCAGATCGATCACATGCCCGTACCGTCTCTTGCTCTCCGCGACGACGTTCAGATCCCTGCTGTTGGCCATGATGTCCTCCCCCTTGTCAAGCCCAGTCTGCGCGACTGAACGAGTTGTCGACCCGGCCGGACTGCGACGAGCGGATCGCCACCTCGCGCACGGCGTCGAGGCCACCATCGCGGTCCTCCACAGCGTGCCCGAGCTGGCGGCGCAGCTCATCCGGTCGGTTGCGCATGTCCGGCGCGTAGCAAGCCGTGCTGCGGCTGTCAACCTCATTCCTCCGAATGCGTCGACGACGGAAGCGAAACATCAGCATTCCGCCTCGCCGAGCAGCGCCTGCCCCGCCGCGACGGCCACGACGAGCTCCGCCACGACGAATTGCGCCGCCGAGATCCATCGACATCTCGACTACGTTCTGCATCACCGAGCGGTCAGCGGAAGCTCGCCAGCGACCGCCGCGAGTCCGCCGGGTGATCAACACAGCTGCGGAACAGGATCGCGATCGACAGCGATTGATCGAGACGGACCGGCGCGATCGCCGGCCTGTGCTATCGTGATGCGCGGAGGTGGTAAATGGGTAAGGGTCCGAACAGCTTTGTCGATATCCCCGTCGTACAAGCCACGCGCGATAGCGTCGCGCCGTACGGGCGGTTCATCGGCACCGACGTGCCCGCGGCGGGCCTCGCGATCCCGTTCTACAAGGGTGCCGTCGAGGAAGGACACAACTTGCCGTTCGAGTATCATGGCAAGGCGGTGATCCGCACAGCGCGCATCCACCCGCGCTCGGGCAACGTGACCTGGCTCGAGCGCCACATGCGAATGACCCAGCTGTTCATCGGTCTGGGCGATGCGCCGCTCGCCATGGTGCTCGGCCGGCCGTGCGACGCCGCGACGCCCGAGCTCGAGCACCTGCGGACGTTCGTGTTCCCGCCCGGGCACGGCATCATGATCCATCGCGGAACCTGGCATGACTTTCCGATGGCGATCGACCGCCCGGTCACGGTGCTGACCGCGAACTCCGAAGAGGTCATCTCGGCGCTCGCGTCGCAGAAGGACCCCGACGAGATGGATCGCGGCGACGTGTACAAGATCGACGTGCGGCGTACGCGCACTGCTCGAGGGCGGTGTGCGCGCCGAGGATGTCGTGTGCGTGCTGGGCAAGACCGAGGGCAACGGAGGGCGCAACGACTTCACCCGCGAGCTCGCGATGTCGGCGCTCGAGCAGCTGTTCGCACCCCGGCTGGGCTGCGCGCCGGACGAGGTGCAGGACCGCGTGGTGTTCTCGTTCTCCGGCGGCACCGAGGGCGTGGTGGCGCCCCACATGGTGGTGTTCGTGCGCGAGGGCGCCCCGCTCGCCGCACGCGCCGCGCACAAGCGCCTGATGGTCGCCACCGGCCACACCCGCGCGTTCCACCCCGACGAGATCGGCCGCATGGCACAGATCGAAGAGACCGCGCGCGCGCTCGGCGAGATCGTCGCCGGGCTGCGGCTCGACTCGCCGGCCGACGTGCACCTGGTGCAGATGAAGGGCGCGATCCCCCCGGGCACGGCGGCGCGTAACGACATGGTGTTCTCGCGCGCCGCGTCGGCGCTGGGCGTGGCGCTCGCGCTGGGCGAGTCGCCGCGTGCGCGGTTGTCCGACGACGCGGTGTGCCGCGACTGGGAGCTCTACTCGTCGGTCGCCTCGTGCTCGGCCAAGCCGGGGCTCGCGCGCACCGAGCTCCTGGTGTTCGCCATGTCGCCGTGGGCTGCCGGTGATCTCGCGATCGCCCATGGCGTGCTGCGCGACCTCCTCGACATCGACGGCATCGCGGGGGTGCGCGCCGCGCTGGGCGCGCGCGAGCTGGTGGGCGTGTTCGCCAAGAGCGAGGCAGATCCGCGCGGCACGCTGCGCGGCCGCCGCCACACCATGCTGTCCGACGACGATATCTCCGACACCCGGTACTCGCGCTGCGTGCTCGCGTCGGTGCTCGCCGCCACGCTGGGAGACACCCGGGTCTACGTCTCGACCCGCGCAGAGCACCACGGTCCGCTCGGCGGAGGCCCGCTCGCGCTGATCGGACGCATGTAGCCTGCCGGCAGATCACGACGACAGCGCATCCCGCGGTGGGTCGCGGGTGGTCCGCGGCGGCTCCTGGGGCCATCAGGCTTGGTTCCTGCGCTCGGCCTACCGCAGCTGGCCCCCCAAGTGCCTGAGCCAGTTCCTCGGCCTTCGGGTTGTGTGGAGGTGCCCGCCAGCCGGATGCCCCCGATCGAAGCTACTTGTCGATCAACTCCTTGCGAGCGAGCATGAGGTGCTCGACCAGCTTCTGCTTCGCTTTCTTGAGCTCGTCGTCTATCGGTCCTTGATCTCGACGACCTGCGCTGGTCGGATACCTGAAAGCAGTGGCAAACTTCGACAGCCACTCGTGCTCACGCATTCGTGCCCGCCACGGATCGCCGGCCGGCAACGGGCGTGGTTCCTTCAATGGGTCACCAGGATGACCATCGACCAGCAGGACAATGTCGTGGGTACTCGTAACGACAAGCTTGCGATGAATCCGGACTGCTCGGATCAACTTCTCCGCCGCTTGCTCGAGATGAAATGCGGCAAATCTGCTGCCGATGGCGACGAGTGCGTCGAAGGCCGCGAGCTCCGCCTCAATATCGTCAAGGTAGGCCGTTACAACGCGCGAAGGCTGCCCGGAGTCAACGCCCATAGACATGGCGCCCAGAAGTGGTGGCAATCTGCGCGAGTGTCCCGAACTCTTGGCGATCGGCATCGAAGTCGGTCCTGCGAATCGGAACGAGATCGACCTGCTGGCGCCGGACGTCGCGGAGAGCGCTCCACGTTTCGTTGTCAAAGGGCGTCGGCACGGAATCAGGAACGACGACGAGCAAGTCCCAGTCGCTCTCAGGTCCCGCTGTCCCACGAGCGCGGCTGCCGAACAACCAGATCTCCTCGGGTTGCACCACGTCGACGATCTGTTCGAGGACGCCCGGCGGACACACGTTGGCGCGAGAAAGAAAATCAAGCAGGACGGGCGCTCGATGGGCAGCTTGAGTCCGCCTGTGCTCTCGCCAGTCTGCTGTGGAGTAACCCGGAATGAGTACGTCCGTCGGGGCGGGCAGTCCGGACGCGCGAAACACATTCGCGGCTGCGTGCAATTCCGTGAGCGCGAGCGCGCACCACTCGACGATGTTCACCGGAAGCTCCGTTCGTTCGAGCACGTCGAGCGCCCCGATGGTTAACAATAGTCCCCGGAAGAAGGCCCGGGCCTCCCCGACGAGCTCGCGCCGGATGTCGGCATCGCTGATCGTCTCCCACTGCTGCGCGAACGGGCCGACGTCCGCGACGTCGACCTGTTGAAGTGCTGGACCGAGTGTGATCGCGGTCGTCGACAGGATGGCGCGGAGCCACTCGTGCGCCTCGCGCAGATCATCCGCTGCGGTCACGTCGACGGGTTCGAGGCGCTGGCGGATGAGATCGTGCCACGCACATCGAGGGGGGGCCTCGATCGCCCGCGCGATCGCCTCCGGATCGAGGATCGCGGTGAGGGCGCCGATGCTGGCTACCAGCTGCAGCGCGGGTCAGCGGCTCGATGAAGGTCCTGCGAAGCGACTGCGGAAACCACTCGATGCGTGCACGCTCGAGCGCCGGAAGCCGTCTCGCGATCTCCGCCACCGATGACGGTGTAGGATCGAAGACCGGTAGCAACTCGGCGACCATGGCTACAGTGTAGCCCAGGATACGATGGTCCGGCTGATCAGAGCTGCAGCCGCTTGGCCGGCGCTGGAACACCGCGTCGTCGACGTCGCGCCGCGGACGGTGCGCTGTCACTGGGCGTCGCCCGCTGCCCCGCGCAGCTTGCCGTGCAGCTCGCTGCGTTCGCCGTTCGATCGACGAAGCGAGCACGTACCGCGTACCACACCATCGCGCGGCGGCCGGATCCGGGCCGGTACCAGAGACGACTTCCCCGATCCCGACGCCCCGAGGACCGGCAGCAGGCGCGGTGCCTGGCTGCGCTGCAGCGCGTGAAGTCGCGCCCACAGCCGGGTGATGAGGTCCTCGCGACCGAAGACGACGCCTCATCGTGACCCTCAAGTCGCACAGCTGGCTGGCGCTCACAGATCGTCGTCGATTCGACCGCGCCCGAGCCACGGACGATCGGGATCGAAGCCGTAACGGCGAATCCGCTGGTTCGCCTTCGCCTTGATCTCGTCCTTGGTCGCGTTCGCCGGCGCCTCCATGATCACACGCGCGATGATCGCGCTGAAGATATGCCCCTGGTTGAGATCGGGATCGCCGCGCATCGTACACAGCAGCCGCGCCTCCTCGACGATCTCCGCGAATTCGCGCTCGATATCTTCGTCGCTCACGTCTCCGATCGTGTCACGGCGTCGCCGCTTTCGCGCGAATTTGTTTCGAGCGCCTCGGCGCAGAACGGGTACCTCTGCGTTGCAGTATTGTCCCGCGCATGCCCATCGCTCCTGCTCCCGGCAAGTCGAGGCTGATCTTCCGCCTGGGTGCCATCTCGAACTGGCTGGTCAGCGTCGGGGGAATCATCGCCCCTGTCGAGTTCGGCCATCTGACGGCGCCGATGATGGCGCCGCCCAATTATCCCTTCCTGGTGCGCCTGTGGTCGGGCATGGCCTTCATGTTCGGCTTCATGTTCTGGGAGATCTCCAACGACCCGGTGACCAGGCGCGCCCTCATCAAGTACTCGTGGATCGAGAAGTGCGTGACCGGGACCAGCGTCACCATCGCCTGGATCACGGGCAACGTGCCGCTGGTGTTCTTCCTGTTCATCTGCTTCACCGACTGGTTCTGGGTCCCGCTGTTCGCCTACTACGACGCCCGCGTGCGCCGGGAGCTGGCCGGCTGATCGACACCCAGTCGCGCGCGCGATACGGCTGGCCTGCCACGCCTGTGATAAGCTCCTGCGCTCGGAGGCGGGAGGTGTTGTCATCCGCCGAACCAAACGAGGAGATTGGCTGATGATGATCCCTGACGGCTTCGATCCGAAACCCACCGTGTTCACCGGCGGACTCGAACGGATGATCAAGATCTGGGAGAGCTCCCGAGATGTCAATGACGGCGGCTACGGCGGTGGTGTCCTCCAGCACGTCACCGGGTGGGGCACCCCCAGCTCCCACAAGACCACGTCGTGCTCGCCGTTCACCGCGACAGTGATCGGCATGCTGTTCGATTCGAGCGGCGCCTCGGACGCCACCACGAAGTACAATCCCATGTACGATGGTGGCCAGACGCCGCTGCCGGTCGACTACTATGTTCTGCACAACGGGTTCTACTTCCAGGTCGACAGCGACGTGCCCAATTCGGCCGCGATCATCGCCGAACGCAAGGCGCGGTTCCATGCGAAGGGCTGGCCGCTCTGTGACGACTCCGCGGACGCGACGGTGTTCTTCAACCTCGGCTACGCGATCGACTCGCGTGACATGCGTCGCGGCGATCTCGTCGGCATCGATTGGGCGAGCGGCCACGGTCACGCCACGTTCTGCTGGGACGTACACTGCAACGACAACGGCGAGGTGGACTGTTTCTCGTTTCTGTCCGCGAACGGCTACAAGGCCGGCGGCGCATACCATGGCGCGGGCGTCTCGGTCTCGACGGCCAACCCCGAGCACTTCGTCGTGCACGACGGCGGCGCGTTCAAGAAGACCCGGACGCTGTTCGTCGACTCGCCCGACTACATCAAGCACTCGAAGTGGTACTGCCTGCCCGGCGTGCGGGCCTCCTCGGTGAACACGGCGACGTTCCACGATCCGGGGCCGGAAGCCGGGAACATCATCGACAAGACCGCGGGCGGCAATGCCGTCGCCCGGATGCGCGTCGTCCGGTTCTGGGGCTTCCCGCCACCCGTGAACCCGCACGGTACGCGGCTCGGCGACAAAGGCGCTCTGGCCACGCAACTCGCTCGGTGGCCCTTGCCGCCGTCGTACGCCACGGGCACAGGCCCGGTCGACGGCTGAGATCCGGCTCCGATCGCGATCGCCGGCAAATGTTGCTCCGCGGTCCTCGCGCCGAATCAGCGCGCGCATGCCGAGTCGGCGCGCCGCTGCACGCGACGCCGTCGCCCCGCCCGCGAGCGCGCTCCGCGAATGCGACGCAAGCACTTGATGACGATGGCGCGAGCGCGAGCACCTCACGCACGTCGATCGCGGCGCGCCCCGTGCAGACATCGCCGGCGGGCGGCTGAGGGTAGCCGCTCATCACCAGGACAGAGAGGAAAGTCATGTCAGCATCGATCCTGTCGCGCATCGCTCACCACACCACACGACGGACCGCGGGCCGGGCGCGCGATCGGCGCCGCTCTCGCTGGACACTCGCTGCGACGAGCGTGGGGCTGGCGCTGGGAGCGACCTCCGCGACCGCCGCCATCGTCGCGACGGCCCCGGCGTTCGTCCAGATCGCGCCGCCGCCGAGCGTGCTGCTGAACCAGCTCGAGAGCGATACCGACCTGTTTGCGTTCAACGAGCGGCAGTGCTTCACGCTCCCGTTCAACCTGACCACCGATAACGGCTTCGTCCCGGCGAACACGCTGATCAGCAGCCATTTCCTGCACGGCGATCCGGACACCAACCTGCTGCTGAACGGCCGCGTCCTGTTCAACGGCCCGATCCTCGGGGTCATCAGCAGCACCGCGCTGCTCAACGCCAGCGATGCCCCATGCGGCGCCGCCGGCACGGCCTATCCGACCGGCATCGAGCCCAACCGCGGGCTCGAGCCGGCCCAGGCCGATGCCTACGCGATCATCGCCGGAGGGTTCGGGATCGCGGCGCAGATGGAGGTGCCGCCCGCATCGTTCTCCGACCAGATCCGCGTAATCACGCGGTGCTGCCCCGGCGGCTGCCCGGGCGCGCCGGACTGACGGATCGAGCCAGCTCGACGTTCGCCTCAGCGCGGCCCTGGCCTGATCGGCGTGGCCGGGCCCACGCCCGCGGGATTCGCGACTATCATCCGGGCCGCCATGGGAATCTTCCGCGGAATTCGCGTGCTCGACTTCGGCCGCTACGTCGCCGGCCCGTGGTGCGCGGCGCTGCTCGGCGACCTCGGCGCCGAGGTGATCCGCGTCGAGAAGCGCGGCGGCAGCGAGGACCGCTTCGTCGGCCCGGTCGCCGACGGCGGAGAGGGCGCGCTGTTCCTGCAGATCAACCGCAACAAGAAGAGCATGACGCTCGATCCGGCCCTGCCCGCCGGCCGCGAGGTGGTGCGGCGGCTGATCGCGACGGCCGACGTCGTGATCGCGAACCTGCCGCCGCAGCGGCTGCGCGCGCTGGGCCTCGACTGGGAGACCGTCTCCCAGCTCCGGCCGTCGCTGGTGCTCACCACGATCTCCGCGTTCGGCGGCGGCGGGCCCTACGAGGAGCGGCTCGGCTTCGACGGCATCGGTCAGGCGATGTCGGGCGCGATGTACCTCTCGGGTCACCCGGGCGAGCCGATGAAGGCGTACGTGCCGTGGGTCGACTTCGGCACCGCCGGGCTCGCGGCGTTCGCCACCGTGGCCGCGCTCTACGAGCGGCGCACCACCGGCCTCGGCCAGCACGTCGAGGCGTCGCTGCTGCAGACCGCGCTCAGCGTGGCCAACGCGCCGCTGATCGAGCAGCAGGTCCGCAAGCTCGATCGCGTCGCGACCGCCAACCGCTCGCAGACCTCCGGGCCGGCCGACACCTTCCGGACGCGCGACGGCTGGGTGCTGGTGCAGGTCGTCGGGCAGCCGCTGTTCGCGCGCTTCGCGGCGCTGATCGAAGCGCCCGAGCTGCTCGGCGACCCGCGGTTCGCCGACGACAACGCCCGCGGCGCCCACGGGGCCGAGCTCTCGGCGCGCATGGCGGGCTGGTGCGCGGCACGTACGACGGCCGAGGTGCTCGCCGCGCTCGAGCGCGCGCAGATCCCCGCCGCCCCCGTCCATTCGCCGGCGCAAGCCCTCGAGGACCCTCACATCCACGCGTCGCGCGAACACCCCCGTGCGCTTCGCCCGCACCACCGTGGACGCCCTCGCGCGCGCGCCGCTGCTGGGCGAGCGCACCGAGGAGATCCTGCGCGAGCTCGGCTACGACGCGGCCGCGATCGCTGCGCTGCGCGCCGGCGGAGTCGTGTAGTACGCGAGTCACAGCAGCGGCGAGAACAGGCGCGCGCCGGCCTGGCCGAGCCGGGGCCAGAACGGCTGGGGCTCGGTGCTGCGGCAGATCTCGCGGCAATGCGCGAGGTCGGCCTGGAACACGGCGTCGAGGCGGGCGTTCATCGTCGTGCCGTAGATGACGGCGGCGACCTCGAAGTCGAGGCGGAAGCTGCGGTTGTCGAGGTTGGCGGTGCCGATGATCGCGATATCGTCGTCGATCACGAAGGTCTTGGCGTGGACGAAGCGCGGCTGGTACTCGTAGATGCGCGCGCCGGCGGCGAGCATGTCGGGGAAGTAGCTGCGCGCCGCGAGGTCGACCAGGCGGCTGTCGCTGCGCGCGGGGGCGATCACGCGGAAGATTGATCGCGGCGAAGAATACCTTGTGGATCGCGAAGGCGTCGAAGTCCGGCCCGGAAGCGACGATCTGCACGATCTCGCCACCGGTGGTGGTCGGCACCGGGAAGTAGGCCTCGGTCGACGGGAGCTCGGCGTCGGCCGCGTAGAACCAGTCCTCGGCGAACACGCGCTGCAGGACGCGGACGGCCGAACCCTCGAAGCGCACGTGCGTGTCGCGCCAGGCCTGGTCGCCGCTGAACTCGGCCGTCTCGGTGTCGGCGACGTTGATCCCGCCCAGGAAGCCGACGCGGCCGTCGCACACCATGATCTTGCGGTGCGAGCGGAAGTCGGCGCGCCGTCTCCGGATATGGAACAGCGAGACCGGATTGAACCACGCGACCATGGCGCCGGCGTCGCGCAGGGGCCGGAAGAACTGGCCGCGCGCGTGAAGCGAGCCGGTGCCGTCGATGATCACGCGGACCTCGACGCCGGCGCGCGCACGGGTGGCGAGCTGATCGCGCAGCCGGCGGCCGATCTGATCGTTCTCCCAGATGTAGTACTCGAGGTGAACGTGGTGCTTCGCGGCTTCGATCGCCTCGGCGAGCGCGCCGTACTTGACCTGCCCCTCGGTGAACAGGTCGATGGAGTCCGCGCGCAGCGGCGGCGCTTCACCGGCCGCGATCGCGACCCGCGCGAGCTGCTCGCGGTGGTGGGTCGGCGCGCTGTGCTCGATCTCCCACAGCGCCCCGGTCGCTTCCTCGACCAGCTTGCGGGTGACCCGCCGCCGCGCCTTGCGCCGCTCGAGCCGCAAGGGGCCGATCAGGCGATAGATCAGCCAGCCGGCGAGGGGCAGCAGCGCCAGCACGAGGAGCCAGGCGATCGTCGCCGCGGGCGATCTGCGCTGCAGGACCACGACGACGGCCATCGCGGCCCCCCACAGCATGAAGGCACCGACCAGCAACAACCACAGCAATGCATTCATGGCTACACCTACTGTCCATGACTTCGGCAGCGGCGTGTAGAAACGTCAACTGGTTTCCGGACCGGATCAAGGCTCGCGCGGCAGCGGCTGGCCGAGCTTCGGCTCGGCGAGCCGGGACGCGCCGGGGTCACCGCCGCTGACCTCTCCGGTATCAGGATCCACGCCGTGATCGACGAGCAGCCGGCGGGCGATGACCTGCTGGTCGGAATCGAGCAAGCCGAGCGCGCGCCGGATCGCGTCTCGCACGTGGCGAGCGCGCGCCTGCTGGACGTGGCCGACCGTGGCAGCCGGGATGACCGTCGTGGTCTGCCCGGACGGAGCCGACGAGGTGCCGCGGGACGCTGCCGCGCCCGGGAAGGTCTGGGCCCCGGTGGGGAGCTGGCCGGGCCCGGCGCCGCCACCGCGAATGCCGAGGCCCCGGCCCTTGTCGCTGGGCGGCGACGCTGCCACCGGGTCGGGGCGCATCTCGCTGTCGTCGGCGGTGAGCTGATCGGCCAGCTCGTCGCTGATCGTGCGGAGCTTGCCGAGCTGGGCGTCGGTCAGCTTGAGCTCGGTCGCATCGTCGATCAGGTGCCCGACCGGCGTGCCCGAGGCCGGCGGAAGCGGCGCCCGCTCCTCGGGCGGGACGGCGGGCCTGGCCTCGCGGCTGCAACCGAGGCCGAGCCCCGATCCGCCGAGCGCACCGAGGCTCGCAACGAGGAAGGCGGCTGGTCCGAGCTTCATGTTCCGGCGGTTATACCCCCGTGCGGGGAAGTTGCCGCTCCGGCAAGCTCCACCGCCGAGCTTCGCGCGGCGATCCCCGAGCCGATGAAGCCGCGGCCTCGCAGAGGTGATGACGGCGCCGGCGCGCCGCGGTACAGCTAGGCATGGAGTTCGGGCTCGACGATGAGCAGGAGATGATCGTCCAGACCGTACGGCGGTTCGCCGAGCGCGACCTGCGGGGCTGGGCCGCCGACGCCGATCGCGCCGCGGCGCCGCCCGAGCGGCTGCACGCGGTGGGCGCCGAGCTGGGCTGCTTCGTCGATGCGGTACCGGCCGCGAGCGGGGGGCTGCTCGAGGGGCGCTACTCGCACACCACGCGCGCCCTGCGCGGCTTCGAGCTCGGTCGCGGCTGCGCCGGGATGGCGGCGCTGCTCGAGACCAACGTCGAGCCGGCGCTCGCGGTGGCGGCCTGGGGCTCGGCGGCCGCCAAGCAGGCGCTGTTCGCCTCGCTCGGCAGCGGCGGCCTGGCGAGCTTCGCGCACGACAGCCGCGACCAGCTCGAGATCACCGGCGACGCGGGCGGGCTCCGCGCGACCGGCAAGCTCGGCCCGGTGCCGGCGCTCGCGGCGGCGAGCCACGTGCTGATCGCGGCGCGCGATGCGCTGTTCCTGGTGGCGACCGACGGCCTGGCGCGCCAGCCGATCGCCTCGTCGGGATGGCGAGCCGCGCGCTGGGCCACCGCGACGCTCGACGGTCACCGCGTGCCGGCCGACTTCGTGCTGGCGCGCGGCGAGCCGGCCCGCGCGGCGATCGCCGAGGTGCTGGCGTGGGCGCACGCGTCGCTCGCGGCACGCGCCGCCGGGGTCGCGGTCGGCGCGATGGACCACGCCGAGGCCTACGCGCGCGACCGCGTGCAGTTCGGCCAGCCGATCGGCACGTTCGAGGCGCTGATCCGGCTGCGCGACGACGCGCTGACCGGCGCCGCCGCGGCCCGGCTGATGGCGCTGCACGCCGCGTGGGCGATCGATACCGGCGCGCCCGGTGCCGGCGATGCCGCGAGCCGCGCCCGGGTGCTCGCCGGCGACGTCGTGGCCCGCGCCACGGTCGACGCCGTGCAGATCTTCGGCGGCTACGGCTTCGTCAACGACTACCCGGTCGAGAAGCTGATGCGCGACGCCCGGCCCTTCGAGGCGCTGCACGGCGACGAGCGGCTCGGCCGCGTGCTGGCCGCGAAGGCGGCGCGATAAGGAGGCTGCGATGGACATCTTCCACGATAACCCCATGCTGCAGGGCGTCCGCCAGATGCTCGGCGCGTTCGCCCGGCAGATGATGCGGCCGGTCGCGATCCAGCACGATCGCGAGGAGTCGATGCCGTGGGACCTGATGAAGGCGGCGCAGGGCCTCGGCATGACCCAGACCGCGATGCTCGACGGCCGCCGCCGGCTGACCGGCGTCGAGGAGGATCCCGATCCCGCCAAGCCCAAGAGCCAGGCGCGGATCGGCGTCGCCGCGTCGGAGGAGCTGGCGTGGGGCTGCGCCGGCATCGCGCTGGCGCTCGGCGGCTCCAACCTCGCCGGCGCGCCCGTCGCGCGGATCGGCACCCAGGAGCAGAAGCAGGAGCTGCGCCGGCTCCTGCAGGACACCGACGAGCACGGCCACATCAAGATCGCCGCGATGGCGCTGTCGGAGCCCGGCACCGGCTCGGACATTTCCGGACTCAAGACCTCGGCGCGGCTCGACGGCGACCACTGGATCATCCGCGGCAGCAAGCAGTGGATCACCAACGGTCGCTCGGCGTCGGCCTACGTGGTGTGGGCGCAGACCGCGCCGGAGGCCGGCCGCGCCGGCGTGCGCGGCTTCCTCGTCGCGCGCGGCAGCCCGGGCCTGGTCCCCGGCAAGAAGGAGACCAAGCTCGGCATCCGCGCATCGGAGACCGCCCAGGTCCACTTCGAGGACGTCCGCGTCCACCAGGACATGATGCTCGGCGGCGCGCACGCCGGCGACGGCCCGGCGAGCGGCCTCGCCGACACCAAGAAGATGCTCGACGCGACCCGCCCCGCCATCGGCGCCCAGGCCGTGGGCATCGCCCGCGCGACCTACGAGTACCTGCTCGACCGGGTCCGCGGCGGCACGCTGCACGGCACGCCGATGGCGAGCCACCAGCACATCATGTTCGAGCTCGCCGACATGCACATGGAGATCGCGGCGTCGCGCCTGCTGGTCCATCGCGCCGCGTGGATGGCCGATCATCACCTCGACAACGTCGCCGAGGCATCGGCCGCCAAGGCCCACGCCGCGCGCACGGTGCAGGCGGTGACCAACCGCGCGATGGTGCTGCTCGGCGAGGAGGCGCTCGAGTCCGGCCACCCGGTCGAGAAATGGTACCGCGACGCCAAGATCTACGACATCTTCGAGGGCACCGGGCAGATCCAGCGCCGCATCATCGCCAGGCAGCTGACCGGCGTGAACCCGACTTAGCCGGCGCCGTGCCTCGCCGCTG
>VBLP01000628.1 GCA_005887925.1 Deltaproteobacteria bacterium | reverse complement strand
GCGTTTACGTGATCTCCGACGACGATTCCTCTTCAAGCGGCCTGGCCCGTTCCCCTGAACGACGATCACCCCCCCGGCATGCATGCGTCCAAGGCTACTCGACCAAGTGTCAGGCCCCTTTGATCGCTTCTTTTGGGGCTAGTTACGACGCGTGGCGCCGGGGCAGGGGCGCCGGCCACCGGGAGTGCTGCTACGATCGCGAGGTGACGATCCGGCTTCGCGTCAACGGTACGGACCACACGGTCGCCGCCGATCCAGATACTCCGCTGCTGTTCGTGCTGGCCGACGATCTCGGGCTGCGCGGGCCACGGTACGGTTGCGGGGTGGCGCAGTGCGGTTCGTGCACGGTGATGCTGCACGGCCAGCCGGTTCGCTCGTGTGTACTCCCGGTCCGTCATGCCGACGGCGCGGACGTCGTGACGCTCGAGGGCCTGGGCACGCCCGAGGCACCGCATCCACTCCAGCAGGCGTTCATCGACGAGGGCGCGTCGCAGTGCGGGTTCTGCCTGAGCGGTGTGATCCTCACCGCCAAGGCCGTGCTCGATGCGAAGCCCGACGCGAGCGATGCAGAGATCCGGGGGGCGCTCGGCGGCGTGCTGTGCCGGTGCTTCACCCACACGCGGATGCTGCGCGCGATCCGGCGCTACGCGGACGGTCTGAAGAGGACGCGATGACGACGCGGCGCGACTTCCTCAAGACCGGTGGCGCACTCGTCGTGAGCTTCGGCGCGCACGCGCTGCTGCCGCGGGCGGTCACCGCCGCGCCCGACGGCGCCTTCGGCACGCAGCCTTCGCACATCGACGGCGGTGCGCTCGACGCGTGGCTCGCCGTCGGCGCCGATGGTCGGGTCACCGCGTACACAGGCAAGTGTGACTTCGGCCAGGGCATCTTCACCGCGCAGGTGCAGCTCGTCGCCGAGGAGCTCGACGTGCCGATCGCGCGGGTGACGATGATCGAGTGCGATACCGCGGTCACGCCGGACCAGGGAACGACGTCGGGCAGCCAGTCGACGCCGGTCAACTTCAACCACGAGAACCTCGCACTCGCGGCCGCGACCGCACGCGAGGTATTGCTCGAGATGGCCAGCAAGCGGCTCGGCGTACCGGTCGCGCGGCTCGCGATCGCCGACGGCGCGATCTCGGGGCCCACTGGCGCGCGGGTGACGTACGGCGAGCTCGTCGGTGGTCGTCGGTTCGAGCTGCCGCTGCGCAAGACCGCGAAGCGCAAGCCAGCGTCGGCGTGGACCACGCTCGGCAAGCCGGTGACGTCGCTCGATCGCGTCGCCCTCGTGACCGGCCGCTTCGAGTACGTCCACCATGTCCGCGTGCCCGGGATGCTGCACGGCCGGGTGGTGCGGCCGCCGGAGATGGGAGCTGTGCTCGCGAGCGTCGAGGCGTCGTCGGTGCGCGGGGTGTCCGGCTTCGTCGATCTGGTCGTGCGCGAGAGCTTCGTCGGAGTGGTCGCGCGCACCCAGTACGCGGCGATGGTCGCGGCCGGGCAGCTGAAGGTGCAGTGGAAGCCCGGTCCGGCGCTACCGCCGCGCGACACGTTCTTCGACTTCCTGCGCCGGCAACCGTCGCGCGATCAGGTCGCGCTCGACTCGAGCGACGTCGACGCTGCGCTCGGGCGAGCCGGTGATCGCGTGATCCGCGCGCGGTACACGTACCCGTACCAGATGCACGGCTCGGTCGGTCCGTCGTGCGCCGTCGCCGACGTTCGCGCCGATGGCGTCACGGTGTGGTCGCCGACGCAATCGGTGTATCCGACGCGGAGCTGCATCGCCGTGCTGCTGGGCATACCGGTCGAGACCGTGCGGGTCGTGTTCAAGCGCGGTTCGGGCTGCTACGGCCTGAACGGCGCCGACGCGGTATCGTTCGACGCCGCGATCCTGTCGCAGGCGGTTCGCGCCCCCGTCCGGGTCCAGTACACGCGGCAGGACGAGATGAAGTGGGAGAACTACGGCGCGGCGTGTGTGATCGAGCAGCGCGCGGCGCTCGGCTCGGACGGCACGATCGCCGCCTGGGATCGCGAGGCCTGGGTCGCGGCGCTCGGCAGCCGCCCGGGGCACGATCGGCCGGGCAACGTCATCACCGGCATGCTGCTCGGCCACGAGCCGGAGCCGCTCGCGATCGGGCCGGCCGCGGCGCCGAAGGGCAAGCTCGACAACCGCAGCAACGCTGTCCCAGCGTATCTCGCCGGCTGCATCGCCGGCGCGTGCGGAGGCGAGGGCACGATCCGCAGCGAGCGGGTGGTGACCCATACCGTGCGCTCGCCGCTGTTCACCGGCCCGCTGCGCTCGCCGCTGCGGATCCAGAACACGTTCGCGAACGAGTCGTTCATGGACGAGCTATGCGCGCGCGCCGGCGCCGACCCGGTCGCGTTCCGGCTGCGCCACCTGCGCGACGACCGGATCATCGGCGTGCTGCGCGCGGCGGCAAAGGCCGCGGGATGGCAGCCCCGCCCGCGGCGCGGTCGCGCGCCGGCCGGCGACAGCGTTGCGCGCGGTCGCGGCGTCGCCTGCGTCGGGTACGAGGGTCACAACGGGTACGCGGCGCTGATCGCCGAGGTCGACGTGCACGTCGCGACCGGCGTCGTCCATCCGCGGCGGTACATCGTCGCGATCGACTGCGGCCCGATCTCGAACCCCGACGGTCTGCGCAACCAGGTCGAGGGTGGCCTGCTCCAGGGCACGAGCCGCGCGCTCGTCGACGTGCCCGCGATCGAGACCGTGTTCGTGACGCCGGCCGGCGTACCTGCGACCGGCGCAGGGGAGACATCGATCACGCTCGTCCCGGCGGCGATCGGCAACGCCGTGTTCGACGCGACGGGCGCGCGGTTGCGCGACGTACCGTTCACGCCGGCGCGCGTGCTCGCCCTGCTGCGATCATAGAGCACGAGCTGTAACCGGATCCGGCGAGCCGCGTAGTCGCTGCCACGCAGGCCGTGCGCCAGGCGCCCCGAGACGGCGCCACGGTCGCAGCCCGTTGTTTCCGCATGCCTGGATATCCGGGCGGGATCTCACATTGGGAGAAACCATGCATCTCGATCGCTCGTTCAGAATCACGTCATTGCTGTTCGCCACCCTCACCGCGTTCTCCGGCGCAGCGCTCGCGCACCCCGCCGGAGGTGCCCAGGTCTGTACGCTCGCCTCGGCCGCAGCCGGTCAACCGGGTACGCTGATCTGCAAGAGCACCGTCACCGGCGCGACGACGCAGAGCATCGCCATCGGCAATACCGTCTTCGGCTCCGGTGGCATCGGCGGCGCGCTCAGCCGCCGCGGTGACTCCGTGCTGGTCACCGACATCGCCGGCGGCGCCATGCTGTTCGACGAGAGCCACGGCCGGCTCGTGCACCGCGTGCAGCTGAACACCGGCGGCGAGGACTCGGTTTCGGGTGCGATCGGCGCCGGCGGTGCCTACGTGCTGACGCGCACGCACCTGATGTTCTTCCCTCGTGGGCACACGACCGCGGCGAGCATCGCAGACCTGATGATCGGCGACGGCTCCGCCGCGCAGGTTGCGCTCGCCGGCGGCCATGCCTACGTCGCGGAGAAGTCCGGATCGCTCGAGGCATTCGCGCTGGGCACCGATGGCAAGCTCGAAGGCGTCGCGACCTCGGTCACCGGCATTCCCGCCGGCACGATCGTCGGCATCACCGGGCTCGACGACCTGGTCGTCGCCCCCGTCGCGCACCTCGCGAGCAACTCCAACCAGGCCGCCGTTCCAGTCGCGAGCGGCTACACCGCCGTGCAGCTGGTCGCGACCAAGGAGGTCGCCGCGTGCTGGGCCGCCAACGACAGCGGCGAGGTCTGCATCACCAACCCCGGCAGCATGACGGTCTCGTGCGGACACTTCGGCCCCGGCGGCTTCACCACGTACACGAGCGCCGCGGCCAACCCGGTCGGCGAGTCGGTGCTGGACCTCGACATGCGCCACGGCATCGTCGGTATCCTCGGCGTCCACAACGGCGCACGCGTGCTCATGGTGTACGCACACTCCGACGAGGATTCGGACTTCTTGACCTCGATCCGAGAGGTCGCGGTCGGTTCGCCCATGGCGACCGGCGCGCTCCTGCTGCCGCCGGTTCGGTAGCAGTATCTCGCGAGCGCTTCGTCACTCGATCCCCGGACTGCGATACATAT
>VBLP01000627.1 GCA_005887925.1 Deltaproteobacteria bacterium | reverse complement strand
CAACGCCGCGGCGCCTGGAGACGCGGCTGACCAAGGGGGAGAAGCCGAACCGCAAGCGGATGGCCCAGGTCGCGACCGTGTACACGATCGAGCAGTGGCCGCGCGAGATCGCCGACGTGCTCCATGGCGTTCACGACAAGTGCGACAAGGAGAAGCGGAGACCACGACCGACGAACAAGCGGGTGTGGGCGAGCGTGGTGCACTCGCCCCAGCGCGTTATCGACGACGCGTTCGCCGAGGCGGTCCGGCGCGACCCCGATCTCAAGCGGAGATGGGTCGTCCTGGTCGACGGTAACAAGGACCAGCTCACGCGGATCCGGCGCGCCGCGCGCAAGGTCGGCGTCGAGATCACGATCGTGCTCGACCTGGTGCACGTGATCGAATACCTGTGGCGCGCCGCCTACGCGTTCCATACCAGCGGCAGCAACGAGGCCGAGAAGTGGGTCGATGACCGCCTGCTGGCCTTGCTGCAGGGGCGCAGCGGCGGCGCCGTCGCCAAGAGCCTGCGGGCGATGATCAAGAGCCACAAGCTGGACGCCAGCTCGGCAAAGCCCGTACAGCGCGCCGCGACGTACCTCGTCAACAACACGCAGCTCCTGCACTACGACCGCGCGCTGGCGGACGGCCTGCCGATCGCGACCGGCGTGATCGAAGGCGCCTGTCGGTACCTGGTCCAGGATCGGATGGGCCGAACCGGCGCCCGCTGGTCGTCGGCCGGCGCCGAGGCAGTCTTGCGGCTGCGCGCGCTGCGCACGAGTGACGACTTCGACGACTACTGGGTGTTTCACCTCGCCAAGGAGCACGAGCGTACCCACCAATCCCGCTATGCGGACAAGACCGTGCCGAACCCGCTACCACCTCGCCGTCCGCACCTGAAGCTCGTCAAGTAATCGTCTTTGCTCCCGTCGAGCCACGACATGAAAGAGCCGCACCCAATCGACATCGATCACCGAAATTAGTGCGTGGTCGTTCTTCGTCGACTGGTATCTGGCTCCAGGTCGACGCCATCGAGAAGATCTTCAAGCTCGCGCTCGCCAATCGTGAGCATCGCCGCGCCTTCGTCCGCTGGCCCAGGGATCCGGAACGAACAAAATCTTGAGCGCCGTCCGACGCTTGCCGAAGAACACGAACATCGCCCCGCTACGAGAGCTGCGGCCAAGCTTTTCGGCGATCACACCCGAGAGCCTCTCGAACCCCCATCTGAGA
Organism: Deltaproteobacteria bacterium; assembly: GCA_005887925.1. GTDB lineage: Bacteria > Myxococcota_A > Polyangia > Haliangiales > Haliangiaceae > JABFXX01. Next base: position 9,881 of record VBLP01000627.1, on the reverse strand, counting down.
TCAATCGGGTCGAGCCCGACGAACACTTCGACGCCGTGCGGGATCATCGGCCGTCCCCCTTGCCCACCAGCTCCAGCACGGTAGAGAGCGTCGCGCGATCGACGCCAGCCTCGACCACAACCCGGACCCGGGCATCGTCCAATTCGATGATGATCGCGCCGCGCCGCATCGGCGCGATGACTACCGACGGCTCGCTTGTCACACTCGACCTCACCACCTTGGCCAGCCGGATGGCCGAGGGAGCCGCCGGCGGCGGTGTGCCTTCACGCCCGAGACGCGACGACCACCAGCGCAGCGTGCCCACCGCGAAGCCCTGGCCCACACTGAACTCCTCCGCCGTCTTGCCGCTCGCACGCCACGCTGCCTGTTGCGTTGCGCGCCCAGAGGCAGTGAAACGGAGGGCTCGTTGCACCGCGGTTGGCAGGAGCTGACGCGGGCGTCGTGAGCTGACGAGCGGCGAGGTCGCCGCCAGCGGCGCCTCAGCGGTGGCGGCGGGACGTAGGCCAGCAGCGAGGGCTCAGCAGCAGCGCGACGTGGTCACCGACCACAGTGCCACGACGGGGTGGCTGGCCGGGTGGCGAGCTCGACGAGCCGCGGTGTACAACGCGAGCCCTCGAAGCCCCCCCATCCCCAGATAGTGCGAAGCCCACGGTTGGCGCCGTGGGCTTCGCTGTTCGAGTGCCGAGTCCGATCTTGCTGAAGCGCGTCTCGGCACTTGCCCGCGTGGCGTTTGCCAGGCTGCCACGATCCCCGCGCGAATGCACCTCGGCCCCGTCCCTTCGTGACGGCGCCGTACGTGCCGTGCAGCGCAGCGGCGCTCGGGCCTGCGGTGATGCCGCGGTGCTGCGTGCACGCTGTGATCGGGGACGAGGCGTGCGAGCTGGTCGTGCATCACGTACGCGCGCGGAAAACCGGACCGCGGATCCCGGTGACGGTGCTGCAGTGCCAGACGCATCGCCGCGCCTTCACGCTCTACCCGCTTGGGCACATCCCGTACGGACGCCTTGCCGTCGCACCGGTCGGGCTCGACGGTGAGCTGGTGTGCTCGACCCAGAGTGAGTCGAAGGTGGACGGCAGAGGCGAGCCGGCTTGGCGCGCCACGCTGTTCGGGCCAGCGTTCGCCGCGATCCACGAGCCGACGGTCAAGCTCACCGACCCGAGGTGGTGGGCGACCGAGGCGCCGGAGCAGCTGGCGCGAGGCGCCTCGATCTTGGGCGTCCACCCGGAGCTGTCGGTGCAGGCGGCCGACGCGATCGCGTTCCGCCTCGAGATCCCGCGGCTCGTGCTCCGACACGCAGCGGGCGAGTACGAGCGCGCCCGCGGCCGTGCGGCCCGCGGCCAGGTGCTCGTCGCCGTGCTCAGTCAACTCGGCGACGCATGTCTGCTCGATCGCGTGCTCGCAGCCGGTGCGTGCGCGGGGTGCTGGGGCACGGTGACGCGCTGGGATGTGGCGAGTCGGGGCGCCCGTGGCCGGGTGTTCCCGGGTCGTGGCGCCGCCGCCGGATAAGCGGCATTCACAGCGGCGGCGCTACGAATTCCCCGTCGTGCGCTCAAGGCCCAGGGCTGCGCAGATGGCGCCCGCCGATGGCCGACAAGAAATCGCCTCGCACACCACTCGTGCTCTCGCCCGAGGCGCTGTTCCGCTACCAGATCGTCTCGGCGGTGAAGGCCCGCGAGCTCTCGGGCCAGGGCACGGACGCCGCCGTGCGCGAGGTCGCCGCGCAAAACCACCTGACGATCGCCGGCGAGCCGAAGACCGCCGCGGTCCGTTCCATCTACCGCTGGCTCGCGGAGCTCGACCGCGACGGGCCCAGCGGCATCGAGACGGCGCAGCCCGAGCGGGCGATCTCGCTGGTCCTGCCGGCGTCGCTGGTCGACTTTCTCGCGACGGAGAAGGCCGAGGACCGCTACGCCTCGGTTCCCGAGCTCATCCGCCGGGCCCGCGAGCGTGGTGTCGTGGGGCCACACGAGCGCGTCGATCGCACGTCGGTCTGGCGCGCGTGCGTCCGCCTGGGCCTGCCGCTGCGCCGCGTGCCGGCGAAGCACGAAGCCGACAAGCGCCGCTTCGCGTATCCGCACCGCATGATGATGGCGCTCGCCGACGGCAAGCACTTCCGTGCCGGGGTCAAGCGCGCCAAGCGCGTGGCGGTGTTCTTCCTCGACGACGCGTCACGCTTCGGGCTCGGGGTCGTGGTCGGCACGGTCGAGACCGCGGAGCTGTTCCTGCGCGGCCTGCACCGCGTCCTTCGCCGCTTCGGCTACATGGATATCCTGTTTCTGGATCGCGGCGCGGGATTCAAGGCCGACGACACCGCCGCTGCCTGCCGCCGTCTTGACATCCACCTCGTGCTCGGCACCGCCGCCTATCCGGAGGGCCACGGCAAGGTCGAAAAATTCAACCAAACGGCGCAGAGCCAGATCCTGCGCGGCCTGCCCGGCGCCGCGGATGTCGACGCCGACTGCGGCGCGCTCGAGCTGCGGCTGTCCCACTTCCTCGACCACCGCTACAACCAGCAGCCGCACGAGGCACTCGGCGGCCAGACGCCGCTCGCCCGCTTCGAGGCCGACACCCGCGCGCTTCGGTTCCCCGCCGACGACGCCGAGCTCGCCGAGCGCTTCGTCGTCACCGAGACCCGCAAGGTCTCCGCCGACAACGTCGTGTCGTACGACGGCATCGCCTACGAGGTCCCGCGCGGCCACGCCGGCACCGACGTCACGGTCTGGCGGCACCTGCTCTCGGGCGCGCTGTCCGTCGTCCACGACGGCCGGCTCGTCGCCGTGGCGCCCGTCGACCTGGCGCAAAACGCCGTCTCGCGCCGCGCGCTGCACTCGGCGCCCGCGCCCGATGACGACGAGCGCGCGCCGCAGACCGCGGCCCAGCTCGCCTTCGCCCGGGACTTCGCCCCCGTCGTCGGCTCCGACGGCGGCTTCCCGGCGCCCCCGACCCGCCCGTCCACCACGAAAGGAAAACGACGATGACCAAGCCCGCTCGCGTCACCGCTACCAAGCCCACCGATCTGCGCGCCACTTTCGACTTCCACGCCGTCCCATTCACCCGCGAGATCACCGCCGACGATCACCTCCGCTTGCCCTTCCTCGACGACGCGCTCGCCGGTTTGTTGTCCACCGCCCTGCCGCGCATGTCCGCCGCGCTCACCGCCCCGGCCGGCACCGGCAAGACCGCGCTGCTTCGCCGCCTCCAGACCGCGGCCCAGCTCGCCTTCGCCCGCGACTTCGCTCCCGTCGTCGGTCCCGACGGCGGCTTTCCGACGCCCCCGAATCGCCTGTCCACCACGAAAGGAAAGCGACGATGACCAAGCCCGCTCCCGCCACCACCACCAAGCCCACCGATCTGCGCGCCACCTTCGGCTTCCACGCCGTCCCGTTCACCCGCGAGATCGCCACCGACGACCACCTCCGCTTGCCCTTCCTCGACGACGCGCTCGCCGGTTTGTTGTCCACCGTCGAGGCCCGCATGTCCGCCGCGCTCATCGCCCCGGCCGGCACCGGCAAGACCGCGCTGCTCCGCCGCCTGCGCAGCGGCCTGCCCGAGGCCCGCTACCACGTCCACTACGTCAAGGTCACCGGCCTGTCCAAGCGCGACATGTGCCGCGAGATCGCCGTCGCCTGCGGCGCCCAGCCCGCCGGCTCCTACCCGATGCTCGTCCGTCGCCTGCAGGAGCGCTTCGAGACCACCGCGCACAACGAGGGCCGCAGGCCCGTGCTCGTGCTCGACGAGAGCCACGAGCTGAGCCCTGACGTCCTGGGCATGCTTCGCATCCTCACCAACTTCGACATGGACAGCCGCCTCGTGCTCTCCCTCGTCATCGCCGGGCAAAGCCCGTTGCGCTCGCTGCTCGCGCGCGACGACCAGGAAGCCATGGCTCGCCGCATCGCCCACTACGCGCAGCTCCGCCTGCTGTCCCGCGACGAGCTCGCGCAGTACGTCGCCCACCGCTGCGCCGTCGCTGGCTCCGCCCGCGTCCCGTTCGACGACCGCACGCTCGACGCCCTGTTCGAGATCGGCCGCGGCAACCTGCGCGCGACCGACGACCTCGCGCTCAAGTCGCTCGACTACGCCGCCACCGCCGGCCACACCACCGTCTCCGTCCAGCACGTCATCGCCGCCCGCAAGGACCTGTGGCCGTGACCGTGACTGCGCCCGCGCATCCCACCGACGAGCTTCCGGTCGCCCAGGCGGGCGCGCTTCCGGCGCAGCCGCCCGACAAGGCCTGGCTCGTCCGTCACCTGTGGTCCCATCTCGCCGTCGGCCTCATCTCGGGCCATCCCAAGGTCGGCAAGTCCTGGCTCGGCCTCGACCTCGCCGTCTCCGTCGCCTCCGGCACCGACTGCCTCGGCGCATTTCCCGTCGACGCGCCAGGTCCCGTCCTCATCTACCTCGCCGAGGACCCACTGCCGCGCGTCCGCGAGCGCATCGCCTCGTGCACGCTCCGCCATCTGCCGCTCGACAAGATCCCACTCCACGTCATCACCGCCGCCGCCCTGCGCCTCGACGATCCGGGTGACCGCGACCGTCTCACCGCCACCGTCGCTCACCTCGCGCCGCGCCTCTTGCTCCTCGATCCCCTGGTGAGACTTCATTCCGGAGATGAGAACGACGCACGATACATTGCCCAGCTCCTCGGCTTCCTGCGCACGCTGTCGCGCCAGCACGACCTCGCGATCGCCGTCGTCCACCACATGAGCAAGAAGAGCCGTCGCCACCTCGGCCAGTCGCTGCGCGGCTCCTCCGATCTCTGGGCCTGGACCGACTCCGCCGCCTACCTCACTCGTGCCCGCGACCAGATCCTGCTCACCCTCGAGCACCGCTCCGCGCCCGCGCCCGATCCCATCGCCCTCGTCCTCGCCACCGGCGCCGACGGCTCCACGCCCCATCTGCGCCGTGCTTCGTCCGACGAGGCTCCGCCACCCGCCGACTCACTCGCGGACCGTGTCCTCCGCTTGCTCCGCGCAGCCACCGCTCCGGTCTCCGGCGTCGCGCTCCGCCGCCAGCTCGCCGTCAAGAACCTCCACCTCGGTCAAGCGCTCACCGCCCTCGAACAAGATCGCGTCATCGATCGCACGTCCGCCGGCTGGCGCCTCAGCACGCGATCGACCTGACACCGCTCCATCGCCCTCGCGGTACGCGATTGCCTCGGCGCGCGCGGCGTCGCCTTGCAGCTCACCCGTTCCCGGCTGCGCGACCCTGGGGACGCCCGGGGAACAGCCCCGGGGAACACTCGCGTACTGCCAACCGATCTGCAACGAGACCTGTCTCGGGGCATGCAACGCAACACTGCCACGCGTGATCGCCAGGTCGCTTTCGTGTCTGACATCGCAACTCACGATGCGCCTCGCCGATCGATCATGCCAGAACGGGGCTCGTGCACCGGATACCGTAGTGTTAGCTCGCGGCGAGGCGGCACGCGGTCGCGTTGCCCCGATTGCACGGCGAGATCCCCTGGCCGCCGTGTGAGTAGCTCGACGAAACATAGACTGTGTCGGATTATACCCAGGGACTATCTCATGATTAATGCCAATCAGACTGAGCAAGCGAATTGCAGATTTGGCCATCTGTGGAATATAGCATATGTGTAATGGGTGCTATGAATTCGTCGGGTTCTTTACAATTTCGCGCCAAGATCATATTCGTACCATTCGCGGCGAATCCGATTACTGACCCTGGGCCAGGATATTCTGTGAGCTGATAACCAATCGGTGCCAGATTGAGTGCTGCGTGTTGCCAAGAGTCCTTCGCGTTTGGCATCCGCCGGCGCGGCAAGAGGGCTCGGCTTATGAGCTCATACGCCACAACCAGAAGAGGTTTCCTGCGAAGTTTGTGTATGGGCGGTGTAAATAGGAACAGACGGGTGTGGAGATCTAATTCTCGAAGTCGCGCGAGCTCCCATATAAAACCCTCGCTGGTAGTTGAGATGACTGCCATAAATGCCATTGTTCTAGACATATATTCTTCAAATACGGCTCGCCAACGAATGTCTGCTACGTAATGTCGCTGCGCTCCGCGACGGAGCGCAATGTCGCCTGGATCACCAAATGATACAAAGGTGCCCAACTGTTTCTCGACAGACGAACATACAAACGTATCAAATGGAGCGCCATAACTTGGGTCCAGTATCGAAAAAAAGCCACGATTAAGTTCAACAAAGTTCTCATCATCAAAACCGAACGGTCGAAGTAGAAGGATACATCTATTAGGCAACCGCGGATGACTTCGTCTGTGAGCACGGGCCACTTCGTGCAATTGGCGGCCGAGCAGGAACGATGGAACCACCAGTGATGCAAGTTTAACGGCTACATTCGGCAGATCCATGCTTGCTCCCACAAAGAAAATTCCGACAGTTCCGATCAAGACTTGTTTTAACCAACTAGGGCCATAAATATAGAAGATTCGTGGCCAGGGAGAACGTGGACATCTTAATCTCATATATATACACCCAGTCACCAGTAACATCGAACTAGCATCTTGTGCTGAAACTATCAGGAATGGAATAACAATAATGAACAAAATCCCGATCAGGCGGCTGACTCTTCGTCTGGGAAAGTCGGGTGATCTTGAACGTCTTAGTAACTCGTGAAGGAAATAGATCGGAAATCCGATAATCGGACCAATGACAAAAACGATGACTAAATATAGGAATAATATAATTATTAATTCTCTTACATTCTCGACTCTAACTAGAATATCAATCAAGATAATAGGAATGAATATCACTAGAATTATTGTCATCAAAATGAGCAGTCTCGATCCGATCGGTAGTTCCGGGTTCGGCCCAATTAATATCGTCAATATTCTCTTGATTCTTTTAAACATCGATATTCCTCTCGCCGCTGCTTCCTAATATCCATACTTAGGAGGGTGAGAATTCATGAAACCATTGGGCCCTACCTTGGGAATCGCACGGCATGCCCGGCAGCCGCCGTCATCGTTGGCACAGCAGTTACAGGCGTCGGCTCGCTGCCGGCTGTGGCCGTCGCCGCGGACTCAACATCCACATAGTAAGGGACTAGCTCAATGGCAAGAAGGCGCTCGCCATCTCGGCGGAGTTCGAGGTGGCGCGGACGGCAGTGAACCAATGGCTTCGGTGGTACGACCCCGCCGGTACCGAGGCGCTGCGGCCCAGCAAGGCGCCCGGCCCAGCGCCGAGGCTCAGCCTGGTGCAACACCAGGAACTCGCCCGGCTGATCGAGGCCGGGCCGCAGGCAGCGGGCTACATGGGTGACCTCTGGACGAGCCCTCGCCCTCGGATCGGCGACCTGATCCGCAGGCGATTCGGCGTCCGCAAGAGAGCCGCGCGTTGTCGCGGGGTGGTGGTGTGCGAGGTGCCTACCAGCGCATTCGCCGGAGTTCATGGCGATGGAGGGCGTTGAAAGACGACGCGCAAGCACGCCGCCAAGCTGACAGAGACATTCAATTTGTTCCAACGCCGTCCCGAGGTAATCGCAGTTCATGTCGCGGGGGTGACCAACAACCCATGCGAGAGTGTTTAGATGCGCTCCGCTTGTACGAGCCGCCGGTAATGTTCGCCTAGCGCGGTGAGCTTGCAGCCCTTGTTCTCCATCGCCGCGTGCCACATGTGTGGCGCATCGACTGGCACAGCGAGATTCACGCGGCAGTAGCGCTGCAGGACCGCGAACTTCGCGGTGTTCGCGGGGTCGGGATCGGGCATTCCGGCCGCCCGCCCGCGCTGCTCGGGCTCAAAGGTCGGGTCAAGTGCGAACACCGCACCCGGCGTGGGGAAGAACTCGACGAGGCGGCGCAACTCCTGGAGCTGGAGAGCGGGCTGGACCTTGCGCAGCGAGACAAAGTTTTTCACGTTGGTCTTGAACACCGGCCGCTGCTGCCAGTACGCGAGCGACTGATCGATGTGAGCGTACACGCTGCCAGGCGTAACGTCCCCGACGAGATTGGCAGCGGCGCCGTTCAGCGCGTCGACGAACAACGCAGTGAACGTGCCTACGCCGTTGGTCTCGGTTGCGTACTGCTCGGCTGTGGACGCGGTCAGGATCGTCATCCCTTCGGTGAGTTCGGACATCGTCCCACCCGCTGGGCGCGTACCGGCGATTCCCGAGTGACAGCTATCGAGGATGATCACGCGATTTTTCGTCGTGGACTGGTTTGCGTACGTCAGCACGTCGGTTAACGCGATGCCCTCGTCACCGCGCCGCGAGTCGCTAGCAAGCAGGTAGCCGCCGGTCGTCTCGATGTGCCCGTGTCCAGCGAAGTATAACAATGCGGTTTCACCGGGTGCCGCAAACAGCTGTTCGATCGCGTCTTTGAGCTGCGAGCGGATCACGCGGTCGGCTAGCCCTGTGGCGGTCAGGAGCCTCACGTCGAAGTTGAGCGATCCATCGCTATGCCGCGCCAGCACGCTCTTGACCGCGTAGGCGTCGTCGACACAACCGTACAGCGAGCGACCGTGATCGTAGTGGTTAATGCCGATGACAAGAGCATTTCGCATGTTGTTCCCGGGTAGGGATGCTGACGGCGGCGAATCGACTTCTCGGCGCTCGGTCGTCATTAGGGCTTCAGGGCATTCTGCGCGAGCGGGTCGCCTCGATTACGTCGAGGTGAGGCCAGCACCCGCAGTTGGTCGGGATGACACACACGGGTGCCGTGTCGTAGCCGTGCGTGGCGGCTAAGGGCTGCTCGAACGTCCAAGCTCCCGCGTCGAGCAGCTTCGCGCGCCGCAGCGGTGCGTGCTTCATCGGCAGGCCGCGCGCGGATGCTGTCGGACCCGGGCAAGCACGAGTCGCCAGAGCGTCGAGGTGGAAGGTCAGGGTCGAGCGTGGCGAGTTGGGCCAGTCGATGTAGTCGACGGTGATCGTGTGAGCGCGGTCGTCAAGCTCCATTGCAGCAATAGGCGACTCAGTCGGCAAGAATTTGACAGCGAATCGCGAATTTGTTGGAGCCGAGCGGCCCTACGGGGCTCTCACGTACTGCTGAGGCGGCGCTGGGACGAGGTCTCGGGATTGATCTCCATCACTGACGAACGGTGATTGATCAGGCCCATGGTGTAGTTATTCCTGCGATCGTTGAGTAGACCTGCCGTACCTCGACTACACCATCACCATTGGGCGCCTACGTCCTGACCGAGGCTGAGCGCCGGTTCTATCGGAGCTCGTTGCCCGCAACGTGAGGTTCATGATCGTAGGGCTGGAGCCCGGCGGCGTGGTGAATGATGCGGGCTGGCGACATGTCGCCGGGACATGTCTCTGGCGCGGCGCGGTGTGATACGCGCCGGCCGGCGGCCCGCGTCGCGCACGCGGGTGACCGCCTTGCGTCGCGCAGCGTTGCCGGCGCCGGGGCCGTGCGCCGGAGCCGGCTCGCTCGGGCACGGCCGGTGCAGCGCCGGCCGGCATGGATGGTCAGAACAAGTCTGGAGGGGTCACCGTGCTCATCGCCGGTGCGATCAGCGGCGCGCTGCCGCTGTTGATCTCGTACTCGTCATCGAGCTTTCACACGGTCAACGGCGTGGTGGTCGAGGCGCACTATCGCGACTGGATCGCGGTCGGCGGCGGCGGCATGGCTGCGGCGCTCGCGCTGATCGCGATGGTGGTGGCGCTGCGTGCGACCGCCTGGGCGATCGCAGGGATCTCCGCGGCGGTGCTGCTGCTCGGCGGCTATCAGATGGCGCGCGGCTTCGGCGCGTTCTCGTCGGCGGCTGGCCCCGGCACGCGGATCGCCGACGCCGCGACCCGCGAGTCGGCGCCGACCGCCGTCGTGCGCGACCCGGCGAGCTGCGCCGATCAGGACGCGTGCGACAAGCTCGCCGCCGATCTGGCGAAGACCGATCCGAAGGGCGCGCTGGCGGCCTATGCGCGCGGCTGCGATCTCGGCGAGAAGTCCAGCTGCATCACCG
>VBLP01000626.1 GCA_005887925.1 Deltaproteobacteria bacterium | reverse complement strand
GCGCTGCGGGCCGGGGCCTCGGCGGCGGCGCTCGCCACCGCCGGCGCGGCGTGGGCGCTCGCGGCCGGGTTGCGCAGCCGCGCGATCACCGGCGCCGGATCGATCTCGATCGTGCGACCGGCGCGGGCCAGGGCCAGCATGTCGCGCAGCCCGTCCAGCGCCGCGAGCAGCGCGTCGATCACGGGGCCGTCGACCGCGCGGCCGCTGTCGCGGATCTGCCCCACCAGGTCCTCGGCGGCGTGCGCGAGGTGGTTGACCGGCGCGAGGCCGACCATCGCCGAGCTGCCTTTCACCGTGTGCAGGTCGCGGAACACATCGCGCACCAGCTCGCCGTCGCCGGGCCGCCGCTCGATCTCGATCAGCTTGCCCGCCAGCGCCGCGATCCGCTCGCTCGCCTCGTCGAAGAACAGCTCGATCATGTCGTCGTCGACCGCCGGCGCCCAGGCGAACCCCGCGGCGGCGCTCGCCGTGCGTGCCGATGCAGCGCTCGCCGCACTCGTGGCAGCCGCGCTCGTGGCAGCCGCACTCGGAGCGGACAGCGCGTCCGCGGTTCCCGGTGCATGCCCCTGTGGCGCAGCGGAAAACGCCGTCGTGGATCGCTCGGCGCCCGCGCGGCCCGCGCCCGAAGGCACAGCACCGGCACCGGCCGCACCCCGCGGCTCGAGTGCGCGGCGATGCTCGTCGAGCGCGAGGCCCTCGACCCGCGCGCCCGATCGATCCGCGTGCGCGAGCTGGACGAACGCCTCGCGCAGCGCGGCGATCGCCGCCGCCAGCTCACCCCCTGCGGTCTCGTCACCTCGTTCCGCGCCGCCTCCCGCGATCCGATCGATCGCGCGCTCGATCGCGATCGCCAGCCGACCGACGTCCTCCGCGCCGAGCAGGAGGCTCGACAGCCCGATGCGAAACGCGAGCTGACCCAGCGCCTGCAGCCGGGCGCGATCACCCGCCGCCTCGGCGAGCACCGCCGCGTCGCCACCGGCCATCGCGACGAAGCGGTCCCACAGTGCTGCGCTCGTCGTGGTCATGACCGGCCCTCCGGTCCATGCCGGCGGGCCGAGGTGACCGGGCTGTCCTCGTCGAGCCCATGGCGATTGATCCAGCGCACCGGGCCGGGGCGGGTCGCGGTCACCGCCAGCCAGATCCCGGCCGTCGCGGCCGCCGCCCGGGCGCGGTGCAGCACGCGGGCGAGGTCGCTGTCGAGCAGCTCGGCCGCGTCGAGATCGATCGTCAGCGAGCGCAGGCCGGGCAGCGCCAGCCGCGCGGAGATCTCGGCGGTCACGTGCGCGGCGGTCGGATGGCCGTACAGCGCGAGCGTATCCTCGGCCGGCGGCTCGGCGGCAAACGCGATCGGCGGCGACGTCCGGTCCTCGGACACGGCGATCGGGCGACGCTCCGTACGCGGCGTCCGGTCGCCGGACATTGCGATCGGCGCCGATCTGCGCTCGGTCGCCGGCGCGGGCACCGCGATCGGGACCGGCGGCGTCGGCGGTCGCGGGCGAGGCGCGTTGTCGCGCCGCACGTAGTACACCGTATCGCCGGCGCGCACGCCGTCGAGCTCCGGAACGTCGCGCAGCGACTCGCTGTAACCCACGAACACCAAGCCGCCCGGCACGGTCGCGCCGACCAGGCGATCGATCGCGCGGCGGCGGGCGTCGGCCGTGAAGTAGATCAGCACGTTGCGGCACCACACCAGGTCGCAGCCGCGCGGCGCGGCACCGTCGAGCAGGTTGGCGCGCTCGAACTCGACCAGGGCGGCGATCTCCGGCACCACGCGGACCGATTCGCCGCCGTCCACGAAGCAGTCGCGGTAGCGCTGCGGAACGTGCTCGAGCATCGCGCGCGGATAGCTCGCCGCGCGCGCCCGCGCGAGCGCCTCCGCGCTGACGTCCGTCGCCAGGATCGAGATCGCGCAGTCGGGCAGGGCGCGCGACAGGACGATCGCCAGCGTGTACGGCTCCTCGCCCGCCGCGCACCCGGCGCTCCACACCCGCAGCGCACGCCGCCCGCGCGCCCGCAGCGCCGGCGCGATCACGGACGCCAGCACGTCGATCTGCGGGCGATGGCGGAACAGCCGGCTCTCGCCGACCCGCACCGCCTCGATCAGCTGGGCGAGCTCTCCCGCACCGCGCGCTCCGGCGATCAGCGCGACATACTCGCCCGGCGAGCAGCCGATCATCGTCATGCGTGCCGTCGCGCGCGCCGCGATCACCCAGTCCGGGAGCTCGAGCCCGGCGTGCTCGGCCAGGCGCTCGGCGATCGCCGCGATCGTCTCCGGCGTCAGCACGGCCGCGACCTCGCGCGGTCAGGCATCAGCCGTCCGCCCCGGGCGAGGCCGAGCGGTCCGGGCGCACGCGTGACACGTCGGGCCGGGCGCCCGGCAGCGCGCGCTGGGGCGCACCGTTGCCCGATCGCGCCGCGCGCGCCGCGCCCTTCGCGGCGAGCCGGTTGCCGTCGAGGTTGAACCCGCCGACCGACTGCTCGAGGTCGAACGCCAGCTCGTGCAGCCGTTCGGCCTGGACGACCGATTCCTCGGAGCCCGACAGCACCTCGGTGGCGATCTGGCGCACCGAGTCCATGTTGCGGGCGATCTCGTCGGACACCACCGCCTGCTCGTGGACCGCGCCCGCGGTGTCCTTGACCACGCTGATCAGCCGGCCCAGCCCGGTGAGCGTGCTCGTCACCAGCTGCGAGCCGCTCGCGACCTCGCGGGTGCCGACCTCCATCGACACCACCACCGCGTGGGTCTGCTCCTTGACCGTCTGGATCAGCGTCTCGATGTCCTTGGCCGACTGGCCGACCCGGCGCGCCAGGCTCGACACCTCGTCGGCGACCACCGCGAAGCCGCGACCCTGCTCGCCGGCGTGCGCGGCCTCGATCGAGGCGTTGAGCGCCAGCATCGAGGTCTGCTCGCTGATCTGGCGGATCACCTCGACGATGTTGCCGATCCGCTTGCTGCTCTCGCCGAGCTCGCGCATCTTGTCCGCCGCGTCGGCCACCGCCGCGCGGATCGACTCCATGCGCTCGACCGCCGAGGTCACCGCGGTGCTCGACTGCTCGGCGACGTCGGTCGCCTGCGCGGCGTTGCCCGCGACCGTCTGGATCGAGGCCGACAGCTCGGTCACCGCGGTGGTCGAGCTCTCGATCTTGAGCGTCTGGTCCTTGAGCCCCGACAGCATCTGGCGCGACGCCGCGCTGATCTCGGCGCTCGACGCGCCGACCTGCAGCGCCGCCGACTGCACGCCGGTCGCGAGCTGGTGCAGCCGCGCGAACACCTGGTTGATGTTCTCGGCCAGGTCCGAGGTCTCGTCGTGCGAGCTGATCACCAGGCGCTGGGTCAGATCGGTCTCGCCGCGGAGCAGGTCGTGCGACTGCCGGACGAACTGCTTGATCGGCCGCGTGATCAGCAGGCCCATGCCGAGCGCGATGATCACCGACGCGGCGATCGCGACGGCGATCTCGGCCCACGGCAGCTTCTGCGCCGGATCGACCAGCGTCGCGCGGCTGCGCGTGATCACGAGCCGGCCGACCGCGCCGGCGTCGCCTCCCTTGTAGCCCTCGAAGTTGTCCGCGCTCCAGAAGTCGTGGTCGCCGTCCTTGAGCCGGATCACGTCGCGGGTGTCCTCGCCGACCGTGACCCGGACGTACTTGTCGGGCTGCATCGCGCGTCTGGTTCTCGACCTGATCGTCGCTCTGGTCGGCGAACTCGTCGAACAGCCGCTGCAGCCGGACGCCGACCAGCATCCCGCCGACCACCTGATCGCGGTCGCCGCGGACCGGCAGCGCCGACATCTGGTACGGCACGCCGTCGATCACCTGGATCCGGTGCGCGAACACGCTGCCGCCGCGCGCCTTCTCGACCGCCGCGATCGACGGCAGCGACTGCTCGTCGAGCACCTTGGCGGGCGCGGCGAACCTGAGCCGGTTCGCGGTGGTGAACAGCGCGAACACGTCGGGCTGCATGCCCGTCTTGCCCGACAGCGCGTCGTACATCTGGCGCGCGTGATCGGCCGCCGCGTCGCGGCCCTCCGCGGTCACCGCCGCTGCACCCGCCGCACCCGCCGCACCCGCCGCCGCAGCGCCGGCCGGTGCCGGGCTCATCGCCTTGCGCAGCTCGTCGTCGGTCGCGAGCAGCTCGAGCGTGGCGGTCATGTCGCGGCCGACCCGCTCGAGGTAGCCGTCGAGCCGGCGCTCCTGCTTCTGCAGGAAGTTGCCGCGCGACCGGAGCCGGGTCTCGTTCTTGACCACGAACGAGCCGCCGATGATCAGCAGCGCGGCCAGCGCCAGGCAGCCGATCAGGAACTTGAAGAACATCGGGACGCGCAGCTTCCGCGTGGTCATGACACCCTGCTTTCCGCATCGCTCCGCGCCAGCTGGCGCAGCGGCTCGACGGTGAGGACCGCGCGCGCATCGAGCACGCGCACGCTGCCGGTCGGGGTCGCCGCCACGCCGAGCAGGAGGCCCGCGACCTGGGCCGGCAGGTTGGCCGGCGGCGGCTCGAGCGGCGGCTCGATCGTCCGCAGATCGCGCAGCCGGTCGACGACGATCCCGGCGACCCCCGCCGCATGATCGACCACGACGATCTTGCTGTCATCACCGATCGCCGTCGCCGGCAGCCCGAGCAGCACGCCGAGATCGATCACCGGCACGATGTCGCCGCGCAGGCTGAACACGCCGGCCAGGCACGGCGGCGTCAGGAACACCCGCGTGATCGGCGGCACCGGCAAGGTCTCGCGCACGTCGGCGATCGGCAGCGCCAGCTCCTGCGCGCGCAGCTCGAAGCACACCAGACGCAGCGGGCCGCCGGGGCCCCCGGTTGACACCATCCGCCCCAGGTTACCCGATGTTGAAGTCCTCTTTCTCGCCCTGCGGGACGCCGTCGGCGAACCGGGCCAGCGTGTAGCGCGAGAAGATCTCGTGCGGCGGGCTGCCGGTGAGCCACTCGCCGTACAGCTTGCCGACGACGGGCGCCATCATGAAGCCGTGGCCGACGAAGCCGCAGGCCAGCAAGAAGTCGGGGTGGCCGGGCGCGGCGCCGAGGATCGGATTGCCGTCGGGCGACTGATCGTAGGGGCCGGCCCACTGGCGGAGGATCTTGATCTCGCCGAGGATCGGCATCAGCCGGACCAGCCGGCGCGCGTAGGTCGCGAGGAACTCGAGCGTCGAGCCCATGCCGTAGGTCGAGGCGTGGCCGGGGATGGTGACGCCGCCTACGATCTCGCCGCGCATCGACTGGCTGCAGTACAGGCCGCTCGCCAGCTCGCTCACCATCGGCCGCAGGAACGGCTTGAGCGGCTCCGACGAGCAGATCTCGTGGCGGATCGGATAGGTCGGAATGTCGACCCCGATCATCTGCGCGAGCCTGGGCGACCAGGCGCCGGTCGCGTTGATGACGCGGCGGGCCCGGACCGCCCCGCGCGGCGTGTGGACGACGTAGCCGCCGGCCTTCTGCCGCTCGAGCCCGCCGACGGGAGTCTGCGTGAAGATCCGCACGCCGTGGGCCGCGGCCTGCCGCGCGTAGCCCCACAG
Organism: Deltaproteobacteria bacterium; assembly: GCA_005887925.1. Classification (GTDB taxonomy): domain Bacteria; phylum Myxococcota_A; class Polyangia; order Haliangiales; family Haliangiaceae; genus JABFXX01. The sequence goes on along the minus strand of VBLP01000626.1, from coordinate 5,443 downwards.
GAACGGCCACGGGAACAGGATGCCGTCGCTGGGGTTGTAGGCCGCGGCGACGATGCCGGTCAGATCGAGCTCGGGCACGATGTCGCGCGCCTTCGCCGGCTCGAGGATGCGGGTCGCGACGCCGCAGCGGTTCTGGATCGCGATGTTCTTCTCGAGCCGGGCGACCTCGGCCGCGCTGCGCGCGAGGAACAGGTAGCCGCCCTGGCGGAACCACACGTTGACGCCGAGGTCGACCGCGAACCGCCGGCACAGCTCGACCGACTCCTGCATCAGCCGGATGTTGAGCTCGGTCGACCACTGCTGGCGGACGCCGCCGCCGTTGCGACCCGACGCACCCTCGGCGAGATAGCCGCGCTCGAGCACGACGACGTCGGTGAGGCCGCGGCGGGCGAGGTTGTATGCGATCGCCAGGCCGATCACGCCGCCGCCGACGATCGCGATCTCGGCGCTGTCGGGGATCGGCCCCGTGCCCTCGAGCGTGGCGGGCAGCCGGATCTCGCCCGATACATCGGCGCGGGCGGTGTCCTCTTCCTCGTCGATGGGCAGCACTAGCCGCCCCGCCCTCGCTCGGGGTCATCCCGCAGGGACTCTCTCGGGCCGGGCGGGCGCGGGGCCGGCTTCCCGCGGTCGAGCGCGGGCTCTCGGTCGTCCGCGAAGCGATGCGCTGCGGGGTCTTTTGCGAGCATTTTCAGCGGGGTAGGGGCGAGCGGCGGGCGCGACGTGAACGGCGGGATCGCAGCCGGCGGCTGGTCGGTCAGGCTCGCGAGCTGCGAGGCGACCGCGGCGAGACACTCCTTGCCCTGGCAGGGTCCGGTGCCGAACCCCGTGTAACGCTTGACCTCTTCGATATCGCAGTAGCCGCGCGACACGCAGTGCTCGAGATCGGCGAGCGTGACGTCCTCGCAGCGGCACAGCACGATCTTCCCGGCCACGCTCCGACGATAACCAAATCCACGCGTCGCGACGTTCATGCCGACGCGCGCGCCCTGCTCGGCGGCCGCCGCGGGCCCGACGTAGCCCGTGACATCGCCGCATGCCCATACGCCAGGCGCCGAGGTCCGGCCGTGCTCGTCGACGACGACGCGGAACCCGCCGGCGGCCGGATCGAGCACGACCTTGCAGCCCTGCTGGCGCGGCCCCTCCGACGCCGGCGCCGGGATGCCGGCGACCGCGACGAGGTCGCACTCGACCTTGCCGTTGGGCGTATCGAGCGCCGATACCCAGCTGCGCCCGCGCGTGCCGTTGGCGTTGCCGAGCGCGATGCGCACCACCTCGGCGCCGGCCTGGTAGAGCGCGTCGGCCAGCGCCGCGGCGTCCTCCGCGACCTCGGGGACCTCGACGATGCAGACCCTGTCGCCGCCGAGGATGCCGTGATCGACGAGCAGGCGGCCGACCGCACGCGCCGCGAGCACGCCGGGCCGGTCGTTGTCGGGGAACGGCAGGTTCACCGGATAGCCGCCGGTCGCCCAGATCCACGACGCGGCGTGGATGCGGTACAGCCGATCGGGCGCCGACACCGCGAGCACGCCGCCATCATCCTCGGGGAAGTAGCCGATCGCCGTCGAGCGCGCGAGCACCTCGACGCCGGCGGCGGTCGCGGCGGCCACGCTGGTCTCCGCGGCGCGCCGGCCGGTGCGCGGATCGGCGCGCAGGCTGCCGCCCGGCCGGAGCTGGTCGTCGATCACGATGGTCGAGCGTCCGGCGCGCGCGGTCGCGGTCGCGGCGGCCAGGCCCGCCGGGCCGCCGCCGATCACGCAGACGTCGACGGTGCGCGGCGCGATGTCGGGTAGCTCGCGCGGCGGTCGATCCGGCAGCTTGCCCAGCCCCGACAGCTGGCGCACGACCTTGTTGGCCAGCCGGTTGAGCACCGACGAGCCGGTCATCAGCGTGTGGTGGTCCATTCCGCGCGAGAACAGGAAGTCGACCGCGCCCAGCAGGTCGACCTCGGCCGATGGGAATGCGTTCTGGCCCTCGACCTCGGCGCCCGCGGTGCACATCGCCTGGCACGCGCGGAGGTTCGGCACGCCGGACAGCCGCACCAGGCAGCCGCTGCAGTGGCCCTCGAAGCAGAAGAACGTCCGCGGGCGGTGGTACTTGAGCGAGCGCGCGAGCACGCGCGTGCCGCTCGCGATCGCGGCCGCTGCGATGCTCTCGTCAGGAAAAGCCCGAACGGAGACGTCGGCGATACGGACCTCGATCGCTTCGCCGCGGACGGCGTCGTGTCCCGGGAGCCGGCGCGCCACCTATGACACATAACACGCCACTCGGTTGCGGAGGCTGTGCACCGTGCGATACCGTTCTGTCTTGAAAGGATAGGGGATCCCGAATGGCGACTCCAACAAGGCCTTGCCCGTACTGCGGCGCGGCGGTGCTGATGAACGCACCCGCGTGCGGAACGTGCGGGCGACCGATGCCACCCATGCAGGCTGGGGCGCCTGGTGGACAACCTGCCAAGACGATGTTCGGCTACGCCGCTCCCGTCATGCCCGGCCAGCGGCCCGGCGCCCAGCAGCCGGGTCAGCCGAGTCATCCAGGCCAGGCGGGCCAGGCGGGTCATCCGGGCCAGGCAGGTCAGGCTCGTCCCGGCGCGCAGCAGCCGGCGCAGCCGGGGCAGCAGGGGTACGCAGCACCGCAGCAGCAAGGTTTTCCGCCCCCACAGCAACAGGGCTTCCAGCAGCAGCCGCAGCAACCGGCGAACCCCTACGGCCAGCCCCAGCAACCCAACCCGTACGGTCAGCCGCAGCAGGCCAACCCGTACGGTCAGCCGCAGCAGGCCAACCCCTACGGTCAGCCGCAGCAACCCGCCAATCCATACGGCCAGCCGCAGCAGCCCGCCAATCCCTACGGCCAGCAAGCGGGCCAGCCGCAGGCGAATCCGTACGGTCAACCGCAGCAAGCCAACCCGTACGGCCAGCCGCAGCAGGCCAACCCCTACGGCCAGCCGCAGCAAGCCAACCCCTACGGCCAGCCGCAGCAAGCCAACCCCTACGGCCAGCAGGCCAATCCGTACGGCCAGCAACCGGGGCAGCACGGTCAGGCGCAGGCCAATCCCTACGGCCAGCCGCAGCAGAATCCGTACGGCCAGCCGGCCAATCCCTACGCGGCGCCGCAGCAGCCGGCGGGCTATCCGCAGCAAGGCGGATATCCGCAGGCCCAGAACCCGTACGGCCAGCAGCAGGAGGCGTCGGGCGGCGCGCTGCACGATCTCGCGCACAAGCTGCCGCAGTCGGCGCCCGGCACGATCCTCGGCATCCCCGTCGCGCGGCTGCGCGATCCGGGGCTGCAGCGCAAGGTGCTGTTCCTCGCCGGCGTCGCGCTCGTGGCGTCGATCGTCGTGCCGTACTCGATCGATCCGCTGGTGTTCTCGTGGAAGCTCGGCGGCTTCGAGGGCTTCCTCTGGCCGCTGATCTCCGGCGGTGCGTACCTCCTGCTCACCGCAGCGCCGGCCGACCTGCGCGCCAAGGTGCCGCCGGTGGTGCTGCAGTGGATCCCGTTCGGCGTCGCCTACGCCGGCATCTTCATCACGCACATGGGCGGCATGGGCCTCGGCAGCAGCCTGTTCATCCTGGGCTACTCGGCGCTGGTGTTCGGCCTGCTCGCGCGGATCGCGCAGCCCCAGGATCAGATCGCGCGGATCATCATCGCCGTCGGCGCCGCGTGCTTGATCCCGTCGTGGATCGACAGCTTCCGCGTGTTCGGCCAGCTCAGCGCGATGCCGATCCTCGGCGTCGTCACGATGCTCCTCATGTTCCTGGTCGTGACCCTCGGCGTGTTCTGCATCGTGTTCGTCGTTCCGCCGGCGAAGCTGCCGCCGGCGCTCCGCACCGTCGACGCCTTCGGACCGCTGATCGCGGCGGTGCTCATCGTCTGGCTGCCGCTGTTCCAGGTGCTGATCGCGCTCGGCGGCATCATCCACAGCCACGTCCTGATCGGCTCGCTCCTGATCCTCGGCCACGGCCTGTTGCCCATCATCGCGTACTTCGGCGTGCTGATGATGGCGTCGCCGGCGGCGTACGAGGAAGCCAAGGCGATGTTCGGCGGCCAGAAGGGCTCGTCGGGCGGCGGCGGCTATCCCCCGCAGGGCGGCTACGGCGGCGGCTATCCCCCGCAAGGCGGCGGCTATCCTCCCCAGGGCGGCGGCTATCCCCCGCAAGGCGGCGGCTATCCCCCGCAGGGCGGCGGCTATCCCCCGCAGCAGGGCGGCGGCGGCGGCTGGCAGTAGTCCCCGATCGCCCCGGTACTCACGGGCACGCGGTCAGCGAATTTGCGCGGGCGACCGCCGCAAATTCGGCCTATACTTTTCCCCGAGGCCATGAAGGCGGATCAGTACAACGCCCAACAGCGCGCGCTGGAGAAGCAGCAATCGCGCGAGGCCGATGCGCGGGCACTTGCATCGGGGGAAAAGACCCCGGCACAGCTGTGCGAGGAGAACGGCGCGTTTGCGTTTCCTCGCGAGCTGATTCGCATCGACTTTTCGCGCGTGAAGATCAAGCGCTGACTGTGGCCTCGTCGACGCCGCTGATGAGCTATCAGCACACGGTCGAAGTGCTGAAGAGGCTTGCGAACCTCGAGCACCAGATCGTTCTGGTAGGTGGGCAGGCGGTGAACTTCTGGGCGAACTACTACAAGAACAAGGCGCCGCAGCTCGCCGCGTATGCTCCGTATACGAGCAAGGACATCGACTTCGTAGGCCCGAAAGAGGCTGTTCGTGAATGCGCGAAGCGCTTGGGCGGCACGGCGAAGCTCGCGACGTTCGACGACGTCAACACACCGAACACCGGCGTCGTGATGTTCATCGACAGCGAGAACCATGCACGCCATATCGATTTCCTCGGCAGCGTGGCCGGCGTCGCTGATGCCGAGCTGATCGAAACGGCCGCCTCGGCCAGGCTCGAGGATGAAGAGGGATGTCCGGTCGCGAGCTTCCTCATTATCAACCCGGTGCTGTGCCTGAAGAGCCGAGTACATAACGTCGCATACCTGCCTGGCTACCAGACCGAGCATGCAAGGAAGCAACTCCGAGCTGCGATCATCTGTGCGAAGCAGTTCGCCGCCGATGAGCTGGAGACGGATCCGCGCAAGACGCTCGACTGCAACGAGAAGATCTTCGACATCGCCCGCTATGGTGCCGGCATCGAGGTGTTCGTGCACCACCGCATCGACGTCCTCGAGGCCATCGTCGACGCGCCGGGGCTTCCCGAGAAGTTCTATACCGAGCGCTTGCCGCGCGCGCGCGCTGCCGTGAAACGCGCACGTGCGAAGGAATTCGCGGCGATGGAGAGAGCCAGGGTGATCGCGGAGCGAAAGCAAACCTCGCGCTGACCGTTTGCAACCACGAGATCCAATGCGAGCGCGTACATTCAATCGGCCGTCGGGCACGCGAGCACTTCCTCTACAGGAAGCGTGGCCTTTTCTCCCGACTCCGGGAGCTCGATGTCCGCCA
>VBLP01000157.1:53154-57577 GCA_005887925.1 Deltaproteobacteria bacterium | reverse complement strand
GTCGACCAGCCACGTGCTCGGCAGCCCATCGCGATCTTCACCGTGCTTCCTCCAGTTCGACAAGATGTAAGAAATCGCGCTGCGCGCCTGGGTCGGCGACTTGATCACCGTGACGTGATAGCGATCGGCGAATACCTTGCCGCGGCGCCGCCGCACACCGTCGCCGAGCGCCGTGTTGATGTTCCTCGCCGCGGAGATCACGAAGCCCTGCATGCCACGGGCGAGCGCGACCTTGTGCTCGGCCTCGACGAGCAGGTGCACGTGGCTCCTCTGCAGGCTGATATGGACGATCCGGAACCGCTCGCGCAGCGCCGCGGTGATCGTCGCATCCCGCATCGCCTTGTACATCTTGCGACGCCGCAGGCTGCCGACCGCCGGTGCGACGCGCATCACGACATGCAGCGCGTGATACGGCTTGAAGTCAGGCCGCGCCGCGTGACGTTCCCCGGCACGCGCCCCCTTGGGCTTTCGACCGGCACCGCGTCGCTTTCCGCCGCACCGGAACAGCTCCTGCTGAACAGGACGCGGCTTCCGTCTGCGCTTCGACTTCGCCGATGTCATGTGCGCATGGTTATCACGCGGACACACGCTGTCAATCGATTCGGCACTACTAATTGCTATTCGTAATCACATCCTGACAGCGCGCCGAGACCGATATCAAAAGGTATCCATTCGGTGACAATTCATCGGATCAATGACACGTCGCTGTGCATACGAACGGGTTGCTACCTGATCGTGCAGGGAACGCTGGCGCCTTCCCGAGACCCGCACGATCGAGGACGCGGTCGGTTGCCGCGAACCGTCGAGCGCGGGTGCTGCAAACCATGCGCTGCCTCCGGCGAATCCTCGAGCGAAGGTTCGCGCAGGGCATGTGGACGGCCTGTGGAGAACGGGTCGGCCTGATGACCCGCGCCGCAGCCAACCAGGCCGACTCGGGCGCGGCTCACAGTCCTCCTTCCGTTCCCCACAGTCCTGGCCCTCGACCTCACGCTCCAGGACGAGGTTTTAATTTTGTGGATCTGATTCAGAGGGCACTCGTAGCTATTCCATCTCCTGCCACGATTGTTCGACTGGTAGATCAATCATATCCACTGACGACGGATTGACGGGTCACGCTCTTCGAGCGATATGGGAGCGTTCCAACCGGAACGAGGCAGCGCCGCCATCGGCGCAGAGCATCACCGAAATAGCGGCCCGCCGGTGTTCGAGCACCGACGAGCCAAGGAGCCACGATGTCAGATCCACATCGCAGCACCCAGGTCAGGGTATCGAACCAACCCAAGAACAGCAACTTCGAAGCCGGCACCGCGCTCGAGAACCTCCGCGCCGAGATGATCGAGATCGAAGCGCTCGCCTGCGCCGCCGAGGCCGCCGCCGACGCGTTACCCGCACCGACGACAGATCGCCAGCGCCTCGTGTTCGGCCGGATCCAATCGCTCGTCACCAGGACGTCACAGCAGGCGAGTGCATCGCTGCAGTTCGCGAACTCGCAGGTCGCCGCGCTCTGCTCGCAGATGGAGGCACGCAGGAAGGCGACAGCCGGCTGAGCAGCGACGGGCGGAACGGCCGCGACTTCGTGCACAGCGACATCCTGTACCGGGCGACGCCGCTCGGCCCGGCGAGACACCGAGCAAGACCGTCGTCGGCTATCATGGCCCGAAGGGGCCGAAGAACTACGACGACCTGCAGGCCGACACCGCGACGGGATTCGCGGCCGACTTCGCAAGGTCATCGACCTCGGCTGCTGCCCAGCCGATCCTCGTCGATCTCCTCGCCGCCGCTCCCGTCGGTAGCTGCTGGTCGCGGCGCCTCGACCTCCGCGAGCCTGACCCATATCCATCCCGTGATCAGAGCCATCGTTGTCGCCGCGTCCAGATGCAATTCTTTTCCGAATCCCGAAAATCAACGCCACTCATCTACCGAAGACTCCCATCGACGAGCCCGGCGAATGCGTCAATGCCGCTCTCGGACAAGCTCGCCGCATGGCGTGTTGCATTGCGCCGAGCGTAGGCGGTGGCGTGCGTGTACCGGTGGTCCAATTGCGCACGAGGTGGTTATTGCTCTTGACCGCGCCGCGGTCGGAGCGAACTGCTACTCGTCTTTCTTTGCGCGTGGGCGATCGCACTCTAGCTCGTCCGACATTCGGACAAGAACTGCAGCCCGTGGCGCCCGGCAAGCCGATCAGGTTCAACCGATCGGTGAAAAGTGCACGATCGGCTTGTCGCCGATCTGAGGTCAGGGCAATGTGGCGGTGCGAGGCAAGAGGGAGCATCCAGTCAGAATGGCCAGGCGACAAGAGAACACGCTCTACAAGCGGATCGCCGAGATCATCGAGACCGCTCGCGGCCATGTGGCCCGCTCGATCAACACGGCCATGGTCCACGCGTACTGGCTTATCGGTCGCGAGATCGTCGAGGTCGAGCAGCACGGTAAGAGGCGTGCTGGCTACGGTGAGGAGCTGATGGCACAGCTCGCGGAGCGACTGTGCTCTGTTCTGAAAAGAACGATGCGGTCGTAAGGATCACCGTGCCGGACAACAACCGGCGGGTCCTGGCCGCTCGCTACTTGCCATATCTCCCCACCGAAGATGAGCTGCGGACAGAAGTGAAGCGGAGCCGCGACGCTATCGAGCGGCGGCTCCGGTTGGGGTCGGAGCCGGCGCGGTCCAAGCGGGCGAGGCGGCGTTCGTGAGTCTTCTCGGCGGCCAGCAGCCGTGATGCAGGTTCTGTGTGACAACCGTGGTTTGCACAGCTGTCCTGCGTGCTGCGGAAGTCAGCGGAGCTTGTATGTATAGCTATGCGGGGGGCCAGTCCCAGCAGTCGACGTGGAGATCGTGAGCTTCGACGACCAGCGCCGCGGCGTAGTCGGGGATCGCGGGGAGGTCTTGCAGCGACCAGCGCGGCTGATCCGGGGGCTCACCGAGGACGCGGAGCAGGCGAGCGGGCTCGCCGGGGGCGAGGCTGACGTCGAAGTCGGCGAGCTGGGAGATGCCCTCGCCGGTGGCCTTGATGAAGGCTTCCTTGCGGGACCAGCAGGAGAAGAAGGCGTGGAGGTGATCGGCCGGCGGCAGGCCGCACAGCGCGACATATTCGCTGGGGGAGAACGAGGTGCGGGCGAGCGAGAGCAGATCGCGCAGCGGGCGGCGCTGCTCGATGTCGACGCCGATCGCGCGGCCGCGGACGAAGGCGAGGAGGGCGAGCTGGCCGGAGTGGGAGATATTGAATTGCAGGTCACCCGGCGGCGTGATCAGGTAGGGCTTGCCCTTGTCGAGATAGCCAAAGATCAGCTGGTCGGGCGGGTGATCGAGATAGCGGCCGAGCAGGGTGCGCAGCGCGCCGCGAGCCGCGGTGAAGGCGGTGCGGTCGCGCTCGAAGTGGAAGCGGGCGGCGCGCGCGCGTTCATCGTCGCGGAGCGTCGAGGCCAGCGCGGCGAGCGGTCCGGCGGGCGGCGCGAGCGGGACGCGCCAGACGTGGACGTCGCCGGCGCCGAGGGTGAAGGGCGACGGCGGCGGCAGCCACGCCGCGGTCATCCGCGGTCTCGCCGGTAGGCGCGCGCGATCGCGCTGATGTCGTCACCGGCAGGCGCCGCGCCGCCGGGAGACGTTGTGGGAGCACCCTGTGGTGATGGCGCGGAAGGGTCGGGCGCCGCCGGGCCGGGCAGGATCTCGCGCAGGTAGTGGCCCAGGCCGCGGTCGGTGGAGCGCTGGCGGGGATATCCGAGCGAGACCTCCTCGAAGCGGACACCGTCGATCCACTTCGTCGAGCGGATGTGGAGGTGGCCGGAGACGACGACGCGGGCGCGGTAGTCGAGGTGCCAGGACTCGGTCCGGGTGGTGCCACACCAGATCGAGAATCGCGGAATGGCAGGCAGCCGCGCGAGCTCGCGGCGCAGCGGGAAATGATTGATCAGGATGGTGTGGTGATCGGCGGGAATGGCGTCGAGCCGGGCGCGGGTGGCGTCGCAGCGGGCGTGGCACCACGCGATGCGCGATGGGTACGGGTCGAAGTGCAGGAGCTGCTCGTCGGCGCACTCGATGCCGCTCGCGCGGGCCCAGCTGATGGCGTCGGCGTCGGCGACGTCGTCGGGGTGGAAGGTGTAGTCGTAGAGCAGGAACAGCGGGGCCAGGACGCAGGTCGGGCCATCGCCGGGCCACACGGGGTAGGGGTCCTCGGGGCTCAGCACGCCGTGGTCGCGGCAGATCTCGACGCAGCGCAGGTAGCGCGGCTCACCGCGCAGGCGGGACGGGTCGCGCGGCAAGGTCCACAGCTCGTGGTTGCCGGGCACCCAGAGCACGCGGGCGAACCGCGCGGTGGCGACCTCGAAGGTGAACCGCAGGTGATCCTCGGTCTCGCCGAGGTCACCGCCGAGGATCAGCCAGTCGTCGGGGTGGTCGGGGAGGGTGGCCCACAGCTCGCGGTTGGGA
>VBLP01000157.1:46049-52980 GCA_005887925.1 Deltaproteobacteria bacterium | reverse complement strand
TCGGCCTCGATCTCGGCCAGGGTCTCGCCCCAGTACTGCGACGAGACTGGCACCAGCCCGTCATTCGGGCCGGCGACACGGCGGAGGTAGGTGTGTGCGGGGATGAGGGCGAGCGGGACGGGGCTGTCGGCGCGGTGCATGCCGCCGACGACGCAGGCGTAGCGCACGCCGGGGACGTCGATGACCTGGGCGTTGAAGGTGGCGAGGGCGGCGGTGCTCAGCCACTCGAGCGCCTCGAGCGGCACGCCGAGCGCCGCGATGACGCGGCGGACCCGGTCGAGCGGGCCCTGCAGGGCGAGATCGGCCAGCGGCGTGCCGCGGTGGGGCGTGCCGACGGTGACCAGCGATCGCACGCGGCGCGCCAGGCCGAGGTGGGTCAGGGCGTAGCGGGCGTCGAGGCCGCCGAGGCTGTGGGCGATGAGGTCGATGCGCTCGTGGGCGAGGGCGTCGATCGCGGCGACGAGCTCGCGCGCCCGATCGGGCACCGATGCTGCGGCGGGGAGGCGGACGGCGTGGGCGTGGCAGCCGAGGGTCTCGAGGTGGCGGGCGATCCCACGAAAGTAGTCGAAGCGGGCACCGGGGACACCGATCCGATCGAATCCGAAAAGTCCGTGGACGAGCACGACCGGGAGCGGCGGGCCGCGCTCGACCGGGCCGGGGACCGGGACGACGCCCTCGAGGGGCGCCTCGGCGGGTTTTGATGGTGTGGTTGGTTTGCGCCAGAGCCGGACCGCGATCAGCGCGCCGAGGAGGAGCGCGACCACCAGGACGATGACGGCGACGGTCCACACGCCGGGGCAGCGTGCCACGTCTTACCATCGAGCGATCGTCATGTTCGTCTCATGGTAGGGCGTCTTTGCCAATCCTGCGGCATTCTGTCGCGGAATGGGTGCGCGGGCGCGAACTCTTGTCGCAGTCGTCGATTCGACGAGAGCTGCCATAACGGCAGCTATTCGACTTGATGCACACGTCTGCGACGAGACGCCGCTACCGGAACTCACCGCCCGCGCTTGCGAGCAGTGCGTCGGATGTGGTGCATAGGTCTGACGCGTATGCGGGCATCGTACCGCTACGCCCTACAGTAAGGCTGGGCAGGGACCGTCATGCCGCGTTTCATCTTCCCTGAATGGACCGAGACGCTCAAGAGGTGGATCAACCTGTTGGTCCTGGGCGTCCGGATCGGCTATCAGCCCGACCAGCCGGTGCCGTACAGCCACGCGCTGCACGCCGGTGAGCTCGGGCTGGATTGCCGGTATTGCCACTCGACGGTCGAGCGCGCCGGCAAGGCCGCGGTGCCGCCGGCGGCGACCTGCATGAACTGTCACTCGACGGTCAAGAAGGATTCGGACCTGCTGCTGCCGATCCGGCTGGCGTTCGCGGAGAACGAGCCGGTGCACTGGACGCGGGTTCACGACCTGCCGGACTACGTCTACTTCAATCACAGCGCGCACGTGAACGCGGCCGTCGGCTGCGAGTCGTGCCACGGCCGCATCGACCAGATGGTGAAGGTGTATCAGGCCAAGCCGCTGACGATGGAGTGGTGCCTGGCGTGCCACCGCGATCCGACCCCGTTCCTCCGCAATCCGGAGAACGTGACGAAGATGGGCTATCAGCCGCAGCCGGGAGAGGGCGAGGACGTCCGGAAGCGGAACGGCATCAACCCGCCCACCAACTGTTCGACCTGCCATCGCTAGGACCCGACGATGTCCCAAGACGAAAAAGTCGACGACCTCCACATCGATGCGCACGGGCACGATGGCGATCCCCACGGCGATGCCTCGCATGACGGGCATCACGAGCACGACGAGCACGACGAGCACGAGCACGACGATGCGCCGCTCGCGGACCTGCTCCCGACGCCGGCGCACGGCTACTGGCGATCGCTGCGCGAGCTCGACGGCAAGGCGGCGTTCCAGGTCGCGCGCACCGGCCACGAGTTCCCCGCCGGCGCGGATCGCCCGGCGGTGGATCCGCTGTCGCGCCGCAACTTCTTCCAGCTGATGGGCGCGTCCATGGCGCTCGCAGGGGTCGGCGCCTGCCAGCGCTACGAGAAGGAGGAGATCGTCCCGCTGGCGCGGCGGCCCGAGGACCAGACGCCGGGCATCCCCCAGCAGTACGCCACGGCGTTCGAGCTCGGCGGCGTCGGCCACGCGCTGCTCGCGACGGCGTTCGAGGGCCGGCCGATCAAGCTCGACGGCAACCCCGAGCATCCATTCGCCAGCGGCGGCGTGGTCACCGGCACCGAGCGCCACGCCGGCTGCTCGACGTTCGTGCAGGCGGCGATCCTGCACCTCTACGATCCGGATCGCTCGCAGAGCCCGACGGCGGATCACGGCAATCCGTCGTCGATGGAGGCGTTCCGCGCGCTGTTGCCGCAGCTGCGCGCCAACCTCGCCGCCACGCACATCCTCAGCGAGGCGACGTCGTCGCCGACGGTGCGCGCGCTGCGCACGCGGCTGCTCGGCCAGGGCGTGCGGTGGTACGAGTACGAGCCGCTGTCGTGGGACAACGAGCGCACCGGCACGCGGATGGCGTTCGGCGACCGGCCGGCCCGCCCGATCGCGCGGCTCGATCGCGCCGAGACGATCGTCGCCCTCGACTGCGACATCTTCCTCGAGCACCCGGCCGCGATGAAGTACAGCCGCGACTTCGCCAGGTCGCGGCGTCAGAACGGCACGCTCGGCATCGGCAAGATGAACCGGCTGTGGGTGGTCGAGAGCATGTTCACCAACACCGGCGCGATGGCCGATCATCGGCTCGCGCTGCGCTCCGAGCTCGGCCTGCCGTTCGCGATCGCGCTCGATGCCCGGCTGTCGGGCGGGACCGCGCCGGCCGCCGAGTTCCTGAAGGAGCCCAAGGTCGAGAAGTTCCTCCGCGTGCTGGTCGACGAGCTCAGGCAGAACGCCGGCCGCGCGGTGGTGATCGCCGGACGGCGCCAGCCCCCCGCGGTCCACGCGCTGGTCGCCCGGATCAACCAGCTGATCGGCGCGCCCGGCCAGACGCTCGACTACGTCGAGGATCCCGACGTCGACCGGCCGAGCCACCTGCGCGCGATCGGCGATCTGGTCAAGGCGCTCGCGGCGCCCCCGGGCGAGCACGGCCACACGCTGATCGTCCTCGGCGGCAACCCGGTGTACGACGCGCCGGCCGACCTCGACCTGGCCGCCGCGCTCAAGAACGCCAAGACCTCGATCCACCTGCACGAGTACCGCAACGAGACCTCGCTCGCGACGCAGTGGCACCTGCCGCGCGCGCACTTCCTCGAGGCGTGGGGCGACGTGCGGACGTGGGACGGCACGGTCACGGTGGCGCAGCCGCTGATCGCGCCGCTCTACGGCGGGCTGTCGGCGATCGAGCTCCTGTCGCTCTTGCTCGGCGAGGAGAAGCCCGGCGAGGCGCTGGTCAAGCAGGCCCACAACGACCTCGGCTTCGAGGCGTGGAAGCAGAGCGTGCACGACGGCTTCGTCGCCGGCACCCAGCTCGGCGCGGTCCAGGTCAGCCCGGTGCCGTTCCAGGTCCCGCCGCTGTCGCCCAGCCAGCAGGGCGGCTCGCTGCGCACCAACGGCGACCTCGAGGTCGTGTTCTGCCAGTCGAGCTTCACCTACGACGGGCGGTTCGCCAACAACGCCTGGCTGTGGGAGACGCCCGACTTCATGACCAAGGTGACGTGGGACAACTACGCGCTGATCGGGGCGAGCACGGCGACGGGCCTGGGGCTCGACAACGACACGATGATCAAGGTCAAGCTCGGCGAGCCGGGACACGAGAGAGAGCTCGAGCTGCCGTGCTACACGATGCCGGGCCAGGCCAAGGGCTCGATCGGCCTCGTGCTCGGCGGCGGGCGCACCGCGGCGGGCCGGGTCGGCGGCAACGGCACGCGCCGCGTCGGCTGGGACACCTACAAGCTCCGCACCACCACCGGCTGGGACTACGCGACCAGGGCCAGCGTGTCCGCCACCGGCAGGGCCTACACGCTCGCCAACATCCAGGAGCACTGGGACATCCGCACCGGCATCGCCCACCGGCCCGAGATCGGCCGCGACGCGACCCACGTCAACCCCGAGGGGCTCGCCGAGCGCATCCCCGAGCTGATCCGCGAGACCACCAACCGCGAGCTCCAGGACCACAACCACTGGCGCGCCGAGCCGCCCGAGGACTTCTTCAACGACCTGGCCAACGCCGGCAACAAGGACCGGCCCGGCGAGGGCGGCTACTCGCTGTTCAAGGAGAAGGACTACAGCGGCCACCGCTGGGCGATGGCGATCGACCTGTCGCTGTGCACCGGCTGCAACGCATGCTCGGTCGCGTGCCAGGCCGAGAACAACATCCCGGTGGTCGGCCGCAACGAGGTGATGAACAACCGCGAGATGTCGTGGATCCGGATCGATCGCTACTTCAAGGGATCGGTCGAGGACCCGCAGGTCGTGCACCAGCCGATCGCGTGCCAGCACTGCGAGCAGGCGCCGTGCGAGCAGGTCTGCCCGGTCGGCGCGACCACCCACTCCGACGAGGGCCTCAACGACATGGCCTACAACCGCTGCATCGGCACGCGGTACTGCGCCAACAACTGCCCGTACAAGGTCCGCCGGTTCAACTTCCTCGACTGGAACAAGGAGTGGCGTGACGCCCGCAACCGTGTCCGGCGCCTCCTGTTCAACCCCGAGGTCACGGTGCGGATGCGCGGCGTGATGGAGAAGTGCACGTTCTGCGTGCAGCGGATCCAGAACGCCAAGATCCGGGCCAAGGCGCAGATCCGCGCCGGCCAGCGCCCCGGCACGGTGGGCGCGCCGCTGCCCGACGGCGAGATCGAGACGGCGTGCCAGCAGGCGTGCCCGACCGAGGCGATCGTGTTCGGCGACCTCAGCGACAAGGATAGCCGGGTGGCGAAGCTGCACGAGGACCGCCGCAGCTACGGCCTCCTGCCCGAGACGTACACCAAGCCGCGCAACCGCTTCCTGGCGCGGATCCGCAATCCCAACCCGGCCCTCGCCCAGGGTGGTCACGAATGAGCACCGTCATCCCAACCCCGGGGCCAACCCCGGGGCCAACCCCGGGGCCCACCATGGACTCCCACCACGTCGAGGCCGGCAAGGCCCGCGAGGCGTTCCGTGCGGTGACCCGCGACATCGCGTGGGTCGCCGAGGCGCCCAAGCCGCACAAGGCGTGGCTCGCCGCGCTCGCGGTGTCGGTGACCCTGCTCGCGATCGGCGTGTACTCGATCTACGTGCTGGTCACGACCGGCATCGGCGTGTGGGGCAACTCCAACACGGTGTGCTGGGCGTGGGACATCACCAACTTCGTGTGGTGGATCGGCATCGGCCACGCCGGCACGCTGATCTCCGCCGTGCTCTACCTGACGCGGCAGACCTGGCGCGTCAGCATCAACCGCTCGGCCGAGGCGATGACGATCTTCGCCGTGATGTGCGCCGGCCTGTTCCCGCTGCTGCACACCGGCCGGCCGTGGTTCGCGTGGTGGATGATCCCGCACCCCAACGACATGCAGATGTGGCCGCAGTTCCGCAGCCCGCTGATGTGGGACGTGTTCGCGGTCACGACGTACATGCTGACGTCGATCCTGTTCTGGTACATGGGCATGCGACGGCGAGCTCTACGGCGTGCTCGCCGAGTTCGACACCCCCGGCGATCTCCTCCACGCGGCGCGCAAGGTCCGCGACGCGGGCGACACCGAGTTCGACAGCTTCAGCCCGTTCCCGGTGCACGGCATCGACGAGGCGATGGGCATCAAGCGCACCATCCTGCCGGTGCTGATCTTCGGCGGCGGCTTCGCCGGCGCGATCTTCTCGGGCTTCGCGATGGTGTTCACGCTGCTGATCCCGGCGCGCCACCTGTTCAACCTCAAGCACATCATCAAGGACGAGCACGTCGAGGCGAGCTGCAAGATCATGCTCGGCACCGGCATGATGGTCGGCCTGGCCTACGCGACCGAGTTCTTCATCGCCTGGTACTCGGGCAACATGTTCGAGAGCTTCGCCTTCATCAACCGCGCGTTCGGCCCGTTCTGGTGGGCGTACTTCCTGATGGTGAGCTGCAACGTGCTGGTGCCGCAGGTGTTCTGGACAACATCGGCATGTGGTTCGAGCGCTTCGTGATCATCGCGACGTCGCTCGCGCGGTCGTTCCTGCCGGCGAACTGGAGCTACTACACCCCGACTCGCTACGACGTCGGTCTGTTCGTCGGAACGCTCGGCCTGTTCTTCACCTTGTTCCTGCTGTTCTTCCGGTACGCACCGGTGATCGCGATCTCGGAGGTCAAGGGTGCGATGCCCGAGGCCCACGCGGGGAAGAAGCACCAGTCATGAGCGACGAACCCAACCCCACACCTGCTTCGTCCGCGTCCGACCCCGGCGACACGGCGGTCCGCCGCGAGGGCCGGCTCTACGGCGTGCTCGCCGAGTACGACACGCCGGGCGAGCTCATCGAGGCGGCCCGCAAGGTCGCGGGCGCCGGCTTCACCCGGTTCGACTGCTTCAGCCCGTTCCCGGTGCACGGCATCGACGACGCGATGGCCATCAAGCGCACCGCGCTGCCGGTCGCGATCTTTATCGGCGGGTTCACCGGCACGGTCGGCGGTCTGCTCCTGCAGTGGTGGTGCAACGCGTACAACTGGCCGTGGAACATCTCGGGCAAGCCGTCGTGGTCGATCCCGGCCAACATCCCGATCGGCTTCGAGACCACGATCCTGATGGCGGTGTTCGCCAGCTTCTTCGGGATGTGGCTCGCCAACCGGCTGCCGCAGGTCTGGCACCCGTTCTTCCGCAAGGACCGGTTCGCGCGCGCGACCGACGACGGCTTCTTCATCGGTATCGAGGCGCGCGATCGCCGCTTCGATCTCGACAAGACGCACAAGCTGCTGCAAGACGCCGGCGCGATCGCGATCGAGCCCGCGTACTACGATCCGGATCCGGCGAAGA
>VBLP01000157.1:5047-45968 GCA_005887925.1 Deltaproteobacteria bacterium | reverse complement strand
CTCGAGCGAGCCGCACTTCCACATCTTCCCGGACATGGACTTCCAGCCCAAGTACAAGTCGGACCAGCCGATGGACCTGTTCGGCGACGGCCGCGCCAACCGCGGCGAGATCACCGGGACGGTCGCGCGCGGCTCGCTGAACGCCGACGAGACGTTCTACAAGGGCATCGAGCACGCGCCCGAGGGCGACCACTGGACCACCGGGTTCCCGCGCCAGCTCGAGATCAACGACGCGCTGGTCAGGCGCGGGCGGAACCGCTTCGAGATCTACTGCACGCCGTGCCACGGCTACGACGGCCGCGGCATGGGCGCGGTGCCGACGCGGGTCGCCACGACCGGCGGCGCGTGGCAGGCGCGCAACCTGGTCGACGTGTCGAACCCGGTCGCGATCAACATGCCCAACGGCCAGCTCTTCAACACGATCTCCAACGGCTACAACACGATGATGGGCTACGCGGCCCAGATCCCACCCGCCGACCGCTGGGCGATCGTCCTGTACGTCCGCGCGCTGCAGCGCAGCCAGAACGCGGCGCTCGACGACATCCCACCGGATCACCGCAGTGGCATGCAGATGCCGGAGGCGCCGACCCGATGAGCGTATTGCAGAAGTCCCTCCATCCCGACGAGAAGTACAAGGCCGGCCGGCTCGGCGAGAGCCTTGGGCGGATCGGCCTGGTCATCGCGGCCGTGTTCCTCGGCGTCTCGGTCGTGGTCGCGTTCCACTACGATCAGTGGAAGCGCTTCTTCTACGCCTACGTCGTGGGCTGGTCGTTCATCTTCAGCATCTGCGTCGGCGTGTTCTGGCTCATCCTCCTGCACCACCTGGTGCGCGGCCGCTGGGCCACCGCGGTGCGGCGGGTCGCCGAGGCGATGACCATGGCGTTCCCGGTCGTGTTCGTCGCCGGCCTGGTGTTCGTGCTGCCGCTGCTCGCCGGCTACCACGACCTGTACTACTGGGCGCATCCCGACGCGGCGGCGTGCGTGGTCAAGGCCGCCAGCGGCACCTGCCAGGAGTACCTGAACCCGACCCTGGTCCACAAGCTCGGCTGGCTGTCGCCCGGGTTCTTCTTCGGCCGCTACGTGGTCTACGGCGTGCTCTACACGGCGATGGCGGCGTACTTCGCGAGGAAGTCGCGCCAGCAGGACGAGAGCGGCGATCCCAAGCTCTCCGACAGCATGCGGATCGCGTCGGGCCCGGCGATGATCGTCTATGCGCTGATCACCTGCTTCACCTCGTTCGACGTCCTGATGTCGATGGCGCCCAAGTGGTACTCGACGATCTACGGCGTCAACTTCTGGGGCAGCTCGTGCGTCGGCGGCTTCGCCGCGCTCGGCCTCGTCGTGCTGGGCATCCAGCGCACCGGGCGGCTGACCCACTCGGTCAATCCCGAGCACTACCACGACATCGGCAAGTGGATGTTCGCATTCACGTTCTTCTGGGCCTACACCGCATTCTCGCAGTTCATGCTGCAGTGGTACGGCAACCTCCCCGAGGAGACGGTCTGGTACAAGTACCGGCTGTTCGGTGAGTGGCAGTGGGTGAGCATCGCGATGCTGTTCGGGTTCTGGGCGTTCCCGTTCGTGTTCCTGATGTCGCGCTGGACCAAGCGCATCGTGCCGTCGCTGGTGTTCTTCGCGGTGTGGCAGCTCGTGTTCCACTGGCTCGACCTGTACTGGAACGTGATGCCGTCGTACGACTGGCTGTCGAGCGCACAGGAGGGCCACCAGGTCCTGACCGGCCCACTGACCGGCAGCATCCTCGATCATCACGTCGGGTTCTCGCTGCTCGATCTCACCGTGTGGTTCGGTCTGATCGGCGTCCTGCTGTTCGGGATCGGCCGCAACCTGCGCGGCAACCTGATCCCGATCAAGGACCCGACGCTGGGCCTGTCGCTCGCCCACGAGAACCTCTAGGAGCTGACCATGTCGGGACCCAAGCGAAATCCAGACCGGCTCAACACGATCGGCGTCATCGTCGTCGGGATCTGCGGCGCGGTGCTGGTCTACGTCACGATCGTGGCGCTCGAGGCGTTCTACGTGAACGACACGTCCGAGATCCAGACCATGGCCGACTACGGCGGCCAGGACACCAGCGCGCGGTCGCTGCGCGCCGAGCAGCTGTCCCGGGTCAACGAGTACGGCACCAACCCCAGGCCCGCGGCGGCCAAGGCCAACGAGCCGCAGCGGCCGCAGACCTACCGGATCCCGATCGACGTCGCGATGAAGCTCGTCGCGGAGGGCGCCAAGGCCGATCCGGGCGGGCTGATCCCGGCGCTCGGCCCGTCGGACAAGGCCACCGTGCTGCCGATCTTCGGCCGGCCCAGGCCGATCCCCGCAGCGCCAGCGCCCGCGGCGCCCACCGCCCCGCCCGCCGGTGCGCCGCCCGCCGGTGCGCCGCCCACCGGTGCCCCGCCCGCCGGTGCCCCGCCCGCCGGTGCGGGCAGCGGCAGCGCGACCGATCTCCCCGCGGCACCGATGGTCCCGACGGGCACCGGCACCGGTCCCGCGCCGGTCAGCGGCGCAGGCGCGCTCGACAAATCGGCCGCACCGAGTACACCGGGGAATCCGACGGGGCCGGCCGCCAGCAAGGCGGCACCGACGACGCCCGCCCCGGTTGTCACACCACCGAAAGGCAATGGCAAGTAGCTCGATCCTCGCGGTCGCCGGAATGTTCGGCGCAGTCGCGGTTGCGGCGATGCCGGCGCGCGCCCTGGGGCATCCAGACACCCCGGGTGACGAGGCCAGACCCGCGGCGCCTGCTGCGCCTGCCCCTGATGACGAGATCGTCGCGCCGCCGCCGACCTATCAGGCGAACGGCGTCACCGTCGACGAGCACCTCGGCGCGCGGGTTCCGCTCGATGCGAAGTTTCGCACCCAGGACGGCGTGCTGGTCTCGCTGCGAGAGCTGCTGAGCGGCGGGCTGCCGGCGATCCTGACCTTCAACTACTCCGACTGCCCGATGCTGTGCAGCGTGCAGCTCAACGGGCTCACCGCGGCGCTGCCGGCCGTGGCCGCGCCCGCCGTGCTGCCGGACGCGGATCGCGCCGCGCCGGGCCAGAGCGGTCCGGGGGCCGCGGTGGCGTCACCGGGGCAGAAGGCCGTGTTCCGCGTCGGCGCGCAGTTCCGGATCGTGACGATCGACCTCGAGCCGACCGAGTCGCTCGACAAGGCGCGCGCGATGCGCGAGCGCTACCTCGCGCGCTTTCCGGAGGACCAGCGCGCGGCCGCGCGGGCCGGCTGGACGTTCCTGGTCGCGGCCACGCCCGGGGACGCCACCGCGATCCGGCAGGTCGCCGACGCGGTCGGGTTCCGTTACACGTACATCAAGGATCGCGCGGAGTGGGCGCATCCCGCGGCCCTGATCTTGCTGAGTGCCTCGGGGGTCGTGACCCGCTACCTCTACGGCATCGACCACGAGCCCGCGGCGCTGCGCGACTCGATCTACAGGGCCGGGCTTGCCGAGCCGGCCGCCGCCGTCGGCTTCCTCCTGCGCTGCTACCACTACGATCCCGATGCCAACAGCCATGCCCGCGCCGGTGTGATGGCGCTGCGGCTCGGCGCCGGTGGTTTCGTCCTCCTGCTGTTCTCGGCACTCGGTGTGATGCATCGCGCGCGTCGGAGGGCTCGGCGGGGGGCAACGTCCGCCCGGCCGGCTGCACCCAACGGAGTCACATGAAACGCTTCCTTCGCTACACCGCCACGACCACGGTGACCGCGGCGGTCGCCCTGGGCCTCGCGACGCTGATCTCCGGCGTGCTCGGCTCGCCGTCCGCCGATGCACAGCCACAGCCACAGCCACAGACCGCGCCGCCGCCGGCACCGACGAGCAACCCCGGCGCCGCCTCCATCGTGCCCGGCGCCGAGGCGGGCTCCGGCTCCGCCGCCGGCTCGGGCGCGGGCTCGGCGGCCCCCGAGGCGGCCAAGCCGTCGATCGTCGAGGTGCCGTGCGACGGCGCGACCCTCGCGAGCTCGTTCAACGGCGTGGTCGATGGCGAGATCGCCACCGGCGGCGTCGTGAAGTTCACCATGCCGCCCGGCGTCGGCGTCATCCCCGACAACGCGTCGAGCGCCGGCCTCGAGGTCAAGGCCGGCGAGACCCACTGCCTGCGGTTCGACAAGGACGGCACGTTCCTCTACCACTCGCCGGCCAACCAGCACGGCGCGATCACCGCGCGCCAGTGGTACGACATCCTGGTCAACAAGCAGGTCGAGGACCTCAAGGGCGGCAACTTCTGGATGCCCAAGGCCGTCAACCTCACGGCGGACGAGTCCGACCTGATGTACTACGCGACGCTCGGGCTCTCGGCCTTCTTCTTCTTCGGGATCGCGGGCGCGATCGTCTACTTCGTCATCAAGTATCGCCACCGCCCCGGTCACAAGCCGGAGCCGTCGCCGGCGCACAACGACGCGCTCGAGATCACCTGGACGGTGATCCCGACGATCCTCTGCGTGTTCCTGTTCTATTACGGCTGGAACACCTACGTCCGCGTCGTGACCCCGCCGACCAAGGCGGTCGAGATCAACGTGCTCGCCTGGCGCTGGAACTGGCAGTTCACGCACTCCAACGGCGTGCAGGACTCCGATCTCCACGTCCCGGTCAACACGCCGGTGCGGCTGGTGATGACGTCCAAGGACGTGCTGCACAGCTTCTACGCGCCGGTGATGCGCGTGAAGCAGGACATCATCCCGCGCCGCTACACCTACGCGTGGTTCTTCCCGACCAAGCCCGGCACGTACCGTCTGACCTGCGCCGAGTACTGCGGCACCAACCACTCGCAGATGGGCATCACCAACGACGGCCGCCGCGCGGTGCTCGTCGTCCACGAGCCCGGCGGCTACGAGCGCTACCTCGCGGACAAGGCGGCGCTGTCGACCCAGCTGCCGCCCGAGCAGCTCGGCAAGATGCTGTACGAGAAGAAGGGCTGCAACGCGTGCCACACCGTCGATGGCACGCCGCGCGTCGGCCCATCGTGGAAGGGCGTGTTCGGCACCGTGGTGCCGCTGTCGGACGGCTCGCAGGTCAAGATGGACGAGAACTACATCACCGAGTCGATGCTGTTCCCGCAGGCCAAGTCGCGGCCCGGCTTTCCCCCGTCGATGCCATCGTTCCAGGGCCAGCTCAAGGAACGCGAGATCGCGGGCATCATCGCGTACATCAAGTCGCTGAAGTAGCGAGGGGCACCATGGCGAGCACGAGCATATCCACGTACGACTACGGGTACCCCGACGGCCCCAGGAGCGAGCCGGACTTCCTCCACGTCACCAAGGGATTCAAGAGCTGGGCCCTCACGCTCGATCACAAGCGGATCGGCATGATGTACCTGTTCGGCATCCTCTGCGCGCTGATCGTCGGCGGCGCATTCGCGCTGCTGGTGCGCATCGAGCTGTGGGCGCCGGGCAAGACGATCGTCGGCCAGGACACCTACAACCAGTTCTTCACCCTGCACGGCGCGGTGATGGTGTTCCTGGTCATCATCCCCGGCATCCCCGCCGCGCTCGGCAACATCATCATGCCGATCCAGCTCGGCGCGCCCGACGTGGCGTTCCCGCGGCTCAACCTCGCGTCGTTCTACCTGTGGTGCTCGGGCGCGCTGCTCCTGGTCGGCGCGATCCCGTTCGGCGGCCTCGACACCGGCTGGACGCTCTACACGCCGTACTCGCTCGAGACCAAGACCCCGGTGCTGATCGCCGTCAGCGGCGTGTTCCTGCTCGGGTTCTCGTCGATCTTCACCGGCCTCAACTTCCTGGTCACGATCCACAAGTTCCGGCCGCAGGGCATGGGCTGGTTCCAGCTGCCGCTCAACGTCTGGGCGATCTACGCCACGGCGATCATGCAGGTGCTCGCGACCCCGGTGCTCGGCATCACCGTGCTCCTGCTCGCGGTCGAGCGCTTCGCGCACATCGGCATCTTCGATCCCACGCTCGGCGGCGACCCGGTGCTGTTCCAGCACTTCTTCTGGTTCTACTCGCACCCCGCGGTCTACATCATGATCATCCCGGCGATGGGCGTGGTCAGCGAGCTGATCTCGACGTACTCGCGAAAGCCGATCTTCGGCTATCGCTTCGTGGCGTACTCCTCGGTCTCGCTCGCGCTCCTGTCGTTCCTGGTCTGGGGCCACCACATGTTCGTGTCCGGCCAGTCGCGGCTGGCCAACATGGTGTTCTCGGCGCTGACCTTCACCGTCGGCATCCCGTCGGCGATCAAGGTGTTCAACTGGGTCGCCACGCTCTACAAGGGCGACATCCGGCTCAAGACGCCGATGCTCTACGCGCTGTCGTTCCTGTTGCTGTTCACGATCGGCGGGTTGACCGGCCTGTTCCTCGGCATCCTCGCCGTCGACGTCCACCTCCACGACACCTACTTCGTGGTCGCCCACTTCCACTACGTGATGATGGGCTCGACCCTGGTCGCGTTCCTCGGCGCGCTGCACCACTGGTGGCCGAAGTTCACCGGGCGGTTCTACCCCGAGTCGCTGGGCCGGGTGTGCTCGCTCGGCGTGTTCTTCGGGTTCAACCTGACGTTCCTGCCGCAGTTCGTGATGGGCGCGCGCGGCATGCCGCGGCGCTACTGGGCGTCGTTCTGGAACGGCAAGCGCGCGCCGCGCAACCCGTGGGGCGGCAGCTCGCTCGAGTGGCAGGCGCCGACGCCGCCCCCGCTCTACAACTTCGAGAAGCCGCCCGTGCTCCACGAGCTCTACAACTACGACGATCTGGTCGAGGTCGAGGAGGACCGCTGGGAGCGGACACAGGACCCTGTGGCGCCCAACGAGGTCGAGCCGTCCGAGGTCAAGCAATGAGCGAGCAGCTGCACGAGGCGCACGTCGACGAGCACGGCGCCGCCGAGCACGGCCACGGCGAGGGCCACGGCTCGCCGTTCATCCAGCACCACTACGACGACGCGCAGCACCAGTTCGACGCCGGCAAGCTCGGGATCTGGCTGTTCCTCGCCCAGGAGGTGCTGTTCTTCTCGGCGCTGTTCGTCGCGTACATCCTGTATCGCTACCACCACCCCGAGATCTACTCGTACGCGCACAAGTACCTCGACGTGAAGTACGGCGCGATCAACACCGCGGTGCTGATCTTCTCGAGCCTCACCGCGGCGTGGGGCGTGCGCTGCGCCCAGCTCAACCAGAGGCGCGGGCTGATCCTGTGCATCGCGCTGACCATCGCCTGCGCCTGCGCGTTCCTCGGCATCAAGTACATCGTGCGTCAGCTCCGGCGGCCGCGAGCTCCTGACCCGCAACAACAACTGCGCCGGCACCAAGTCGACCATCGAGTGGGACTACGGCGCGGGCAAGGCCACCACCGGCTGCTACAGCGACCTCGATCAGGACCCGCGCACCGAGGGTGTGCAGGCCGACTGCCAGGTCAAGGAGTACGGCCTGTTCCGGCCCGCGCCGAAGCCGGGCAAGCCGGCCGATGCCGGGCCCAAGGCCGGTGGCGCAGAAAAGCTCATCGAGAAGTTCAAGCGTGACATCCCCGAGCGCTGCGCCGAGGAGCCGATCGGAGACGAAGCCCACACCGCCGCGCCCCGGAAGTATCCGTGCTGGCGGCCCGCATACCAGCCTGCCGTGTGCAAGAGGGACGTCGGCATCCTGGTCGAGTACGGCGACGAGGAGGAGCGCGAGTTCGTCCGGATCAAGGCACAGTGCAAGCCCGCCCCCAAGCCCGCCGACGCCGGCGACCTGCTCGCCGACCGCGCGCAGCCGCTCGTGCTCGGCCAGCGCGCGATCCAGCCGCGCCACCAGCTCACCGTCCACGAGGAGCATGAACAGGAGGCGATGGGCCCGCCGCCCGAGCACACCAACATGTTCTTCACCATCTACTTCGCCATGACCGGCCTGCACGGCATCCACGTGCTGTTCGGCGTCGGCGTGTTCACCTGGCTCCTGATCCGCGCGATCAAGGGCCACTTCACCCCGGATTATTTCGGTCCGATCGACTATGCCGCACTGTACTGGCACATCGTCGACCTGATCTGGATCTTCCTGTTCCCGCTGCTCTACCTGATCCACTAGAGGCGCACCATGTCAGCCGCCGCTCCATCCCATCACGATGGCCATCACGACGACCATCACAGCCTGTCGCACGTCGCCACGATCAAGGTGCTCGTCGCCCCCCGATCAACCTCGGCATCGCCATGGCGATCGCCGTCACCAAGGCGACCCTGGTCATCCTGTTCTTCATGCACCTTCGCTACGACCGGCTGTTCCACTCGATCGTCTTCACCGCCGCGATCCTCGCCGCCTCCCTGTTCGTCGGCTTCACCCTGATGGACACCAACCAGTACCAGCAGACCAACATCTGGAACCCCGACGCGCCGCCAGCCGCCCCGATCGGCCCGCGCCCCACGTCGGGCTAACCGGGTCAGTCGGCGAGCTGGTCGGCGATCGCCTCGGCGAGCGCGTCGGCGAGCTGGGACTGGAGCGCGGGATCGGCGAGGCGGCGGCCCTCGAGCGGGTGGTCGAGGAAACCGACCTCGACGAGGACGGCGGGCATGGTGGCGCCGAGCAGGACGTGCTGGGCGTCCTGCCGCACGCCGCGGTCGCCGTCGGGGCCGCGCCGGTCGCGGAGGGCGCGCTGCATGCGCGCGGCGAGATCGGCGGCTTCCCACTGCGATGCGCCGCGCTCGACGTCGTCGAGGACGAGCGCGATGTCGGGGGCGACGCCGGGGCGCGGCGTGGTGGTGTCGCTGCGCAGGGCGCGGCCGTCGATGTCGATGCCGTGCGGCGTGAGCACGTAGGTCTCGTAGCCGCTCTGGGTCCGGGTGGGGGAGGCGTTGGCGTGGATCGAGACGAACAGATCGGCGGGGAGCTGGTCGGCGATCGCGACGCGCTGGCGCAGGGTCAGCGTGCGATCGGTGGTGCGGGTCAAGCGGACCGCGATGCCGCGGGCGCGCAGGCGGTCCGCGACGGCGCGTGCGAGCGCGAGGGTCAACTGCTTCTCGCGCAGGCCGGTGGCGCCGGTGGCGCCGGGGTTGGAGCCGCCGTGGCCGGGATCGAGGACGACGATCGGGATGTGTCCAGCGGATTGGCCGGGTTGCGGCGATGCCCCGGCGGGAGCGGCGAGCGCCAGGCGCGCGGCGGCCACGCAGAGAACGGGCAGAGCCGACGGCTTCACGACATGTAGGATATAGAGGTGGGGCTCCGGTGAGCCCAGTTTTCGACCTGTGACTTGACCCAACTGCTCTATACGGCTACGTTTTTTTAGTTGCCCACACGCCGCCTCTCAGGGTTGACCGCCCTCCATGTGCTCCTGCTGGTCGCCCTCCTGGAGGTGGCGGTCAACCGGGTCGCGGTCCCGCTGCTGAGGCCGAGCGACGCCGCACCGCCGTCGTGGCACACGTACCTCGATTACACGGGGCTGTTCCTGTTCTACTTCGCGGGGACGCTCGCGGCGCTGCTGCTCGCGGCGCACTGCTGGCGGGAGATCCGCGAGCAGGGGGGGCGGGCGCGGGCCACGGCGGTGCTGGTGCTGGTCACGGCGGTGCTGGCCGCGGCGCCGCTGGTGGTCGATGCGCCGGCGGCGCTGAGCGTGACGCTCGAGGTCGCGTTCGCGGTCGCGGTGGTCGCGACGGCGATCGCCGCGCTCGGGGCGCACCGCGATCTCGGGATCCAGATCGGGCTGCTGATTGTGTCGGTCCCGCTGGTGATGCACACGGCGAACGCGCTCGGCACGCGGTTCGTGTGGTCGGAGAACACGTTCGATGGCCCCGGGGTCGCGCTGGCGGCTCCGGCTCCGGCCGCTGGTGGTGGCGCTGGCGGTGGCCGGGCTCGGCGTCGCGCTGGCGCGCGGCGAATACGGCTACCTGGCGCGCGCCGCGACGCTGGCGATCGGCGTCGAGCTCAGCCCCGGGCAACCGGACCCGCGGCTCGCGATGTACCTGCTCGCGGTGGCGACCCTGGCGTGGACGCTGGCGGCGTGTGCGGGCGCTCCGGCGTCGGGCCGCCGCTCGGTCGGCGTCGGGCTCGCGCTGATCGTGCTCGGCGGCTACGGGTTCAAGTGGCCGCATCATTACCTCCTGCCGCTGTTCGGTCTGACGCTGATCGCCGAGGCGGCCCGCAGCGTCCGCGACGAGGAGCTCGCCGCGCTGCCGTTCGCGAGCCAGACCCCGCCGATCGGGGACACGGCGTGGTCGGCGTACATCACGCTGGTCACCCACGGGCTGCGCCGCACGTTCGACGATGTCCACAGCCTGACCACGCGCGGCGAGGGCGGGCTCGCGTCGTCGGTGATCGTCGGCGACGCCAGCGGGATCGCGGTCCGCGTGCGGATCGAGCGGATCGAGGGTGCGGTGCTCGCGCTCGACGTGGTGCTCGGCCGCGAGATCGACGAGCTGCGCGGCGCCACCGTGACGGCGTGGGCGATCCCCCAGCGCGCGCTGGGCGTCAATCCGGCCGGACCACCGGCCACCCCGAGCTTCAAGACCGGCGACCCGCAGTTCGACGAGCGGTTCAAGACCCGCGGCAACATCCAGGTGTTCCACCAGCTGTTCGATGACGGACTGCGCGCCCGCGCCACAGCGACGCTCTACGGCTGGCTCGCCTACTGGGAGGACGAGGGCTTGCGCTACCGCGTCTACCCCGGCCGCGGCGCGCCGCTCGACCATCCGATGCCGCTGTCAGACCTGGCGTTCGGTCGGGGATCGGTGACCGCCGAGCGTCTGGTCCATGTGATCGAGCTACTCCTCGAGGTTGCGTTGCGTGGTATTCCTGCCAGGCCGGCGGGCGATCCCACGCCGGAACCCGCGGAGCTAGCATGAAACGCCTGCTGCTCGTCCTGGTGATCAGTTGTGCACCGACCGCCGGTCCCTCGGGCCCGCATCGCGCCCCCGAATGGATCTCGGAGACCAAACCGTACGGCACCGCGTCCGCGGGCTCGGGCCCGTCGGGAGCGGCCGCGGCAGCGACGGCCTCCGTGCCATCGCCCGCCGCAGCGTCGGCGATCGCCGAGCGCTACCGCGGTGCGGTCGACAAGATCGTGACGGCGGCGCACGCCGATCGCGAGGCGTATCGCAAGCTGTCGTACCTGACCGACCGGATCGGCAACCGGCTGTCGGGGTCGGCGGCGCTCGGCCATGCGATCGCGTGGGCCGCGCAGGCGATGAAGGAGGACGGCCACGACGTCCACACCGAGACCGTGATGGTCCCGCACTGGGTGCGCGGCGTCGAGGCGGCCGAGATCACGGCGCCGATCTCGCGGTCGCTGCACGTGCTCGGCCTCGGCGGCACGATCGCCACGCCCAAGGCCGGCATCACCGCGCCCGTCGTCGTCGTCCACGACTGGGCCGAGCTCGACGCCAGGCGCGACGCCGTCAAGGGCGCGATCGTGCTCTACGACGTCGCGATGCCGAAGTGGAGCGAGGACAAGGGCTCGGGCTATGGCCAGACCGTCGAGTACCGCGGTCGGGGCGCCTCGCGCGCGGCCCGGCACGGCGCGGTCGCGGTGCTGGTTCGCTCGGTCACCGCGCACAGCCTGCGCACGCCGCACACCGGCGCAATGAACTACGAGGACGGCGTCGAGAAGATCCCGGCGCTCGCGGTCACCGTCGAGGATTCGACGCTGATCGCGCGGCTCGCCGCGCAGGGCCCGGTCACCGTCCACCTGCGCGCCGACGATCAGATGCTGCCGGACGCCGAGTCGGCCAACGTGATCGGCGAGCTGCGCGGCCGCGAGCGGCCCGACGAGATCGTCGTGATCAGCGGCCACATCGACTCGTGGGACGTCGGACAGGGCGCCCACGACGACGGCGCCGGCGCGGTGACGATGATGCAGGCGCTCACCACGATCCGAAAGCTCGGCCTCCAGCCGCGCCGCACGATCCGCGTGGTGCTGTTCACCAACGAGGAGAACGGCCTGCGCGGCGGCCGCGCCTACGCCAAGGATCACGCCGCGGAGCTGCCCAGCACCGTGCTCGCGGTCGAATCCGACAGCGGTGGCTTCGCGCCGCGCGGGTTCTCGGTCCAGACCAAGCCCGAGGTCCGGGACCGCGTCAAGGCGCGCGTCGCCGACATCGCCGCGCTGCTGCGCCTGATCAGCGCGACCCGGGTGACCGCCGGGCATGGCGGCGCCGACATCGAGCCGATGGGGCCCGCCGGCGTGCCGATGGTCGGGCTCGACACCGACGGCCGCACCTACTTCGATATCCACCACACCGAGGCCGACACGCTCGACAAGGTCGATCCGCAGGCGCTGGCCGACGACGTCGCCGCGGTGGCCGCGCTCGCCTATGTGGTCGCCGATATGCCCGAGCGGGTCGACGCGCCGTAGCGGCGATACAGGATCCACACGCCGATCAGGCCGCACACCGCCGCGAATCCCATCCATAGCCCCGGTGCGCCGCGGTCGCCGGTCACCTTGATCAGCCAGGTCGACATCGCCGGGGTGAAGCCGCCGAACAGCGCGGTCGCCAGGCTGTAGGCCAGCGAGAAGCCCACGGTCCGCACGTGCGCCGGCATGACCTCGGTCAGCGCCACCACCATCGCGCCGTTGTAGCTGCCGTAGAGCAGCGACAGCCAGAGCTCGACCGCCAGCATGCGCGAGAAGCTCGGCGCCGCGACCAGCCAGGACATCGCCGCGTACGACGTCAGGATCGTCAGCGCCGCGAACGCGATCAGGAGCGGCCTCCTGCCGACGCGATCGGACAGCGCGCCCATCACGGGTAGCCAGAAGAAGTTCGACAGCCCCACGCAGAACGTCACGATCAAGCTGTCGGCCGCCGTCAGCTTGAGGACGCTCCGGCCGAACGTCGGCGTGTAGATCGTGATCAGGTAGAAGCTGACCGTCGTCATGATGACGAGCAGCATGCCGCCGGCGATGATCGGCCAGTGCGCGAGCAGGGCGCGGCAGGCCTCGCGCAGGTCGGGGCGGTGGCGGCGGGCGAGGAACTCCGCGGTCTCCTGCAGCGACCGGCGGATCATGAAGATCACCGGGATGATCAGGCAGCCGACAAAGAACGGCACACGCCAGCCCCACGCCGCGAGGTCGGCCGGGACGAGCGCGGCGTTGAGCGCGTAGCCCAGCGCGGCGATCACGACGATCGCCAGCTGCTGGCTCGCCGATTGCCAGCTGACATAGAAGCCCTTGTGCCCCGGTGTCGCCATCTCCGAGAGGTAGACCGAGACCCCGCCGAGCTCGACGCCCGCCGAGAAGCCCTGCAGCAGCCGTCCGACCAGGACCAGCAGCGGCGCCGCCAGGCCGATCGTCGCGTAGCCGGGCATGAACGCGAGCAGCACCGTGCCCGACGCCATGATCGACAGCGTCACGATCAGGCCACGCCGGCGCCCGACGCGATCGACGTAGGCGCCCAGCACGACCGCGCCGAGCGGCCGCATCAGGAAGCCGGCGCCGAACGTCCCGAACGTGAGCATCAGCGAGGCGAACTCGCTGCTCGCCGGAAAGAACGTACTGGAGATGTTCGTCGCGTAGATGCCGAACAAGAAGAAGTCGAACATCTCGAGGAAGTTGCCGCTGGTCAGGCGGAGCACCGTCGCGACCTTCGATCGCGCAGTGCTCGTTGCCGTCGCCGGATCGGTCATCGCCTGCCATCGCCGGCTGCGTCGAAGCCGGCGCCCTGCACGCCGGACGGCTGCGGTGGTGTATCGTCACATGCCGCCGCAACGAGCGAGAGCCAGGCGAAGCGCACCGGTGGAATCTAACTCCGAGACGGACCCTCCGCGCGAGGTGATTCGCCCATCCGGTCGACCGATCCTCGATCGCCTGGCCCGGCTGCTCGAGCGCCCGCTCGTGATCCGCGAGCCGTTCACAGCGCTCGACGCGATCGTCGTCCTCGGCGCGCCGCTCGCTCCCGGCGGCGAGCTGTCTCCGGTCGTGTGGGAGCGCGTGGTGGCAGCGGCGGCGCTGTGGCACGCCGACGGCGGGCGGATCGTGGTCGCGACCGGCGGCGTCACCCGGGACGCCGCGCGCGCCGAGTCCGATGCGATGGCCGAGGCGCTCGGCGAGCTCGGCGTGCCCGGCGTGATCATCGAGCGCGCCGCGCGCACCACCCGCGACAACGCGCGGCTGACCAAGCCCGTGCTCGACGCGCACGGCGTGCGGTCGCTGTGGCTGGTGACCCAGCCGTTCCACGGCCGGCGCAGCGCGCGGCTGTTTCGCCGCGCCGGCTTCGACGCGCACGTCTGGCACATCACCGACAGCGTTCAGTACCGCGATCGCCGGCGCGCCGTGCGCTGGCTCGTCCGCGAGTACCTGGCGTGGGCGTGGCTGCTGGTGCGCGGCTGATCCCGGCCGGTTCAGCGGAACCGATCGTCGACCGGGACCTGCGCCGCCGCCGTCCGGCCGCCGGCGCGCCCGTCGAGGTAGCGCAGGAACATCGTCAGGTCCGCCGCGACGTCGTCCGCCAGCCGCAGGAACCGCACGCCGAGCTGGTGGCGGTCGTCGATCGCCGTGCACCACACGATGCGCGCCGGCACGCGCAGCGGCTCGGACTGCAGGTCGCCATCGAACACCAGCTGCAGGTCGATCTCGATGTCGGTGCCCACCGCGATCTGCTCGGCGAGCAGCGCGCACAGCCCACCGCGCGAGACATTGCAGGTGCGACCCGTGATCGAGCGACCCGGCGTGTGCAGCGTGATCGCCGCCTCGTGCGCGTACCGCGGGTGCTCGCGTTCCTGACGGCTCACCTGCAGAAAGCTTGTAGGCCCCGTCCGATGCAGGGAAGCCGTGCCCGGTCATCGCTGGGGTCCTTCGCTTGCGGGTTTCGCTGAGCCCGCCGGCTCGACTGGCCGCGCCGGCGGCCGCAGCTGCTCCGAGAACCAGCCATCGGTGAGGGCGTCTAACTCTGCCGCCGCTTCGTCGGCCCGCGTCGCCGCGCGCTCGTCGGCCGCCGCCGCGTTCGCGGCCCGCCGCCACGTGAAGTACGCCCGGATCACCCGCGTCGCGAGCCGGCGCCGCTCGCGCCGCCGCGCCGCCTCGAGCGCCGCGACCTGCAGCTCCTTGCTATCGAACATCAGGCGGTCGAGCCGCCACGTCGCGCGGAGCTCCAGGCTCGTGCCATGACCGACCTCGGAGTGGTCGTCCTGCCAGCTCGTATCGCGCGTGGTGCGCACCGTGATCCAGGGAACCAGCCCCGCCAGCCGCGCTCGCCGGATCCAGCCGCCCTGGGGATCCCGATCCAGGCCCGCCGCCGCGTACGCCGCACCGAGCACCGCGCCGACCATCGGGCCCCGCACGGCCAGCACCGGCCCGGCGAGCTCCAGATCGTCGCTGGCATCGCCGACCGCACCATCGGCGCCGAGCGATGCTCGGGGGGCTGCCACCGCGAGCGAGGACGGAGTCAGCAAGATCGTCCACATCAGCAGCTTGATCGAGGTCCGCATCACCGCCTCCACGTCGCGACGAGCCAGATCTCGTTGTAGCGGTTGGCCGGCGCGTGCATCGGCTCGCTCCAGCGACACCGCCACGCCACGCCCACGTCGAGGCGCCCCCACGGCGACGGCCGGCGATGCCGCATCCACTGCTCGTAGACCTCCGCTGCGCCCGCCGTCGAGGCCGCCGCGCTGGCGTCGGCACCCGCGGTCGGCTCCCCGGGATCCAGCTCCGCGTCGAGCATCGCCAGCGCACCCGGCTCGGCATCGTCTCCATCGGTCGCGAGCGCCAGCTCGCCGCCTTCCGCCGGCGCCAGCTCGGCATCCTCGGCCAGCGCCGACTCGGCGTTCTCCGTGAGCTGCCGCGCCGCATCCTCTGCGAGCCCGTTGCTCTCCCGTACAGCGTCCTCATCCGGTGGCCCCGCAAGGAAATCATCCGCCGGAACCCCTCCGCGGGCCTCCGCAACGGTATCGCTGGTATCGCCGGCGCCGGTCGATCGGGCGTTGCCGTCGAGGATCCGATCCGCGATGTCGTCCTCGTGGCCAGCGGTGACGTCTTCGCCGCGGTGACCGCTACCGCCTCGCCCATCATCGTCGTCGTGGGCGTCACCGCCGCCGTCGAGGTCCTCCTCCTCGTCGGCGCAGTGATCGATCTCGCCGATGGCTCCGGCGAGCGCGGCCGTCTCCTCGTCCTCCTCGTCGTCGTCACCCTCCTCCTCCTCGTCGTCATTGCGCACATCGCGCATGACCCGGTCGTGCAGCCCTCGCGCGCCATCGGCATCGAGCTCGGCACCCGTGAGCGCATCCGCATAGCGCACCGCCAGGTCGATCGGATTGGCCGCCGGCGCCGCGTCGACCCGGGCCGCCAGCGCGATCAGCACCAGAAGGACCAGCACGACCAGCAACGCCAGACATCGTCGGGGTCGGTTGCGCGACCATGCCGCGGATCGTACGGTGCGCACGTGCTGGCGACGCTCACCGACAACGCGCTCGCGGTCCTCCGCGCTCGCTACCTGGTGCGCCACCGCGGCGTCGTGATCGAGACCCCCGACCAGCTGTTCCACCGCGTCGCCGCGCACGTCGCCGCCGCCGAGGCCGCCATGGGCTACAGCGCCGCCGAGGTCGCCGCAGCCCGCGAAGCCTTCGAGCGCATGATGTCCGCGCTCGAGTTCCTCCCCAACTCGCCCACCCTCATGAACGCCGGCCGGCCCCTCGGCCAGCTCGCCGCGTGCTTCGTCGTTCCCGTCGAGGACTCCACCACCGGCGTGTTCGAGGCCGTGCGCTGGGCCGCCGAGATCCAGAAGACCGGTGGCGGCACCGGCTTCTCGTTCTCCCGGCTTCGCCCCGCCGGCGACCTCGTCGCCTCCACCGGCGGGACCGCATCGGGACCCGTGTCGCTGATGCAGGTGTTCGATGTGGCGACCGAGGCGATCAAGCAGGGCGGGACGCGCCGCGGCGCCAACATGGGCGTCCTGCGCGTCGACCACCCGGACATCCTCGAGTTCATCTCGATCAAGCTCGATCCATCTCGGATGCGGAACTTCAACCTCTCGGTGGCGGTGACCGACGCGTTCATGGCCGCCGTCCACGCCGGCACGACCCACGACCTGGTCAATCCGCGCACCGGCGCGGTCACCGCGCAGCTCGACGCGCGCCGCGTGTTCGACGCGATCGCCAACGCCGCGTGGGCGTGCGGCGACCCCGGCGTCGTGTTCATCGACCGGATCAACGACACCCATCCCACTCCCGATCTCGGCGCGATCGAGGCGACAAACCCTTGCGGCGAACAACCCCTCTTGCCGTTCGAGTCCTGCACGCTCGGCTCGATCGACATCGGTCGCTTCGTCGTCACCGGTGAGCTCGACTGGCCGCGGCTCGGCGTCGCGATCCACCACGCCGTCCGTTTCCTCGACGACGTCATCGATGCCAACCGCTATCCGCTGCCCGACATCGAGCGCACCACCGTGGCCACGCGCAAGATCGGCCTGGGCATCATGGGCTGGGCCGACGCGCTCGCCGCGCTCGGCATCGCCTACGACTCCGAAGGCGCCATCCAGCTCGCCGAACGAGTCGCCGAGTTCCTCGAACGCGAGTCGCTGGCAGCCTCGGCCGCCCTCGCCGAGCGGCGCGGACCATTCCCGGCCTGGCGCGGCTCGCGGTGGGATCGCGCCGGCCACCGTCCGCTCCGCAACTCGACCACCACCACCATCGCCCCGACCGGCACCATCAGCATCATCGCCGGCTGTGCCAGCGGCATCGAACCATTCTACGCGCTCGCCTATCACCGTAACGTCCTCGACGGCGCCGAGCTGTCCGAGATCAATCCCCAGTTCCGCCGGCTCGCCGCCGAGCGCGGCTTCGGCTCCGACGACCTGTTCGCCGCCGTCGCCCTCCACGGCGGCATCCGCGGCCGCTCCGACGTCCCCGACGACGTCCAGCGCCTGTTCCCCACCGCCCACGACGTCGACGTCGCCATGCACGTCCGCATGCAGGCCG
The DNA here is from genome assembly GCA_005887925.1 of Deltaproteobacteria bacterium. GTDB lineage: Bacteria > Myxococcota_A > Polyangia > Haliangiales > Haliangiaceae > JABFXX01. The sequence continues at coordinate 28,146 of VBLP01000157.1, read as the reverse complement.
CCTTCCAGCGCCACGTTCACGCCGCTGTCAGCAAGACCATCAACCTCCGGCACGCCGCCACCCCACGCGACGTCAAGGCCGCCTACCAGCTCGCCTACGAGCTCGGCTGCAAGGGCATCACCGTCTATCGGGACGGCAGCCGCGAAGGCCAGGTCCTCGTCACCGGCGGGCGGAGCCCGGTCATCGCCGCCTCCCCACGCTGCCCCGAGTGCGGCTCCCAGCTGATCGTTCAAAGCGGTTGTCGATTGTGCCGGCATTGCGGCTGGTCCATTTGTGGTTGACATCGCGCGCCACCACAGCAAACTCCGCGCCGACAATCGCCCAGCTGATTCAGCACACTTGCACGACCGTCTTGTCCGACTACCGGACGGCTGTCCGAAATCCGGCCGGACACCGGACAAGCACCTGAGAGAAACCTGATTGTCGACGACGCTGTGCAAGCCTCTCAGGCACTTGGACGGGAGTCCGATCCCGCTGGGGACCGCCGCGGACCGCTGGATCCCGCTGGTAGTGGCGAAACTTTGGCAACGGGATCTGAGCCTGATCTTCGTCGGAATCAGCGCTCGCTGAATTAGGTCCCAGCTGCCCGGTCTCGCCACCCGTGCACTGCCGCCTTCGGCCGCGTGAACGGCCGCAGGCTGTGCGAGAGGACCTCTGGGGACTGCCGGGGCACGCCGGGCGTGCCGTTCGCTGTGGCCGCCGGCCGGGCGCCCCACCGCGAGCACGCAAAGCCGCCATCGCGCGCTGGCCGCCGCCGTTCGCGCCAGGCCGCCGCCGGCCTCGCCCTGGCCGCGCCGCCTCGCCAGTCGCTGTCGCTCGCCGTGACCGCACCGATCAGGACTCGATGCCAAAGCAGGGTGCACATGGCGGGCGCGTCGTCTACGGTGGATGATGGCTCTACCCGCCGTGAGACGGAGGTAGGGGAATCTTGCGATGCGCTCGAGCCCTGTATCGGATCGTCGCGGCTTCGATCGGCAGGCCTGCGTTCGCGGTCTCGAGGGTCGTCCGTTCGGCGCTCCGGAGAGAGCCATCGCTCACCGATGTCCAAGCGCTGGCGTGTCGCGGCTGCAGATGCCCGCCGTGTCCGCGCGTGCAGCACTTCGAGGGCAGCGCGTAGGTTCACGTGGCGCGGCCTGGCGCAGTTGCTCGTCGAGCGCTGCACAGGGCCCGTTGATCCGGTGGATCTGGTACGCACCGTCGCCGGTGGCGACAGTCGGCAGGATAGTCGCGGCATCGGCGATCGCGCCGGTAAGATTACAGGCCGTGAGGACGCCCAAAAGAACGAGGGTCCCGGGTATCCGCCCGAGACCCTCAGCCGATGGACGCCGGCTGTGAGCACACGATGCTCGGAGTTGGCGTCGCGGGCAAGTTTGTCGTCTCCGCGGTCGGAGACCGATGGACGACAAGTTGCTGCTTCGCCTCGAGCGGTGCGGACGTTGCCTTCACCTGTTCGCGATTTGCCGCTGCTGCTATCGAGGACAGACCTACTGCGGGGATGACTGTCGTGTTCCAGCGCGTGCAGCGCAGAAGAGCGCAGCGCGTGCGACGTACCAGGGCTCGCCTGAGGGGCGTGAGGATCACCGCGATCGCAATCGTGAGCTGCGCAAGTGCGCAGCACCGCGCGTGATGGATCAGGGTTCCGAAATACTGGTCCCGTCGAGCAGCGTGTGGTTGCCGAAGGGTCCGCTCTCGCCGATGGACGGCGCAGTCGAGGCCAACGGCGGGAGCCACGACGATGATCCGACCGACTGCAATCCTAGGCTACCTCCCCTGCGACTCGCGAGCCGCGGAGCTACTCTACAACATCATCAGCCGCCGCCACGAGCAGCGTTCTACGATCATCTCGACCAACCTCGCGTTCAAGCAATGGGGCACCACGTTCCCGGGCGCCGCGTGTGTCGTCGCGCTCGTCGACCGGTTTGCTCAGCACTGCCACCGTGTCGAGATCCTCGGCGAGTCCTGGCGCGACAAGCATCGACTCGATACCGATCGCCCCGACCCGCCACCAAGCCGGTCACGCCGCAAGCGGAGCTGATCACTCGCGCCGTCGGACCGTGAGAACGACCGGGGCCGACAGGATCGGCGGTCGGCCACGACACGCCGGTGATCGGCTCGACCGTCAGATCTCTACGGAAATTCTCCACCATCAACAGCATGCGTCCAAGGCTACTCGACCAAGTGTCAGGCCCCTTTGATCGCTTCTTTTGGGGCTAGAGATGGCCGACCTCGATCGCCAGGTCGCCGCGCTCGACAAGCCCAAGGCCAACGCGGCGCAGGCGCAGGGCGCCGACCGCGAGCACGAGCGCGAGATGCTGCGCGTGATGCAGGTGGCGGGCACCCCGCTGCCGCCGCGCGAGATCGCCCAGCGGGCTCGGCACGGCGCCGAAGACCGTGTCCCGCTGGCTCGACGCCGCGAAGCGTCGCGGCTTCGTCGAGCGGGTCGACGGGGCGCGCTACCGCGTCGTGGCGGAGGTGCCGACCCTCTAGCTATCTTAGCACCTCCAACTGTAGTTATTCTTACATTTGGGACGAGGTGTAACTCCCGCAGCCCATACGCTGCGCGACGCTTGAACTTGCGGAAAAAAGCGGATGTTATCATCGTGCGCCCCGTGCGCCAGAAACTGCGACGAAGACGCACAGCTCAGACGTTCGCCCGCGACGCGCGGGTAGAATCGACCTCGTATTTCTGGAACTCAACGCGAGGGGATGGGAAGGTGCCCGGAATGGGTCGTGAAGCAACGAGGAACGATACATGGAGGCGTAAGCTCCCGCAGCCGGGTGGTTGTGTTCAGAAGGTGTCGGAGATGCTCGCCGCGCGAAGCCGTAAGCCGTTTGGAAGACCCTTGTTTCGGCGGTGTTCAAGCCAAGTTACAGGCGGGTCCAAGTGAGCGAGTCGCAAAAGCGAAAGACGGTTCGCTCGCCGAGCCGGGAGGACGCGAGGCTTACGACTGTGTCGATCGCAGACGGCGCGCTTGGCGGCAGTGTCCATCTAAAACTTGAATCCAAGCGGACAGTGCTCGTTGGTCGCAACGGCGCAGGCAAATCTCTTTTCCTCGAATCATTGAACGTTTCGTCGGCACCTGGGCATCACGTCATTCAGTTGTGAAATTCAGTGCGGCCCCCAGCACCTCAACTACTCGTTCGAGCGCGCCTCTCGCAACGCCTCGGTCGAAGAGGATCCTAGCAGCCAGGGCGGGGTCGTTTGGGATTGGACCGAAAGGTGCACCGATCTGTCGGCGCCACAGGATGTGCTGTGGAGAGTGGATAATGGTGTCGCTACGGTTGGCGGACAGGAGATCAAGTTAGAACAGGGCGTCGGGTTATTGGGTGTAGCTCCGGCAGCCTCTGTTCATGTGCCCACCGAACTCCTGATCGTTCGAGAGATTCTAGGACGCGTTAGGCGAGTAAGCGCCGGCGTCCCTCGCAGATCGGAGTCGCGCACGGAGTTGTTTCTCATGCGCGAGCCGAATAATAGAAACTTGTGGTTTCCTCCGCACGCGCACGGACCCGATTATCGTGTCGAATTCGTCGCTCGTAGCATTTTGACTTGGTTTGAATCGGACCGCGAGAGATTTGACGAATATGACGCCTTGGGCAGACGGTTGGGGTTGTGGAAGAAACTTCAACCGACCGTCTTACCCAAGGCTGTTGCTCCGTCCACTCCAGATGCTGCGGCTAGAGACGTGGGAATCCTATCGGTCGACAAGGTCAATTTTGGCTGTCTGTCAGATGGCACCCTTAGGGCTGCGGAGATCCTAGCTGTGTTGGTGAGCCCTACAGGAAGACTGCTCTTGATTGAGGAGCCGGAAACCTCGATACATCCCGGTCTACTTCGGAAACTTCTTAACGAGGTGGATTCGTACTCCTTACAAAGGCAGGTGGTTGTATCAACTCACTCGCCTGATGTTGTTTCACAATCGAAGCCAGATGAGTTGCGCTTGGTCCGGAGAGTGAATAATATAACATCCATTGCGACTCTGAGCCCTGAACAGTTCACTCGCTTGAAGGACTACCTTTGCGACGATGGGACACTTGGAGAGTTTATGTTCAGCGGCGGTATCGATGACTGAGCCGCGCTTCGGTGTTCTTGCCGAGGACAAAACCGATTGTGATACTGTGCGTGTTCTTGCGCGTCGGTTCCTTGCGAGAAACAACGTTACGGTTCACGCGCGAGCGGATAACGGATGTGGAACGCTTCGACGGAAAGCGGAGCGATGGATGCGCGATCTAGCGCGAGACGGATGCAACTTCATCGTCATCATTCACGATTTGGACCTCGGTCGGAACATGCAATTAAACGACGAGGAGGCCCTCCGCGCTCGTCTAAATGGCTTTGCAGTACCAGCCGGTGTTCAACGCACAATATGTATCCCCGTGGAAGAAATGGAGGCATGGTGGTGGTCCGATCCGAAGCTGATAAAACGTATCGGCAAAGGAAAGGGTAGTGCTACACCTTCGCCGCATTTGAAGATGAAGCCAAAGGAGGCGTTGCAGCGACTTTCGTGCGACGTCGGCGGAAAACCGCTGTACTCAACCAACGACAATCCTCGGCTAGCCGAAGTAGTCGATCTGGAGTTGTGCGCGCAGAGGTGCCAGTCGTTTGCAGACCTTCGCAACTTCTTCGTTGCTGTGAGTTCACTGGCTTCCCAGAGTGGGGATAGGGATCCACAGCCGCGTCGACAACCGCGATCACGAGTTCGGAAACACTCATCGCGACGCGGCGTTTCGTCCCGATGACGATTCAGACCACTTTGCTTGCCGCGTAAGGTCGTAAGGTTCCGACCCGACCCGACCTGACCCGATGCATAAGGGTTGCCCGTCGTATTGTTCGGCAGCGTGCGCCGAGTCCGAGGCGGGAGCGTTCGACATTCGCCCCCTGCTCGTCCAGCTCGGACAGGCTCCAGCTGCGCGCCAAGCACGTCCCGGATGCGGACCGAGAACTCTACCCATAGCGTGCCGTGCCGCGTCAAATGCGCTGCCTCAGAATTGGCGCGGTTGCCTCAGAATTCAGCGCTCCGGGGCAATTCTGAGGCAAAGCCGACACGAGCGTACGGGCAGCTGCTGATTCGGTTCGGTAGGCGCTGCGCTCGCTCGCTGCGGCCGGGTCTACCTGGCGGGCAGCGGCGACTGCGGCATCTCGGTGCCGGGCCCTTGCATCGCTGTCACGCCCATGCCGGCCTGGTTTTGCAGCAGCGTGATCGCGAGCAGCGCTTCCCAGAGCAAGAACGCGCCGATGTCGATGCGCTCGAGCAGCCCGACCCACGGCGTCGGCTCGCCGGTGTCGACGCCGCGCATCGCGAACGAGGTCAGGACCCCGAACAGGGCCATGATCGCCATGGTCGCATACGAGTAAACGAGCACCATCGTCGCCAGCATGAGGATGACCAACACCATGGTGAGCGCGATGTGCAGGATGTCAGCGCTCTTCGGCCCGCCGCTTCCCCGCAGGTTCATCTCGGCGATGGTCGGCCCGAGCGACCCGAGCACCGCGTAGGCGGCGAGCAACGCAGCCGCGAGGCGAAGGCGCGTCGCGGCGCGCGACATCCAGACGCCCACAGCGAACGCGAGCACGAGCACGTCGTACAGCAGGAACAGCGGATCGACCAGGTGTTCGGTCGGCGCGCCACGGGCCATCAGCTCGCTGATCACGCGCGAGGTGAAGCTGTGGTACTCGGGGTACCCGATCGCAGCGATGACGTCGATACCAACGTAGAGCAGCGAGCCCAGGATTCCGCAGGCGAGCAAGATCCGTCGCAGCATGGCTACCTACCTAGTTTCTCTGGCCGCGTTCGGTGTCCGCAGCAGCGCTACCGTCAGCGTCAACCACCCACCCCACGAACGCGACCAGGACGGGTTCGCGACGAGGTCGGTCGCAACATGGAGGATCGTCGAGACGATGCCCGTAGACGAGCAGCATCGTACTGGCGACGAGGAGCACGAATCGTGCCTCTCGTAGCTCCGTCCGGGCGCGCGAAACGCGCAGAACTCTCGTCGAGGGTTGTCACCCGCGCATGGCGAGCGCGTGTGCCGAGGATCGCGCCCGCCGGGCTTTCTCAAGAGCGACGCGGGCGCGGCGGCCTCGCCTCCGGCCCCGAGCCAGCGAGCAGCACCGGCGGAAAGTCGAGCCGCGCGCGCAAGGCGGGATCCTCGAATAGCGCAGGTCCGCACCGCGTTCATGCTCCATGCGGCTGGCTGCAGTACTCGTCCTTGGTGCGCTACGCATCGCGTCGAGCTCGGGGTGCGCCTACGCGCCGATCGACACCGCCGACACCGCCGACACCGGCGACGCGGGCGACGCCGACGACGACCAGGCGCTGTTGACGATCGAGCCGGTCGGGACGACGTGCTCGGCGCGCGAGCCGCTCTCGAGTCTGATCGTCGGTTCCGGCACGCCGCAGCAGTGGAGCTTCGCCGTGCTGTCCGACCTGCACCTTCCCAACAGCGGGTCGGCCAGGGTGGATCACCGACGCGGTCGGGTCAAGGCGTGGTGGGCTCGCGTCACCGATGCGCTCGAGCCGCTGCACGACGCCGGGATCGCGGTCCTGCCGATCGCCGGCAATCACGACACGTACCTGAGCTGGCAGCGCGAGGGCTACCAGCAAGCGTTCGCCGACCTCGAGCGCTGGGCGGCGCCGTTCAAGCTCAACGCCGGCACCGGGCTCGGGGAGGCGCGGACCCCGTACAGCTACAGCCTCGACGTCGACGGCGTGCACTTCGCTCTCGCACATGTCGTCGACCAGGCGATCGATCGCGACGTTGCAGACTGGTTGACCGACGATCTCGCGGCCGCCGCGAACGCACGGCTTCGCTTCGTGTTCGGCCATGTCCCGCTGTTCTCGGTGATCCGCCGCCCGGCCCGGCAGTTCGTCGACCGGTTCGGCCCGATCCTCGATCACGGCCATGCGGACTTCTACGTGGCCGGTCACGAGCACGTCACGTGGGACGAGACCTTCTCGCTGCCCTCGGGTGACTCGCTGCGCCAGGTGACCGTGGGCTGTGCGTCGGGCTTCTATGTCTTCTCGCCGTCCAAGGCGGCGCAGCGGCGCGCCGCCTGCGAGGGTCATGGAGAGCACGGGACGCTCAGCTGCACGATGCCCAACGGCGGCCGCTTCGAGCTGGTTCGCGATCGAAGTCAGCGCATGGTCGAGCACGACGGCAACACGTTCACGGTATTCACCGTGACCGGCGACGACGTGCAGGTGAACCCGATGACAGTCGACGGCGACGGTCATCTACACGCGTTCTACCTCAGCGACTCTTGATCAGCCGGCCTCGCGAGCGGCGATCGAGGCGCGCGTCGACCAGCTGCGCTGGAGCCGGGGCAAATTACCGGTGATGTGGGAGCCGTGCCACATCGCGGCTGCCATGCAGCAAAATACCCGGCCTTTGGTGCAACGCTGATTGGCTATTGTGCTGCGTACCGAGGAAAGGGGTGCTCGTATGAAGTGCAAGTCTTGGTCGTGCGTCGCCGTGCTCGGCGCGCTGTGTGCTCTGACCGGCATCGTCGATGCAGATCGCCGGTTTGTCCTGGCAACCGGCCGACGCGATCCACGGATCTATGCGATCGATCTGCGCGAGGCGCTGCGGCCGGCGAACAACAACACGTCGGCGCGCCCGAAGGGTACCGCGGTGACGTCCGATGGGCGGTTCGCCGTGGTGACCGGCGGTGCCAACACGCTACCGTCGCCGACACCGACCGGTACCGTCTTCGTCCTCGATCTCGCGACGAACCAGCAGGTCGCCACCGTCACCGGCGTTGGAATCGACCCGTACAACCTTGTCGTGGTCGAGCGCGCGGGCGACGACGACTGACGCGCTGGCAGAGCTTGGCTTGGTCACCCAGCCTTGACGCATACGGCGGTATGCAATACGATCGTATGCATGAACGTCGACCGCCTCTCGATCACCCTGGACCCGAGACTCGGGGCCGCGGCGCGCAAGGCGGCAAAGCGCGCCAAGGTGAGTCTCTCGACCTGGATCGCCGAGGCAACCGCCGACCGGATCCGGAACGAGCTGCTCGGTGAGGCGCTCGATCGGTGGGAAGCCGAAGAGGGCGCATTGACGCAAGAAGATCTGGACCGAGCGGCTGAGTCCCTCGGGCTGTCGCGGCGCCGCAAGGCGCGACGCGCGTGAAGGTGATCCTCGACGCCGGTGCGTTCGTCGCGATAGAGCGGCGAGATCGGCGGATCGAAGCGATGCTGCGCGTCCTCCACGAGCAGCGCGTGCCGCTCTGGACCAGCGCCGCCGTCGTCGCCCAGGTCTGGCGAGACGGTCGCAAGCAAGCCCTGCTTGCGCGCATCCTGGCCGGTGTTGGCGTCCGAGCTCTTGCGCCGGGCGACGACACCCGCGTCGGAGAGCTGCTTGCGGTCACCCGAACTAACGATGTGATTGACGGTCATGTCGCGCTGCTTGCCGACGACACGGACCGTATCGTGACAGGTGATCCCGACGACCTCGCACGGCTGATCGAGGCCCGCGGCGTGGATGCCGAGGTCGTCACGGTCTGAGAGCCTGGGCACGATTCGGCGCGCCAAGGATCGGGGGCTGAAGACGGAGCCGCGGATGGCCCTGGAAGGCTCGGGATAGCGACCAGGAGCCTGCCGGGGCCCTGCGGAGCCCCATAGCCAGCTCGGGCCGGGGCCCGGCCGGCGCGTGGCGTTGCTGGTCGATGCCGAGCAGCTGGGAGAGCTGCCCGCGCGAGATCCGCGCGCCGCGCCGCGCCTATCACCGCCTCAACGACTTCCGCAGCGACCACGGTGACGTCTTCAGCGAGCTCGTGACCCAGCGCCCGGCGCGGCTCATGAAATACGACCTCATCGATCTCCATCGCGTCGCCCAGGACGGCACCCGCATCCGCGCCTCCGCCGGCGCTGCATCGTTTCGAAGCGGTGAGACCCTACACCACTTCACCCCGGCGGTCGCCAGCGACGAAGCTCTGCCCGGCGCGCTCGCAGCCGACCCGTGGCCGCCGCCTCATCCACGTCGCAGCCACCGCCGGCTTGCGGCCCCGCCCGGCGCGGCGAACCGTGCCCACGCTCCGAGTTGCCCGTGGAGGCGATTCCCGATCGACGAGACTAGAGTAACTCGGGCCAGTTCCAGTAGATGCGATAGCTTCGATCATCGTCGGGATGATCGATGGACCATTCGATCTTTTCGACCCGGTCATCGTCGGCCAATGTCTCTGTCAGCTCATTCGGGTCCGGAACCACGCGGTGCTTCTGATTCGTCACGGCCGTCACAAACGCGAAGTCGATATTCTTTCGAGATGGTCGATGGTTGGACGGGAACACCACCTTGAATATGGAATGCTTCGCTGATCACGATCGAGTCGTTGCGGGCCTACGCCGGCTGCTTTGCCTGCGGCGCCCGGACGACCATCACGGTGCAGGGCGCGTGGCGCACGACCCGCTCGGCGACCGAGCCGATCAGGGCGCGCCGGAGGCCGGTGCGGCCGTGGGTGCCCATGACGATCAGGTCGATCCCCGGGTCCTCGCGGGCCACCGACACGATCTGGTCCCATGGCTCACCGCGCAGCAGCTTTGTCACGACCTCGGGCGCGCCGAGGCGCTGGGCGTCCGTGCGATACGTCGCGAGCTTGCCCTCCTCGAGCGCCTGGGCCTCCAGCAGCACCTCGTTGGGCCACTGCATCCCGTAGTCCGTCATCCATTGCTGCGGTCTCGGCTGCGACCTGCAGCGCCTGCTGCGAGTCCTCGGAGAAGTCGATGGGGCACAGGATCTTCTGGAAGGTCATGACCGACCTCGCAGCACATCACGTGCCTGCGCCGGTGCACGGATGTGCCCGGACTCGCGCCAGGCGGATGCGACAAGTGCGCAAGATCTTCATGGCGGGAGCCTGGGTACGCAGATCCTGCAGGCGTGCGTGCATCAGCGCGGACGAACCGCGGCGGAGGCGACCGCGCCGTGGTGGCGGAGCACGAGGAACCCGTCGGGCTGAAGGCTCGTCGCGAGCATCACGTCGCTGATGTCCTCGTGGCCGCGGTAGGTTCGCGAGCGGCGATGGGCGCCGTCGAGCCAGAACGCCTCGATCGAGCCGCGCAGCTGCGCATACTGCTTGAAGCCGGGGGCGTCCATGGCCAGCGCCGCCGCGAGCCCGATCGCCAGGCCGAGCTCGCGGAACGCGAGCCGATGGTCCGCGGAGAGCCGCAGGTCGGGCTGCATCACGTAATGCGCGAGGCCGGCGCGTGCTGCGTCGAGCAACGCGTCGCGCAGCGGACGATCGCGGTCGAGCTGGGTGAGCCGGTAGGCGTCGACGAGCAGTCCGCCGATGCCGAGTGGATCGCCGGTGGTGAGCCTGCTCGGATCGATCATGCCGCGGTAGTCGGCGATCGCGTCGCCGAGGTCCACCCCGCGCGGGGCGGTGGCGTCGAGCTGCAGACACGTGACGTAGCCGTCGAGGGGGTCGTGGTGGCCCATCGAGGCGACCTGCGGCCGCGTCAGGTCGACGCTCATCTTCCAGTACATGCGGCGGTGGCCCGGTGGCCCGTACGCGAATCGCCGGTGCGCGGTGTCGGCGAGCTCGCGCGCCCAGATGGCGTGGCGCTCGTCGCCGGTCACGCGCGCCACCTGATCGAGCGCGTGCATCCACCGGGTCAGGTAGTGGAAGTACTGCCCATCGCGGTCCCATTCCAGCCGTTCGTCGAACAGCTCGTGGTCGCTGCGCTCGGGCAGCGACTTGCCGATGCGAAGGCCGCCGAGCGTGGGATGCGCGTCGCCTTCGGCATCGCCGAGCCCGCTGATCCATCCGCGTCGCGCATCATCGGGATGGTGTCGGCCGAGCTCGCGGTGAACGCGACCGACGAGCGCGAGCGCACGATCGATCTGGCCGAGCGCGAGAAAATTGCAGACGGCGAATGCGTCGGTCCACAGATAGCGGCGCTGCTGCCGCGCATCGAGCAGGCCGCTGCGACCATGCAAATACTATGGTTACGAGCAGCGCGGATGCAAGCGCATGTTCTGCACTTCGCCGGCGATACCGGCGGCCTTTGCGGGCTGTGTGCGGCGGTCGGTGATTCCATGGTGATGATCGGCGGGAGCTTGCGTGTGGCGGGGCCGCCACGGTGGACCGGACGAGACCTTCTCGCTGCCCTCGGGCGACTCACTGCGCCAGGTCTCAGCACGTCTCGCGTCAACGCGTGGGCGTTGCCGATCAGTAGTGCCGGTGCGCCGTGGCCGGCGGGCGGACACGCGTCCGGATGTCGGCCAGTCACCGGACAGCGCTGCCCAACGCAGCATCGACGAGCCGTCGGTGCTGCTTCGTCATCTGAAGCTCGGTTCTTACCGCTCGCAGTCCTGGCTACGAGTCCGGCGACCGTTGCGGCGACCAGCGGCAGGACGACGTTCGACGCCCGCCGCAGGATGACGCCGACCAGATCCGCGCGCGTCGGATGATCTGGAGAGCTTCGCGGTGCCGCGTATTGCTCCATGGCAGATCGATCGGTCGCTTCACGAGTACATTCGCGTGAGCCGGCATGACCGGTCCATCCCCCATGGACGCACCTTCGCCAAGCAACACCGCTCTCCTCATCGCAGGCCATACGGTGGACGAGCCGGCGCAGCATGCTTCGCTGGTCCAAACACTCGGGCAGATCGGCGAAGCGCTGCTTGCCGCCAACCCCGCGTGGCGCGTCACCCGGCTCGCACCCGGCGATCGGCCAGATCAGCTCCCGGGGTACACCAACCTGGAGCGCGAGCTGACGTCGCTGAGCACGCTCGAGGTGAACGTTGCGCTCGTGGTCGCGATGGGAGGGGTGATTCGCTCTGACGGCGAGCCCGCGTTCATGACCGCGCCGGAGCCGGAGCACGCGGGAGTCGCCGGATCGCTACCTCTGGCCATGATCGGATCTCGCCTCCGTGCGTCCGGGGCGGCGCGTGTCGTCTTTGTGCTCGCCGGCTGGAGCGATCCCGCGACGAGTGCCGACGACATGGACCGGCTGGAGCAAGTCTGGCTGGCCGCGCTCGCGACGACGCGACCCGAGGACCTCATCGCCGTCGGTGCGGGACTGCGAGCGGTGCGCATGATCGAGACGTTGCGCGATGGTTTTGCCGGCGATGCCGTCGACGAGCGCACTGGCACGATCACCTTCCGGAGTCTCGGCGGCTACCTCGCGCGAGAGGTTCCGGGGCTCGCGCTCCTGTCCCCGGCGCTCGCCGACACCCTCGCTACACCACCACCGCTGACGAGTAGATGGGATCCGCGACTGACGCGCCGTCCGCGTCGCGCCCCGCCTCCAGCGCACGGGAGTGCCGAACCGGACGTGCTCGTCGGCGCGATCCTGCCGGGGCGCTTCCGGATCGACGGCTTGATCGCGCGCGGCGGGTTCGGCACCGTGTATCGAGCGCGCCAGCTGAGTGTCGAACGCGATGTCGCGGTCAAGATCCTGCACGCCGACGTCGACCCATCGTCGCCCGGCGGCCGCCTGTTCGTGCACGAGATCCAGAGCGTCGGGCGCATCGATCACCCGAACGTGGTGCGGATCTATCAGGCCGACGTCACGCCCGATGGCCGCTTGTTCTTTGCGATGGAGCTGCTGGACGGCCGCGACCTGGAGCAGGTGATCCAGGTGGAAGGACGCCTGGAGGTGGACCGCGCGCGCATGCTCGTCGGCCAGCTCCTCGCCGGTCTCGGAGCGGCGCACGAAGCCGGGCTCATCCACGCTGACATCAAGCCCGCGAACGTGCTGCTCGCTCCTGCGCGAGCGGGCGAGCGGGTCGTCCTCGTCGATTTCGGTCTGTCGCGTCTTCGCGCGCCGGATCATCCGACGCGCTCTGTCGGTGGCACGCCAGCGTACATGGCACCCGAGCAGCTCCACAACGGGCGGGTCGATGCGCGCTCCGACCTGTTCGCGGTGGCGCTCGTCCTCGTCACGCTGCTGACCGGATGGCGGCGGCGCTCGCGTGACATGCTCGTCCCGCCGCTCGACGAGATCGCAGAGCCTCGGCTGCGCGAGGTACTGCGCCGCGCGCTCGCGCTGGAGCCTGCCGAGCGCTTCGGCACCGCCGTGGAGCTCTATGGCCGCGACCGTGAGGTCGAGTCGCTCGCCGATCACGTCTTGTACCGCCGCACCGTCGTGCTCGCAGGGCCCGCGGGCATCGGCAAGACGACGCTCCTGCGCCGCGGCGTCATCCCGCACCTCGACGCGCTCGGCGCACGCGTGGTCTACGCTGCCTGCCGCCCCGGTGCGACAGCGGTCGCGGCTGCGGCGCTCGCGCACGGGATCGATCCCGCCGCGCCCGATGTCGCCGGTGCCATAGAGCGCTGGCAAGCACGCGCTGCGGGAAAGCTGATCCTCGTCCTCGATCAGCTCGAGGGGCTGCTGCCCGATGGTCAGCGCGGACTCGACGAGATCGTCCGCGACGTGTTCGCTCCCGAGCGCTGGCCTGCGGACGCAGATGTCACCGTGATCACGTCCGTCCGCACGCCGAGCCCCACGGTGCTGAGCGTCGGCGGGGCGGAGGCCTTCGTCGTGACGCTTGGCCTGCTCACCCGGGACGGCGCGCGCGAGGCGATCGTCGGCCTGCTCTCCGAGCTCCGGCTGACGATCGACGAGGATCTCGTGACCCTGCTGCTGGACGACCTCGAGCGGGCGGCTGCTCGTGAGCCCGACGCCGGGCCAGGCCGCGGCGTCTATCCGCCGCACCTCCGGCGCGCGTGCTCGGTCCTCTACGACGCGCTGGCCGCCGATGAGGCACGCTTGACCCGGGCACACTACGAACGCAGCGGCGGCGCGGCGCTCATCGAGGAGCCGGCCGAGGTCGCCCCGACCGGTCCCACGCACGATATTCGGCGGCGCATCGCATGGTTTGTGGCGTTGTTCGCGCTCATCCTGGGAGCCGCCTTGTTCGGAGTCAGGCCGCTCCTGCGCCAGCCGCCTCGGGTCATGGTCGGCGGCAGCGGAACGGTGCTGTTTGGCTTCCTCGCGCCGGTACGCACCTTTCTGGAGGAACGGAGCTCCACCTCGATCCCACTCGAGTCGATCCAGGATGTGGGCTCCGGGGGTGCGATACGCAGCCTCCGCGCCGCGGAGTTCGACTTCGCCGCGGTTTCGGTACGCTTCGAACAGAAGACCCCAGAGGATCTTCGCGCGGCGGGCAAGGTCATGGTGGAGGTGCCGGTCGGGTTCGACGAGACGGCGCTGTTCGTCCGGCGCGAGAACCCGCTACGCCGGATCGATCTCGCAGCGATCCGTGCCCACCTGTGCTGCGGTCGCGGCCAGGTGCTGGCGCCGACGATATGGGCAGACCTCGGGCTCTCGACGCCGCCGTTCGCCGGACGGAACGTCGGCTGGACGGTCTTCGGGCGGACAGCGCCACCGCTGCCGAACGATTCGACGTCCTCGACAATCCTTCAGGCCGATGTATGGCTCTGCGCTCCGCGGCAACTCTGCCCTTCCGATCGCGCAGCCGACATATCCGCGGACGAGGTCCTCACCCGGCGCGCGACCGATCCCGATGTCCTGGCGCTATCGACCCGGTCGTTCTCGACCGATCAGGTGGTCCCACTCGTCACGATCGATAGCGAACACGGCAAGCGTCTCGACGGCCGCAAGGTGCTCTGGCTGTATCTCGCCGTGGCACGCGACCAGCCGATCCCCGCGCGCCTGTGCCGGTTCCTCGACGCCGTCCTCGATCCTGCCCTCGCACCGCGCCTCGCAGCCCTCGGCAAGGCGCAGGGTCTTCCGGAGGCGCCGCGGCAGCGCCAGCGCGCTGCGCTCGGCCTCGACGACGACTCGTGCGATCGGCGGCCGATAGGAGAACGCGCGAGCCCCCACGAGATCAAGGACGGCATCCTGCGCTCTCCGATCGCCGCGGAGATCGAGATCACCGACCGGTGGGTTACCGAGTCGCCGTAGCCGCGCGCTCCGGCAAATCGGCCGGGTCGTTCCTGCATCATGGCCACACGTGACACGCAGGTCAGGCCACTGCCTCCGCCGGGTCGTCGAGCACATCGATTGCTGCATGGTCGACGGCGGCAAACGGCTGATCGCTCACCATGCTGATCGCCAGGTTCCCGATCCAGTAGGGGGCCGTGTTCTCCTTGTCCGCGGACGAGTTGCTGCCGTGGCCGAAGTCCAGGGGACTGTGTGCGTCTGCGGCATGAACCGATTCGTGGATGATGGTGCCGACGATGCTGGCCATGCTGCGATCGAGCTTGCGGGTGTTGAGGAAGACCATATCGGGGAATCTCGCGTCCTCGTACCCGAACGCGCGGGACCATGGCCAGCGGCTCTTGTACAGCCGGACGGTCAGGCGCGCCGTGCATCGCTCCATGAGGTCTGCGATGTCACGCGGCGAGGCTTTCGTGAGCTCGAAACGCGGACAAGTGCGGATCCGTTCGTAGAACTCCGCCTTTGCCAGAAGCAGATTGGCCTGATTCGTGGCCTCCGTGACAACATCCCAGATCCCGTCAAATTCAACTCTCATCATGACAATGCCCCTCCGGTTCGTTGAGATCAGTCCCGCTCTCGAGTGTGAATTGCTCTAGCAAGTACGAGACCGCAGAGCTGCGTCCGACGCGAACGCGGCGAAGCGCCCGGAACCACGCGGATCCCGATCGTGCGCTGACCCGGCGAGACCTGCGATGGTCCCATGGCGTCCGGAATCGCTGACTCGCTCGGCTGCTGGACGATGCGTCGCCGAACGGCCGTGGCTGCTCAACGCTCGTCGTCGCGCCGCAGACCGAAGTCGTGGATCAGCGCATCCCGGACATAGCGCCGCCGGAACTGTCGGGTCGCCTCGTGCAGGGTCATCAGGTCGTCTGCGGTCTTCGAAGCTCTGGGGAAGACGTGGTGCTCGAGCAAGGTCTCGGAGTCATCGATCTGCGCCCGTACGACCCCGGCTTCGATCGCGTTGGCCAGCTCACGGAGGTGCCCCGGCCACGCCGCGTCCCGGCAGGCCTGCAGCGTGCGCCGCGCGATCCGCAACAGACGCAGCCCGTGCCGCTGGCATGCCGCGGAACAGAAGTGTTCCACGAGCTCCGGGATGTCGTCTCTCCGCTCGGCGATCCCCGGCATCTCGATCGGCAACACGTGGAGGCGGTAATACAGATCCTCGCGAAACTGGCGCCTGGTCACCCGTGCCTTGAGGTCCTCGTTCGTGGCGCTGATGATGCGCACGTCGGCTGCGACGGGCGTGCTCGCGCCGAGCGGGTAGTACTGCCGTTCCTGCAGGAGCTGGAGCAGCTTGGACTGCGCACCGCTCGACAGCTCCGCCACCTCGTCGAGAAACAGCGTTCCGCCGGCGGCCGCCGCGATCTTGCCGGACATGCGATGCGTCGCGGTGGAGTGCGCGCCGCGCTCGGCGCCGAACAGCTCGCTCTCGATCAGCGCCTCCGGAATCGCGGCGCAGCTGATCGCGACGAACGGCTGCTGTGCGCGCTTGCTGTTGGCTGCGATCGCGCGTGCCAGGACCGACTTGCCCGTGCCCGTCGGACCGGTGATCAGCACGCTGATCTCCAGCGGTGCGACGTGCGATGCCTCGGTCAGCACGCGTGCCAGCGCCTCGGACCGCCCGACCAGCTCGTCGCAGCGAAACCGCTGGCGAATTGCGCGCGTGTGATCGATCCGCTCGCGGCCCGGCCCCAGCGCCACGAGCCGATCGGCGATCGGCGCGAGCTGGCGGGCGAACAGCTCCAGCCGCTCGCGATCGACGGCTGTGAAGCTATCGCCGCCGGTGCGTCCCTGCAAGTAGATGACGCCGATCGGCGGCACGCCCACGGGCGCGCACAGCACGGCCTCGATCTCGTGGGTCTGGACGCTGGTCATGCTCTCGAACCTCGGATCACCGAGCGCAGACGGGGTCTCCACGGTCCGGCCATCCGCGATCGCCCGGGCGATGATCCCGCCGGAGATCGATTCGCGGATCGATGCGACATCGTCGGCCGAGCAACCGTGACCCCGCCAGAACCGCGGCGCCAGCTCGTCATCGTGGAGCTCGAGGTACGCGGTCGACGCTTGCGTGACCTCCGCGATCAGGGCGAGCGCCTGATCGAGCAGCGGCTCGATCTCGCTCTGCCCCCCCAGATCGAGCAGGCGCCGATAGAAATCGCGCTCGACGGCACAAGTCTCTGCATCGGAGGACGCGGGCATGTTCGAGGCGCCGAACGATCTGGACATGGATCGCCGCGGCCAGGCAAGCCGCTTCGCTCCTCGACCGTCCGGTTTCCCTGACTTTCGGCCCAGCCACGTGCGGAGAACCGGACTGCCGGTCGCCGCGCGTCGCGATTCGCCTCGAGATGACGCGAGGTTGCAGCGCCGCGGCGCCACGCAGGCGACGGCATCCGGCTTGCTGATCGGTCACGACGCGCGAGATGCGCAGGGAGAGGCAGGACGGTATGCAGCAAATGGTCGGTTCGTGGTTGCGGCGACGGTGCGGCGGGTCGGCGGGTGGCTGGTGGAGGCGAGGCCTGGTCATGGGTCTGCTCCTCGGGTGTGTGCGACCCGCAGCGGCGGACGACGAGCCAGCAGCGGCGGCGGACGCCACGGCGGCTGCCGCGGGCGCCGAGAACAACACGGGAGCGGTGTCCGGCGCCGTTCACGATGAGGCTACTCCGGTGGACAAAATCGAGACCAGGCGGCTCCTGCGGCGCGACCTCGATACCGCAAGCCTTCAGCAGCTCAGCGCGGCTCGTGGTGGAACGCTCGGCATCCCATCGCTCACGCCGATCGATGGCTTTCAGGCGAACCTGGATGCGCAGCTCCTGGGCCAGGACGCAAATCTGTACACACAGCTCGGTGGGCTCGATATCAGCGAGCGGGTCAAGGCCGATGCCTTCGCCGAGCTGATGGAGCAGGATCTGCCTCGGTTTCTGCGCGAGCCGGTCGACACGGAGCTATCTGCAACGAAGCTGTCGACCGTCGGATTGAGAATGCGCGTCCTCGTCAGTCCCAAGCTGTGGGTCTCGGAGCTGCAGGACCGGGCCTGCCTGAAGAAAGTACGTGAGCTGGAACACTCGACGATGGCGGATGCAACGAAGGTGGAGGTGGATACCAACTGCCTCCGTCAGGTTCAGGGACAGAGCTTTCACACCGTGTCCGTCGGCGCGCGCGTCATGCGTCGCTCCGCGCTGCAGGACAGCGGGAAGGCATCGGCCGGGGGCGCGTTCGAGTTGATGTACTCCTATGACTCCCAGACCAAGGCTCATAGCCACAGCGCCTTCGGCAGCCTGTCGGGCATGCGTATCGAAGGCGCCACGGACATGCTGGGGACCACCGCCGTGGAGTATCCCCAGTTCAGCAACCTGCGGGTCTCGGCGGGCTACGAGTTCCGCGGGTCGCATGTCGTCGACGGGGAGGACGCGTTGCCACGGGTGGGCGTCTATGGCGTGGCGAGCTATGCGTGGTGGCACGGCCCCGATCCCGCGGGGACCGCCATGCCGGGCAGCCAGCGCCGCGAGATCGAGGTCGGCGTCTATCTCGGCGGCAAGTTCCAGAAGACCTTCCAGGGAATGCTCGTCGCCAGGCTCCTGAAGCCCCTCGGATCGGAGGGCACCACCTTCATTCTCAGCCTGATACCGGCCGGTAATACCGCCAAGGAGATCCACTGATGCGCGCTCCCGGAGGGCGCTCGGTCGTCTGGTTGCGGGCATCCGCTGCCATCGCGCTGGTGATCAGCTACGGCGCCTGCTTGTCGCCGCCGAGGCCTGCGATCCGGCCGCCGCGCGCCCCGGCGGAGAGTCACACCGAGAGCCCGGAAGCGTTCTGGGTGTTTGCCGACCCTCAGCTGAACAACGTGGCCGGAGCCTCGACACGATCCAGGACCAAGATGCTGGACGACCGTGCCGTGCATGCGATCCGTCCACCCACGGTGGACCTGTGGTCCGGGCACCTGTTGAGCGCCGTGGTGCAGCACATGAAAGAAACGCCGCTGCCTGTGTTCTTCCTTGGCGACGCTGCCAACACGTCGTGCACCGGCGAGATGGTGCGGTTCCTTGGGGCCATGGAGGGGCTTCCGTGGTTTGGCGTCCTCGGCAACCATGATGGTTATTACATGGGGAATCTGACATTTGCGGCGGATGCCCTCGAGAACCCCGCAGATTTCACCTGGCAAGGTGCCTGCGAATACGCTGGCACGGGCTCCCCACTGCTTGTCTCGAAGCTTGCACGGCTGGAGGACGAACTCCTCGGGCAGCAGCACTCCAATGCAGCGCAGGGTACCATGACGAAGGCCGTGGCCGTCTGGATGTTTCTGGATGACCTGAACCGACGCACCGGGCTCTCCAGGGATCCGCTGGACCCGGGGAGCTGGACCCTCGATGGCGACTACTGGGTCTTCGATGCGCGAGGTGCGTATGTCATGGCCGGCCGGTCACTCACGGTCAGAGCGATCGCTGCCGTCGGTGCGTCTGCGACCCGGAAGTCCGATACGTTTTCCCGATCATGGCAGGCTTACTTGCTGCAGGACGTGGAGCTGCCTCGCGGCGATCATGCGATTCTTCTGGACACCTCCGACTATGAGGGCAGACCGCCATCGTCGAGATTTTCGCAGCTACTGACCACGGTATTGAACAAGTGCAAGTTTCCGGGAGTCTGTGGACGGGTCAGCCGGCACCAGGCCGCGAAGGCAAGGGAACTGCACCGCGAGCACGGCTCCACGCGGTTCTTCTTGATGGGCCACCATGACTGGCAAAGCATCAGCGTCATCGGTGCCAGCAACTTGAAGGACTTGATGTCCGACGAGAATTTCATGACCTATATCTCCGGCCACATGCATTACCCCACGACGACTGTCGGATTTGGAGCTGGCGAGCAGTGGGAGCTCAATGTGGCGTCGATCACCGACTGGCCCATGCAGTTTGCACGAGTCGCTTACTGGGCCGGACACGGCTACGTGGATATCAATGTGCGATCACTGCCGATCACGCCAACGCCGGGCACGTGCGCCTACAGCACGGAATCTCGCGAAGAGATGGACTACGGAACCGTAGAAAAATATGTGCTCAGATCATTGACCATCTACGAGCATATGTTGGGCTATGCGACCTCGCTCAGATGCGATTCGGGGGCACAGGAACGCTATCCACAGGCAGAGCAATACCTGGACGAAGTCCGCCGGGTTGCCCAGCCGAGCGTTGATGACAAGGAGCGACGCAGGGTGCTGGCCAGCGCGATCGAGTACGATCGCGTCGTGCTCGGTCTCGATCCGGACATCGTGCGCAGAGAGACCGATTGCGCCCTCTGGGCGAGTCACCTCGAGGGTGCGAAGAACAAGTACCCTCGAATGAAGCTGGGAGACGAGATCGGCAGCTCCGGAGCCTTGTTTCGCGTCCGTACGAACCCCTTCCGGCCCGTGCACCGGCCTGCACTGTCATCGCGCAAGCCCGACGACGCTCGGTGGGCAGTACCGTCCCAACCGCGGTTCCTGCCGGATCTCGTCCTACGTTCTCGTGGCGCCGTGAAACGCCTGGACACGCGTTGAAATGGTCAACGTATCGAAAACCAGTAGATCTCGAGTAGTTTCAAGCTCATCTGAGGTCGTTCCGAGATCCGGCCGGACGCCCGACAACGACGTCAGCACGGGCGGCAAAGGCAGCAGGAGCCTGGAAATCGCGGCCCGCAGGTAACGCGTAGCGGCGCGTCCACCGCCGGGGCGGTCATGGCTCTCGATCGTGGCCGCCGATCCAGCCGCGGTGGCGGAACCAGAGGACGATTCCGGTGACAACCGCGATCATGAGGCCGATCACGGCGGGGTAGCCCCAGACCCAGTCGAGCTCGGGCATGTGCTTGAAGTTCATGCCGTAGAGCCCGACGATGAAGGTCAGCGGCATCATCACCGTCGACATCAGGGTCAGGGTCTTCATGATCTCGTTCATCCGGTTGGACTGCACCGAGAGGTAAGCGTCGAGCGATGAGGTCACGAGGTCGCGGTAGCCCTCGGCGATGTCGTTGATCCGCAGGAAGTGGTCGTAGATGTCGCGGTAGAACGGCAGCGCGTCGGCGGGGATCTCGTCGAACTCGCCGCGCGACAGCCGGAGCAGGATCTCGCGCTGGTGGATGCTCATCCGGCGCAGCTCCTGGAGCCGGCGCTTGAACGCGAGGATCCGCATCAGCACGCCCCGGCCGCGCGGTGTGCCGGCGCGATCGAGGACGTCGTTCTCGAGCTGCTCGATCTCGGTATCGAGCTGATCGATCACCGGCATGTAGCGATCGACCGCGCGGTCGAGCACGGCGTGGGCGAGCCAGGCGATGCCCTTGACCATCGTGCGCGTCGAGTGGTCGAGATCGGTGCCGACGTCGTCGGTGACCAGGCCAGTCGGGTCGTGGGTGACCAGCCAGTGGGGACCGATGACGACGTCGATCTCGACGGTCTTGAGCTTGTCATGGCGGGCGGCGCCGATGCCGTGGATGATCACGTAGAGGTAGTCGTCGAAGTCGTCGATCTTGGGCCGCGAGCGGTCGGCCCAGATATCCTCGACGGTGAGCGGGTGGAGCTTGAGGACGTCGGTGAGCAGTGCGTCGGCCTCGGCGGTCTGGCGCTCGAGGTCGATCCAGATCCGCTGCTGGGCCGCGAGCGCGGCGCGGATCTCGGCCGGGTCGGTCGTGGTCAGCAGCTTGTCGCCGTCGAGGATGCGCGCCTGCATGCGCGCGACTGTATCCCGGCTCGCCGTTCAGCCAGCTGTCGAGTGGGATGCCGCCGCACGTCCTGGTCAGCGATGTCGCATGAAAGCCTCGACAGCGGGCGCTGTACGCCGCGACCTTCGGCCGAGGAATTTATCGCCTGGCCGCCCCTTCAGCCACTGACCGGTGGGGCAGGGGCATGCCGTCGGTCGCAGCGCGCGGACGGACGATGTCATGGTCGGCAACAGGTCAGCACGATGCCCGGCCGGTTTGCGCGGCTACGTGCTGGCCCGCCGATAGATGTCGTCGACGTGGATCGTCCGTCCGGCGATCGCGATCGTGCCACCGGCTCGCGCTTCCTGGCGGATCCAGTGGCCTCGTTCCGGGCGCCGGAACACCTCGATCCGCGGCGTGTCCTGCGAGACCAGCACGTACTCTCGGAGGCTCGGGATCCGCATGTAGTGCGCGAACTTCTCGCCCCGGTCGTAGTCTTCGGTCGTCTCCGAGAGCACCTCGACGAGCACGGTCGGGTTCAGCAACGCCTCGCCGAGAACGCGGCCGTTACGTTCGATCTTCTGCGACTCGATGGGGCCACAGACGACCGCCACATCGGCGTACGTCGATAGCTGGGTCGCGCGCACGAACGTCATCGCATCGGACTGAAACACGTCGCAGCCGGAGAGCGCTGTCTTCAAGGCGGCGCCCATGTTCTGCGCGAGGCGGCTGTGCTCGAGCGTTCCGCCCGCCATCGCGTAGATCATGCCGTCGAGCCACTCGTGCTTCGTGTCGCTCTTCTGCTCAGCCGCGAGGTACTCCTCGTAGGCGACATAGCTCGGCCCGGGTTCGACCATCGGAACGGTTATACCATCGGCGCCCGGAGGTGCAGCTCAACGGATCTCCTGGTCCCCAGATGTAGACTCGACCACGCGTAGCGGCGCGTCCACCGCGCCGCGGCGGTCGTGGCTCTCGATCATGGCCGCCGATCCCGCCGCGGTGGCGAAACCAGAGGACGCCCCGACCTGATCGAGGTACTCGGCGAGCCAGCTCGACATCGCCGGCTCGTCGTAGGTTCTGCGCCGCGACGTTACGGTCCGACGACGACGAGCTCGGAGTCTTTGGAGTTGGCGAGGTAGACGTGGCCGTCTCGGCTGACCACGCCGTTGCGCGCGCCTTCCTTGGTCGGCACCGTGGCGATCTGCGTCAGTCCGCCGTGCGCGTCGAGCGTGGCGACGGTGAGCTTGGCAGCCCTGGCGGCGCCGACATAGACCCGGTGATCCGCGGGCGAGTAGTCGAAGTCGTCGATGCCTTCGCCGACGTCGAGGGAGCCGAGAGCGGCCCCGTCGTGCGCGACGTCGAGGCTGACCAGCTTTCCGGTGCAGGCGACGAGCAAGATGCCCTCGGCGTCGGCGAGGCGCAGGCCGCGCGGGCCCTCCTCGCCGCAGGCGGGCTTCCAGGTCGCGATGACCTTGCGCGTCGCGAGGTCGATCGCGAGGGTGACGTCCTTGTCCTCGAGGTTGGTGTAGAACC
>VBLP01000157.1:0-4687 GCA_005887925.1 Deltaproteobacteria bacterium | reverse complement strand
GCCGCGGTCACCCAGACGGTGTTGGTGCGCGGGTTGTCGAGCATGTAGTCCATCGCGACCCCATCTGGACCGCCGCCCGGCAATGCGAGCGTGGTCATCTTCGCCGGTACGGGTGCAGGCGTGGCGCCGGCGGAGGAAGTGGCCGAAGGCGCGGCGCCGGCGGGGCCGGTCGCAGGAGTGGACTGCGGAGAACCACAGCCGAGGCCGAGCACGGCCGCGGCGGATATGAAGACGGTACATCGCATGTGCGCAAGCTCGCACGAAGCCGCCGCTGGGTGAAACCGCGAGGGAGAGCATCTCACGCAGGTTCATCTGGCGTTCATGTTCGCGGGGGTGGAGTGACCCGCGCGCCCGAGCAGCGCGGTCACCTCGGCGACCGCTCGCCTCGGACGGCGACACGTGCCACGCGCGCAGCGTCTTCGATGGATGAAGCGAACATGAATTCCCGGCGGCAGTCCCCGCCTGGGCGCTGTGCTCCAGCGCGCGGCGTGCGCGATGCGCACGGTGCAGGATTCATCGTGGCTTCATCTCACGCAGCGAACATCGCCACATGCACGCGCCGGTGATCGCCAGCGTCAACAAGGCGTTCCCCAACGTGACGATCTCGGCGTGCAAGCACGAGCGCGATCACGGCAAGGACATCTTCGAGGTCAAGCTCACGAAACCGGGCGGCGACCGACTCGAGGTCGACGTCGCTGCCGACGGCACGATTCTCCAGGTCGAGGAGCCGATCGCAGTCGACGCGCTGCCAAACGCCGTCAGGAAGGCGTTCGCCGCGAAGTACCCCAGGGCCAAGGCGACCGGCGCCAACAAGCAGACCGCCGGCAAGGACGTTCGCTACGAGATCGCCTTTGTCATCGACAAGGCGCGCAAGGAGGCGACGTTCTCGGCGGACGGCGCGTTTGTCGAGGAGGAGTAGGCGGACCGTTACCTGGTCTTGCCGATCGCTGATCCTCGGCGTGGCGCCCGTGGGCGGTGGCATCCAGCGCACGTGGGTTGCCTTGCTGGAGGAGGCCGCGCGCGCGGGACTGGACATCGTGGCCGGCATGCACCACAGGCTCGCGTCCGTCCCCGGCCTCGCCGAGGCCGCGGCCTCCGGCGGCGCGCGACTCGTCGATGTGCGCGTACCGCCACCGAATCTGCCAGTCGGCAGCGGGCGCAAACGCACCGGCATGCGCCTCTTGACCGTGGGGGACCGACTGCGCCGTCGGCAAGAAGTATTCAGCACTCGCAATCACACGGGAGCTGAAGCGGCGGGGGCTGAAGGCAACGTTTCGGGCCACGGGGCAGACCGGAATCATGATCGCAGGCGAGGGCTTGCCGATCGACGCCGTGGTCTGCGATTTCACCGCCGGAGCGGCGGAGGTCCTCTCACCCGACAACGATGTGGACCACTGGGACGTCATCGAGGGACAGGGATCGCTGTTCCATCCCGCCTATGCGGGGGTCAGCCTGGGATTGCTTCATAGGTCGCAGCCGGATGCGATCGTGGTCTGCCACGAAGTCGGGCGGCGCACCCATGGCGGCTATGTCGACTACCCCCTGCCGGATCTCGTCGAATGCATCGATACGCATCTGGCGATGGGACGACGTACGAATCCAGACTGCGCTGCGTGGGCGTGTGCCTGAACACGAGGCTGGTACCCGCCGGCGAGCGCCGGGCATGGCTGGAGGAGATCGCACTCCGCACGAAAGTACCCTGCGTGGATCCGCTGGTCGAAGGTCCGGGCGCCATCGTGGACGAGCTGCTGAGAGGCGCTCTCGATAATCACCGCCATGGGGGTAACGGCTGATCCGGCACTCCATGTCGCGAAGGGATGGATCAGGGAAGCTTCCGACTCATATCTCGAAACTGCCCGCCACGACATCGATCGAGACGAACGACTTCATTTCCGCGTCCCCAGCGGTCTCTTCGACGGGCGACGTTGCCGCCATCGCGCGCGGTAGGGTCGTGGAGCTGTACGGGCTTCCCGGAGGTCGCCTGCGCCGTACGATCGAGCATGGTGCTGCCGTCAGCGCCATCACGTTCGCCGACTCCGGCCGAGCGATCGTGAGCGGAGCCCTGGACGGCTCGGTACGCATTGTGCGAGACGACGGGACCGACGTCGCGCTCCAGACCTCCGGCGGGGTCACCGCTGCAGCGCTCCTCGCGGATGGACGCGTCCTCGTGGCCGATGCCGAGCGCCACCTCCGCGTCTACGCCGCGGACGGCGTGGCCCTCGCCGATCTCGTGCTGCCCGTGCGTATCATGTCGCTTGAGCGTGGTGCTGCTCGCCTCGTCGCCCTGCCGACCTTCGCCGGCGAAGTGGGACCGCCGCTGCTCATTGACCTCGACGCCCGTCGCATCGTCTCGCGGCTCGAGGGACATGTCGGCCGGGTGTTCGCCGCGCGCTGGGTCCCCGGCGAGCGCGTGCTCACGGCGGGAGCCGATGGGACGGCGCGACTGTGGGACGGAGCGACAGGACGGCTCCTCCAGACCTACCGAGGAGGTCCGCGGGTCCTCGGCGACGCCGTGCTCCTGTCCGGCATGGTGATCGGTGGCGACGCCGACGGCCTGCTGCGGTTCTGGGACGCGGAGACCGGCGCCAGGCTCTGGACACTTCCCGCGCACAAGTCCGCCGTGCTCGGGGTCCATCTCGAAGGGACAGACATCGTGACACGCGGATTCACCGGAGAAATTTCGCGCTGGCAGCTGCCGCAATCCGAGGCGGTGATCGACGCCTGCGCCCATCATCCCCCCCTGCGCTATCGTGACGCCATGAGAAAGACAACCTCCAAGCTCGCGTTGCGCAAGGAAACCATTCGGGCGCTCTCCACCATGAACCTCGCGCGTGTCGTCGGGGGCCAGGACACCGACGCTGCCCTACCCGGTGACAGCACGCACGACAAGGAGTGTCCTGCACCTGTCGTCATCCCGAGAGGATGAGTATGGCCCCATGAGCGCGCAGCTTCCAATGTAGCTCCTTGTAACGGCGGGAGTCTATGAACGCGCTGTGTTTCGCGGTTTGGCCGGCTGATGCTAAATCGATGCTGGCACTCCGAGATCTAGTGTCAGCATCCCATCACGATCGAGAGCGAGTGTCCATACGGATCTACCGATCGTCGGTTCGTGCGTCCAGAGGAAGAGCCGACCGCCGTGCTACTTGTCGTGCCACGGGCGTGGACGGCGCCCTCGATAGAGCCACGTGAGGAACCAGACCCGCCCGACGTCATTGCCCGCGAGGATGGCGATCATGGTGACGGCCCGATGATTCTTAGCACGAAGTGTTATCGACGAGAGCGCAGACGACATCGCCGCACTTGCGTACTCACTGGGTTCTAACACGAGCCCGAACCGTTCCTGGGCACATGGGACCAGCGCTATGCAGCATATTCCCTTGCCTTTGCGGACCGGCTGCTCGATCATTCCAAGCCAACGTCGGGGAAGCACAAGAACTTGTGAGGTTGCCGTACGGCCGCGGTAGTAGGGTGCAGCAGCAGCTTCACCTGAAGTCCGGAATTTCTTGCAGCACGGTGGTACAGACACTGAGGAGGCGTTCACGTCGCGTTCACGCCGCATCATCGCAAGTCGCGACCCCGAGCGGCGGCGTGCTGAGCGACGATTAGATCTCCCCAGCGATGGGAGTATGTAATTGACGCCAGCCAGCGGCGCTTGAATCGGCCGGGGATCGTATTCCTCGAGGCCATCGATCAGCACGACATAGCGCATCATGTCAGGGGCGCGCGTCGCCCAGGGGCGGTGCCTGGTCGAGCGGCACCCGACGGCGCAATCGCCGCTGGGTCGCGTTTGGCTGTCGGATCCGACCGTGTCCCGTCGCCTCATCAGTGAAGCGGGTCCAGAACGATCGGGGCGTGAGATCAGGCAGCGACCCAGCCGAGGTAGTCGATGGAAAAGCACAAGATTCTGTTCCTGGCCGCAAATCCCAGCGGAACCGACCAGCTGGCGCTTGATCGAGAGGCGCGTGCGATCCAGGCGGAGCTGGAACGCAGCGGCTACCGGGACCACTTCGAGTTCGAGACGCGATGGGCGGTGCAACCGCTCGACCTGCTCCGCGAGTTGCGCAAGCTCAAGCCGACAGTGGTCCATTTCAGCGGTCACAGCGGACAGGACATGAGAGGTGAGCGCCGATTGGCACCGCGCCGAGATATCATCGTCGGCGAGTCCGGCGTCGATGGCGGCGAGCAGCAGTACGGGCTGTTCTTTCAGGGCACCGAAGGGGGAGTTCGGGTAGTTTCGACCGAGGCTCTCACAGAGACGTTCCGCGCGGCGGGGGCCTCGGTCAAGTTGGTCGTCCTCAACGCTTGCTACACCGAGATGCAGGCCGAGGCATTGCTGGCACACGTCGACTGTGTCGTAGGGATGAGTGGCTCGATCCATCGAGAGGCATCGCGGAATTTCGCGATCGGCTTCTACGGTGGCTTGGGGGAACGCGAGTCCGTCGCGGCGGCGTACATGCAGGGAAGGGCTGCGATCAGCTTGGATGGGCTGCTCGACGGCGATCTTCCGCAGCTCAAGGTCCGCGAGGGCGTCGATGCGAGACGGCTCGTTCTGATCATGGATCGTCAAGCGAGCGCAACGGTGCCGAACGCCGCCGCTGTGTCCAACCGCACTATGAAGCTTAGCCGTCGCCAGTTTATCGCAGGAACGGTGGCGACGGCGACAATCGTGCTTGTGGAAGCAGCAAGA
>VBLP01000156.1:1250-7010 GCA_005887925.1 Deltaproteobacteria bacterium | reverse complement strand
CTCCAAAGCGCCGCCGCAGCTGGCGCAGGAGCAGCTTCCGTTCGCCTTGCTGGAGGCCCTCCTGGATAGCCTCCCGGCGCCAGGTCTCGACGATATCCTGGGTGTTCATCAGAAACTCCTGGTCATCGCTGGTCTGCTGCGCAGGGTCGGTCGGCACGGTCAAGGCTAACCGTAGCAGAACTGGCAGCGCGAGCCTACGCTCCGGTGCCTCCGCCGGTGGAGCCTGAAGCTCGGCGATCGCCTGCTTCAGCACCGAGCCGGCGCCGAGCAGGCGCACGAGGAGGGTGTCGCGCGCCACAGGCAGCTCGCTCACCACCACGAGCCTCGTCCACTGAAGCGGTGGGCTCTCGTAGATACCGCGTAGCCCGCCGGGCATCGGACGGAATCCCAGACCATGGATGCCGGCTTCGGGTCGGCCAGACGAGATCACCCACTGGACAGGAACCGGCGGAAGGGTCTTTTGTCGCGACAGGAAATGCCGGAACTCGCCGTGCTTGATCAGACACGTGGCGAGCTCGTCACCGCTGGGCGTGTTGTGGAAGTACGAGAGGGGCGATCGAAAACCCGAGTGTCATCGACGCACTGCAACCCTTTCAAGTGCTTCCCCGCAGACGGATCCCGCTGACGCCCGCTCCGGCCCATTGAGTCCCTCCCGTTCTGGCAAAGCGCTGGCAACGCCGGGAGGGCCGTCCGTTACGCTTGGCGAGCGTTCTACGAGTCGATCGCGGCGCCGGCCGGCCGCGAGCGCCTGGGGGCCGGCCGCAAGCGCCTGGGGCCGGCCGCAAGCGCGCTCACGCCTGGGGCCAGCCGCAAGCGCCTGGGTCGGTCACATGCGCCTGGACCGGTCGCAAGCGCCTGGGCCCGTCGCAAGCGCCGGGTCGGCCGCGAGCGTCGGGTCGGCCGCGAGCGTCGGGTCGGCCGCGAGCGTCGGGTCGGCCGCGAGCGTCGGGCCGGCCGCAAGCGCGAACGCCCAGCCGGTGCCGCGGTGCCGCTCGACGTGGAACGAATCGCGCGGCACCGGGTCTCAACCCCACTCGAAAGTCTTTGAGCGTTGAGCCATCTGATGCTCGCCATCGATGCAGGGCATCGTGACGGCGTGGCCAGATGCACCGGCGTTCGCTAGCCCCCTCGAGCCTCGCCTGACAACGAGCGTCTTGCGCAGTTTCACTGTCCCGCTTGGATGATGGCTCAGCGGACACCCGGCCACGCGATGCCCTGATCGCGGCGTTGTCGTCAACGGTAGCTCCACCTACCGATGAACTGGGCCATTGTGTCGACTCCCTCACCGAGCGTTACGTACGCAGACGATCCGCCTCGATGCGATCGTGATGCAATGGCCGCAGCAGACACGGAGGAAACATGGTGACGGACACGGAAGTGACTACGGTTGCGCGCCTCGTTTCGATCGATGGCAACGGCCGACTGTGCCTAGCGCAAGGCGATCCGCTCGATGTGATCGCTGATCAGCTGTACGCAGTCGTGGTGCTGTGGGATCCCGACGACGCTTCGTCATGGGTAGGATGGCTGACGACGACGACGCGCCGCTCTGTTTGCTTCTCGGCGTCAGACCTGCAGGATCCGGTCTTTCAGAACTGGCTGCGCGCCCTGCCGGGATGGGAGCACGCAAGTTTATGGCAGGCGACCACATGCCCGGGCCTCCACCTCGTTTGGCGCCGTCGGGCAACGACCGAGATCCCGACGCTATAGGTTGAGCGGTTCGCCCCTCGGGAGATCGAACCGCCGAGCATCGGGCGCAACACTCGGGCAAGGGCGCGCGACTGTGGCATCCCACTCAGGGCGTTCTCGCACATCGAAAGCCGAAGCTGGGGGCACGGTTCTGCGGCGGATTAGATGTGCGAACAGCTGTACGCATGAAGATTGCATTATTCCTATAGTCTCCACCACGAAGCACACGATATCGACTCACTGTGAGATAAGCGCAATCTGTGCATGGGTTGACATAGAAGGTACTCTCGTTGTTGTAATCCAGTACCCACTCATCTAGATTGCCAGCTAGGTCAGACTGCCCCCATCGCCCATCACCTTGTGATTTTGTTCCGACATTCACAATATCAGTCAGTGCACAGCCAGGCATCCCGTCTCCATGGCAGTCTGGATTATCGGAGGTGCCATCGGCGTAGCTCGCATGCAAGGCGTCTACAGTAAGATCTGACGGAGGATTAGACCACGGGTATGCGCGTTGTTGGCTTCCTCCCGTAGCTGCATAATTCCACTCCGTCTCCGTCGGGAGATATCCGCCGTCCCAAGCGCAAAACGCCATCGCCTCGTACCAACTAATACAGTTGATGGGTCGATTCTCATTGGAGCCAGGTGTGTCTGTCCAAGTTGCGAATCCGGCGGGATTTGTCGAGGTGCACTTCAACGCTGCCATCAGCGATGTTGTGCCAGGAGTCAAACTGGCGTTCCACGCCGCTTCCCATCCGCTGCCAGAGATTCTTGGGTGTGTTCCATCGCCAGCAGCTGGGTGCATCATCAGCGTTCCTTGGCCGGCTGCGACGAACGCGCGAAATCGTCCGACGGTTACTTCATATTTGTCGAGACGGAAGCCGGTGACCGTTGCCGGTGAGTTCATATCCACAGGCTCACCGATCAATTTCCCAGAAGAATGATCGTTAGCAACGTCGTAACTGCGGAAGTACATGCCTCCATCTATTAGAGGGCTGTTACAACAGCTGTCCGTGCCGGCTGGTCCGCAGGTGCTAGGCAAGGCTACCGCGTCCATCCCCGTCGCGACACAAACGCCAGAGAGGCCATCGCCGACCTGGAATGTTGAGTAGCGAAAACCGCTCGGACAGCTTGCATCCGGGTACGCGCACCAGCGGTTGCCGGTTCCGGCCGTGGAACAGATGCCACCGCTGTTGAGATCACAGGTAGAGTTCTGGTCGCATTGAACGGCAGCCGCGCCTCCGCACGCTGCAGATGCCGTCAGCGCGGGCAGGACAACTAGGACTAGGACAAGACGCTTCATCGCTTTACCCTTTAGATCAGACGATCGAGATCGTGGTCGAAAAGTGGCTGGAAGCCAAGGAGGATCGGCACGAATGTTGGGGTGGTCACATCTCCGGCCGGGCCTCAGTCGAGGTTTGTGACCCATTCGGGCCGGATCGGGGTAGGCCGGTACGCTAGATCCAGGCGACGCTTACCCTCAGCGTCGACAAGCCACACCTCAAGCTCACGCAGCCACAACTCGTGCAAATGCGCGTGCGCGTCGCCCTCGTCAAGAAACACGTACGCGATCTGATCGATCCGCTGTCGCGCATCTGCATTTGCTCTAGCTTGCCACCGGGGGGAACGACGATCTCGAGCGTTCGTCGTTCGGCCACGTAGAGCCCTTCGACGGTCCTCGAACCCCAGGGGTAGGGAACCTGCAGGTACCCGCCGACCGTGGAGATACCCATCCGTCGGTGACCAGGCGTTGCTTGCTCGTATGCGCGATCAGCGTCGAGGTTGAGATCGTGGAACTGGACCACCGTGAGGTCACCGGGTCGACGGATGACGCGCCACGGCCCGGCGAAGTCCAACCAGCGGCGCGAAACCAATCGATCATGACCCTCTCTACGAAATGCGCACGCCCAGCCATGTTTGCAATGCATTCTGCCGAAGCCAAAGCCTTCACGCTGGCTCCATTCATCCGGATAGATATCTCCGATCGAACAGACACCAAATGGCAGCGTCTCGATTATTGAGATACCCTCCTCCATCGTCGAAAATGCATCAGGGACCTGAAACCCTACAAGACTACTCCTTGGATAGATGTCAACGAGCTGGGCAGTACGGTGACTTTTCCATTCCCGAAACCAATCTGCACGTCCTTCACGTTTACTCGTAAGCAGGTATTCGATCCACTTCGACATGTCCTCAAATCGCATGTCATCTACCTTCCCATTGAGCGGAGGTCTATGAAACGGCGGCAATGAGGCAATGGCTCGGAGCGATTCGGCTAGACCCGCATCTCCGATACCAACGTGGAGTGGGTGCTTCATAGTGACTCTCCAAGCCGTTCCAAGAGGGCGCGCGCATCTCGGGCGCTAGATACAATGTGCCTCGTTCCATTCATATCAAATACCTCTATCGTGAGAATACCGATGATACGCCGACTCTCGAGTTGCTCGGCAAAGAAAGCAAGGTTCGCGCGAGCGCCCTCCGGCCGAGTAAACACGTATCTGACGCGCTGGATCGTCGCTTCGCCGGCCTTGAGCCTCACCTGCGTCTCGCCCTCGGCCATGTCGATGTAGGCATTGAACTGCGAGTGGTCGATTGGCCCGGTAACGTCCTTGATCTCGATGGCGCGGTTGCCCTCGACGAGATCGATCACTCGATCCTCGAGTTGACCTTCCAGCTCGCCGACGCGAGTCACCTTGGTGCCAACGTGGTGCTCTGCTCCCTTTGCATGGCGTGCTTGGTACCATAGCTCGGCGAGGTTACCGCGATCACCATTGTCGAGGCCATCCAGCATCTGGCGCATACGACGCCAGCTCGCCTGTGCGTCGAGCGTAGGGTCCGTCAGCCTTTCGATGAGACGTGGCCGGAACACATCCTTGACATTGCCGCGCACGGTGTCGTCGACGATCGAGCCGAGCTTGGCCCGGTTCGCGCTCTTGGCGACGATCGCCGCGTTGATCTCCTCGCGGGTCGCCAGGCGCTCTCGCTCCAGGAGATGGGCGAACGCCACGAAGCTGTCATCCGACCACAGGTGCTCGATCACCTGCTGATCGGTCCACGCGCCCGGGATGAGGGTCCGCGGGCGCGGCGTGTCGCCGTGTTCGAGCCGCTCGAACCGGCCGTCTTTGGTCACCGCGCGATACGGCTCGGTGCCGACGGGGGCAGACGGCTTCCGGGCCAGCTCGTATTCGCCGGGCGCGGTCTTGCTGTTGCGGTAGTAGTACGCGTCCGGGTTCACACCTTCATCGGCGCCGGGGAGCTTGTAGCCCTTCGCCTTGGCTTCGTCGGTGACACG
Organism: Deltaproteobacteria bacterium; assembly: GCA_005887925.1. Classification (GTDB taxonomy): domain Bacteria; phylum Myxococcota_A; class Polyangia; order Haliangiales; family Haliangiaceae; genus JABFXX01. The sequence goes on along the minus strand of VBLP01000156.1, from coordinate 2,032 downwards.
ACCGACGTCCGGCGCATCGATGTGGCCCGTTCCGCGGATCGCGCCGGTCTCCTCGGCGGTACGGATGATCTCCTCGTGGTAGGCGCGCCGGCCTTCGAGGAACGCGATCTCATCGTCGAGCGTCCGCGCATCGAGCGTGCGCGGATTCCACCGCGCGCGCCGCGCCGCGATGAGCTCATCGATCTTGCGAACCTCCTCGAACGACTCCCAGCCGAGCTCTCCGGGCCGGAAGGGGTTCATGCCCTCGGTCTGAACGACGAGCCGATCCCACAGGTTGCGCAGCTTGCCGACGACGCCGTTGTAGCGGGTGACGCGCCCGATCGTGGCGCGGTGGGCGAGCACATCCTCGATCAATGCGTCGCGGCCGATCCGGATCGCGGTCGGCTCGATGTCGGTCCCAACGCCGAGGGCTCCCCGCTTGGCGGCGTACTGCAGCTCCACGCCGTTGGATAGGGCGTCATCGACCACGATCCGCAGGCCGAGCCGCTGCTCCAGCTGCGCGAGGTTCTCGGCAGAGACGCGCGCGCGGAGATCGCGGTGCGTGCGCGCTGCGGGGCCGTCGCCTAGCGCCGCGTGGCGGGTCGGGTGCGGGCCCCCTTCGCCCGTACGCGCGGCGTCCGCCGCGCGACTGGTGGCATCGCCGACCTGGCCCTCTGTCTCGGTGGCGAGCCGGATCTTGGCCTCCGCCCGCGCGGATGCGTCGGCGCTCATCTTGCCGTCGCGCGCGAGCTGGTGGATGCGCGCCGCCGCAACGTCCGCATCCTCGATCGCCAGGCGGGCGC
>VBLP01000156.1:0-1156 GCA_005887925.1 Deltaproteobacteria bacterium | reverse complement strand
CCGGCCTTGGCGGCATCGAGCTGGTAGGCGCGTAGGTGATCGACGACGAGGTAGACATCGGCGATCGCGCCTGCCAGATCGGCCGCGATGACGACTCCCGCCGCGAGGCTGCTCCCGCCGGTCGGGATCGCGGTGAGGAGCGCGAGCCCGAAGCTGAGCGCCATGATCGCCCAGTCGGTCCAATCGCCCTCGTGCTCCTCGGCGACCTTGTGCTCGACCATCGCGCCGCGCAGCGAGCCGGGAGCGGCGAACAGCTGCGCCCGGGTCAACTGGACGACGCGTGGTTCCTTCCAGACGTTGAGGCGCCCGCCGAGCGCGGCGCGCGTCGCGGCGATGTTCGACAGGACCGGCGCGATCCGGTCGTAGATCGCCGCGCCTCGGCCATCGCTGTGCAGGCGATCGAGCGCGTCGGCATCCACACCCACGTGATCGCCGTTGGTGCGCTTGTAGCTGGCGAGGATCGGATACTTCTCGGTGTGCTCTGCGATCCGCGCCTGGTGGGCGTGGTCGGCCTGCACGATGAGGCGCTCGAGTGCGGCCAGTACTTCGGGCAGCCGCGTCGCGTCGGGGGCGCTCAGGAGGATCTGCGGATCGACAACGGGCCGGGGCTCGGCGCCCGCGCCCGCGCCCGCGCCCGGTTCGCTACGCTCGCGGTAGTGCTGGACGTCGCGCAGCTCCCCGACGCGCGCCTGCATGCGATCGATCTCGCGCTGGTTCGCCGCCAGCTCGCCGGCCGCCCGTGCCATGTCGCGCGCTCGGGCGTTGTCGCCGCCGTGCACCGACGTCTTTGTGACCGACTGCGACGATGTGCGCGGCAGGTCGTCCGGACCGCGAAACGTGGCCGTCGTGGTGTGAACGTCGATCCCGTAGTGCGCCAGCTCGGCGAGCGCCACGCGCTCGCTCTCGTCGAGCGTATCGGAGACGAGCTTGGTTGCCGCCGCAGCGAATTGCTGCTCGAACGCACCGATCTCGGTCTTGAGGATCTCGATCTGGTGATGCAGCGCCGGGAGCACGCGCTCGGTGGCGAACGCCTGCCGCGAAGCATCGCGGGTGATCGCGCGGTCATCGGCCGCGAGCTCGGTGACGACGCCGGGCAGCGCCTCGACGCCAGCGAGGCCGGATGACAGGTACCTTTGCTCGACCCAGCGGCGCAGGA
>VBLP01000625.1:2805-13567 GCA_005887925.1 Deltaproteobacteria bacterium | reverse complement strand
GCCGCCGACCCGACCAACCCCGGCTGGCAGCGCGACCTCGCGGTCGCTTACCAGGACCTGGGCGACGTTGCCGTGAGGGCCGGTAAGCTTGAGGAGGCCCGCGCCCGGTTTGAAAAGGCGCTCACGTCCCTCACGGCCCTCACCAGCGCCGGATCTGCCAGCGCCGGCTGGAAGAGCGACCTCGCGACCTCGTACAACGAGCTGGGCGACCTCGCCTTGCGGTCCGGAAAGCTCGATGACGCCAGGGAATGGTTCGACTAGGCGCTGGCGGTCACCAGGGCCCTCGCCGCCACCGACCTCGGCAACGCTGGCTGGCAACACGACCTCGCGGCCGCGTACGAGAGGTCCGGCAACGTCGCCCTGAAGTCCGGAAAGATCGACGATGCCAGGACGTGGTTCGACAAGGCTCTCGTGGACATCAAGGCCCTCGCCAACACCGACTCCGCCAACGCCGGCTGGCAACACGACCTCGCGGTCTCCTACGAAAGGTCGGGCGACGTCGCCATGGCGGCCGTCAAAGTCGATGACGCCCGGGCCTGGTTCTACGCGGCGCTCGCCCTCGCCGCCGCCTACCCTGCCAACGTCGGCTGGCAAGGCGACCTCTCCTCCTCCTTCACGAAGCTGGGTGATGTCGCCGTGACGACCGGCGAGCTCGAGGAGGCTCGGACCTGGTTCGAGAAGGCGCTCGCAGTCAGCGCGGCCCTCGCCAACACCGACTCCGCCAACGCCGACTGGCAACGCCGGCTCTCCATCTCCTACTGTCGCCTGGGTGACGTCGCTGCGATGGCCGGAAAGCTCGAGGAGGCCAAGGACTGGTTCGAGAAAGCTCGCATCAACTACGACCAGCTCCAGCGAGCCGGTCTCTTCGTAGGCGATATCGAATTCGCGCAGTTCGGCCCGAGCCTGGCTGCAAGACGACGCTTGCTCCAGAGCAGGGTAGACGGCGAACCCGATCCCCCTGGCTCCTCCGAAAACGCGGTTTCGATCCGACCAACGTGGTGAACGCAGCAACCATGGAAAAAGCCCAGTCCGCCGTCCGAACTCGGCGATCTCGCCGGGTCAGCGTCGAGCCACACACATAGGTGCTACCCTGCCCGCAGGTTCCCATGACGCGCTCGTTCAACACCACCGGCCCGTGCATTCCGGGAGAGCACTACATGCTCCCGCCCGAGCGGCGCCTGGGACGGGTCCAGCAGCTGATCGACCAGCACAAGTACTTCACGATGCACGCCGGCCGGCAGACCGGCAAGACCACGTCGCTGATGTGGCTCAAGCGGCACCTCAACGCCTCGGGGCGCTGGCGCGCGCTCTGGGTCGACCTCGAGACCGCGCGCGAACAGCCCGATCTCGCGGCGGCACTGCCGATCGTCCTCGAGAACATCGACCGCACGCTGCGTCTGCAGCACCCCAACCTGGCCCGGCCCGAGGCGGCCGAGATCGAGGCGGTGCTCGGCGAGCCCGCGAACGCGCTGCTGGAGTACCTTGCTCGGCTGTGTGCGCTCGACGAGCGTCCTGTCGTGCTGCTGCTCGATGAAGCCGACGGGCTAGTCGGACCGGCCATGGTCTCGGTCTTGACGCAACTCCGCGCCGGGTATATCGCGCGCAGCGAGGCGCCATTTCCGGCGAGCGTGGCCCTCGTCGGGCAACGTCAGGTGCGCGACTATGTCCTCAGTGCCGACGACAGGCGGGCGCTATCGTGGCTCGGGACCACCTCCCCCTTCAACGTCACGGCGGAGGCCACCACCCTGTCGCCGTTCACCGAAGCGGAGGTGCATGAGCTCCTCGCGCAGCACACCATGGACACCCGCCAGCGCTTCGAGCCGGCGGCCATGCACCGGATCTGGGAGCTTGCCCTGGGGCATCCCTGGCTGACCAACGCGCTCGCCGCCCAGATCACCGACCTCGACGTGCGAGATCGCAGCGTCGCCATCACGGTGGACCATGTCGATGCGGCCAAGGAGACTCTCATCCTCGAGCGGCGATCGCACATCGACTCGCTGATCGCGCGGCTGCGCGAGCCGCGGGTGCGCCGGATCCTCGAGCCCATGCTCGCGGGGACTCGCCTGCCCGCAGACCTTCTCGACGATGACCTGAGCTACACGCTGGGCCTGGGCCTGGTGCGCGTCGAACGCGGCGAGCTCCAGATCGCAAACCCGATCTATCGCGAGGTGATCCCGCGCGCCCTGACCTGGTCACAGCAGATCAGCCTGCATCAGCCGACGGAATGGTACGTCCGCCCCGACGGTACACTCGATATGATCAAGCTCATGGCCGCGTGGCAGGCGTTCTGGCGCGAGGACGGGCACCTCGCCGCCGACGGTTTCAACTACCGCGAGGCGGGGCCGCATCTGATGGTGATGGCGTTTCTGCAGCGCATCGTCAACGGCGGCGGACGCGTGGAGCGCGAGTACGGCCTGGGGCGCGGTGCGCTTGATCTGATGATCTTCTGGAAGACGGAGCGTCATGCGATCGAGGTGAAGCTGCGCCGCGACACCGAGACCGAGGCCAAGGCGCTCGATCAGATGGCAGGTTACCTGGAACGTGCCGGGCTGGACGATGGCTGGCTGTTGCTGTTCGATCTACGCAAGGAGACCTCGTGGGTGGACAAGCTGTTCGTGCGCGAGGTCGAGCACGCCGCGAAGAAGATCCGCATCGTGGGGTGCTGACGTGTCCCGAGGGGCACCTTCGCGCCCGGCAGCGCGGCCGGGCTCGCGGGCCCGCGCCCACCCCGCGGTCACGACCGCGGCCGCGCTCGGCGTCGATACCCCCCGCACGTGATCGTCGCCGCACGGCGTCGCAGCATCGTCCAGCCTATCGAAGGCTATTCACGGAACCGGGCGCCCTCGCACGCTGCAGCGCGCCACGGCGCCTGACCCGACGCCGTGCAACCGGACGCCGCGCAATCGGATGAACGATCCCGGCGGCTCGTGCGACCCTTGGACGGGCCGCACCCACCGGAGAGATGTCCATGCGAGTTCCTGTGTTGTCGTTCGGGCGAGCGCGCCGTTGCGTCGCTGTCATCGCATCGCTCACCCTGCCGGGACTCCTCGCCGGGGCGTGCGGGCGGCGGTCCCAGGCACTGTTGACGGCACCGGCGGATCCCACCGGGTCGCGCAGCGCGGAGGTCGACAACGCCGACGGCATTCCGGTCGCCGGCTGGGAGGCCGGGGCGGTCCGCCGGGCGAGCGCGCAGGACGCGTGGGGCGGCCAGCGCGGCGACGGGGCGCCGCTGTCCGATCGCGTCGCCAGCTACGAGCTCCGCGCCGTCGTCGATCCGGTGAAGCACACCGTCGAGGGCACGGAGAAGCTGCACTGGAAGAACCGCAGCGACCGCGCGGTGCGCACGCTGTACTTCCACACGTACCTGAACGGTTTCGCGGGCCCGGGCTCGACGTGGATGACCGAGAAGGCGCGGTTCGGCCAGTTCCGCAGCGGCGTCGACCTCGAGGCCGGCCAGTGGGGCTACATCGACGTGCAATCGGTCGCGCAGGGCGGTCGGGCCGCGGCGATGCGCTACGTCCAGCCCGACGGCGGACCGCCGACCGATCGCAGCGTACTGCGCGTCGATCTGCCCGAGGCGATCCCGGCCGGCGGCGAGGCGTCGCTCGACATCAAGTTCCACGATCAGCTGCCGCGCGTGACGGCCCGCACCGGCTGGTTCGGCAGCTATCACCTGGTCGCGCAGTGGTTCCCCAAGATCGGCGTGCTCGAGCTCGCCGGCGAGCGCGGCGCCGAGGGCCCGCGCTGGAACGTCCACGAGTTCCACATGCACTCGGAGTTCTATGCCGACTGGGGCAGCTACGACCTCGAGATCGTCGCGCCCAGGGGGTTCACGGTCGGCTCCGTCGGAGGGCGCGTCGGCGAGCCGCGCGAGGCGCCCGAGGGCCTCGTGCACCACTTCCACCAGGACGACGTGCACGACGTCGCGTTCACGGTGTGGGACGGCTTCGCGCCGCCGCTGCGCGGCGGATACGATGGTCCGGGCAGCCCGCACGTCGACGTCCAGGTGCTCTACCCGCCGGAGTACGACAGCTCGGGGCGCGCCGCGCTGCAGGCGACGATCGACGCGCTCCGCTACTTCTCGCAGACGCTTGGCCCGTACCCCTACAAGCAGGTGACCGTCGTGGTGCCGCCGTTCAACGCCACCGAGTCGGGCGGCATGGAGTACGAGACGTTCTTCACCAGCATCGGCGGCAGCGACGCGGTCGACGCCCTGGTCCGCTACGTCACGGTGCACGAGTTCGGCCACGGCTACTTCATGGGCCTCCTGGCGTCCAACGAGTTCGAGGAGCCGTTCCTCGACGAGGGCATCAACGAGTGGTGGGATTCCCGGATGCTCGAGAACGAGCAGCTGACGTTCGACCTCGGGTGGCCGAGCCGGCTCGGCTTCGGACCGCCGCCGCTCCATATCTGGGACTTCCAGTGGACCACCGGCTCCAACCTGCCGGGCCGCCCGCTCGCCGACCCGATCGCGGGCAACTCGTGGCACCGCATGTCGTCGGGGACCTACGGCGCGGTCTACGCCCACACCGCGGTCGTGATGCACGATCTCGAGAAGCAGCTCGGCGGTGACGCGATCGCGCGCGGCATGAAGCTGTACTACGCGCGCTGGCACCACCGCCACCCCAGCGCCGCCGACCTCCGCGAGGCGCTGGTCGACGCCGCGCCCGACGCCGCCGAGACCATCCGGCGATGGTTCGATCAGCAGGTCTACGGCGCCGACCTCGTCGACGACGCGATCGACGAGGTCACCTCCGAGGAGATCCTGCCCCAGCCGGGCCGGGTCGAGAACGACGGCAAGATCGTCGAGCGCACCGCCGACGACGTGGCGCGCGAGGTCGCCGACAGGCGCGCGGCGTTCGATCGCGAGCGCCACGACGGCACCGACGGGCCGTTCCCGTTCCGCAGCGTGATCCGCACGCAGCGCCACGCCGCGGAGGTGCCGCAGACCCTGCTCGTCGAATTCGCCGACGGCAGCGCGGTCAGGCTCGCGTGGCCGGTCGGCGAGCGCTGGCATCGCTGGGTGTTCGAGAAGCCCGCCCGGGTCAAGCAGGCGCGGCTCGATCCCGCCGGGAGCATCCTGCTCGACGTCAACAAGCTCGACGACGGGCGGACGCGCGAGTCGCATCACCTCCCGGCGGTGCGGCTGGCCGCCGACGGCACGACCTGGCTCGAGACCCTCCTCTCGCTGGTGAGCTCGCTATGACCCTCCTCGCATTCCTCCGCCGCGCGATGCTGCGCGCGCTCCAGTGGCGGCTCGTGCTGCTCACCCCGGTCGTCCTGCTGATCGCCGCGTCGGCCACCGGCTTCGCGCTGTCGCAGTTCTTCGGCGACCTGTTCGATCGCTCGCCCCGGTGGCAGGACATCACCGCGTCGCTCGACTCGCCGGCGCTCGCCGGCGTGCTCAAGGCGCTGATGACGCCCGCCGCGGCCGGCCTCGGTACCGCGGTGCAGACGAGCCTCGTGCTCACCCTGCTGTTCGCGCCGCTGCTGGCCGGCGCCGCGCTCGTCGTCGCCGAGTCGCCGGTGCGGCCCCGGCTGCGCGTGCTGCTCGCCGGCGCCGCCGACTACTATCCGCGGCTGCTCCGCATGCAGGTCGCCGCGGTGATCCCGTTCGCGATCGCCGGCGCGCTCGCCGCCGCGGTGCACAGCTGGGCGTCCCGCGTCTCCGACCGCGCGACCTCCGAGGCCGCGACGCACATGACCAGCCGCATCGCCTGGCTGATCACGATCCTCCTGGTGTTCCTCGCCCAGCTCGTGGTCGACGCCGGGCGCGCCCGGTTCGCGGCCGAGCCGGCGCGCCGCTCGGCGCTGTTCGCGCTCGTTGCCGGCGTGAAGCTGGTCGTGAAGCAGCCGCGGCGCGCGCTGTCGATCGGGGCCGCGTCCACCGTGGCCGCGCTGCTCGCCGCCGCGATCCTGCTCGTCCTGCGCCAGCAGATCGAGCAGTCGAGCGGCAGCAGCGTGCTGCTCGCGTTCCTGATCGGCCAGCTCGCCGTCGCCGCGATCGGCTGGGGCCACGCGGCCCGGCTGTGCGGCCTGGTCGAGCTCGCGCGCGATGGCCTGGCCAGCCCCGCCGCCGAGCTCAGACCCGCCACCGGCGACCCCGCCGACGCCGCGGTCGTTCCGCCTGCCGACGTGCTGGCGGCCGAGCTCCCCGCGTCGACCACGCCGGCCACGCCGGCCACGCCGGCCACCCCGGCCACCCCGGTTCCGTCCCCGCCGGCGGCCGCCGCGCCGGAGAGCTGACCTCGCCGCTCAGCGCCAGGCGGGGACGTGGTTCGCCGGGGCCAGTCTCGTCGACATCCCCGGCACACGGCCGAGATCGCGCGCGACGTTCTCCGCGATCCACTCGGCGAGCGCGCTGATCGTCCACAGCGGGTTCACGCCGAGCGACGTCGGGATCACCGAGGCGTCCGACACGTAGAGCCCCGGGTGCGTCTTGCCATCGTCGCTGAACACCCGGCCGGCAGAGTCGACCACGCCGTTGATTCCGTCGTCCGCCATCGGACAGCCGCCGAGCGGATGCACCGTGATGAGGTTGTTCATCAATAGCGGCGTGTTGAGCGGATCGCTCACGAACATGCCGCCGAGCCGGCCGGCGATCACCTTGGCCAGCCGGTCCTCGGCGGTGAACAGGCTCCGGGTGTGGAGCTGCGGCCAGCGCACGACCGGGCGGCCGTCGCTCGACAGCTCGATGAAGCCGTCGGCGCCGTCGTGGCCCATCACGAGGAACAGCAGCGAGCGGTTGAGCGCGCCCTCGCGGCTGTCGCCGAACAGGTCGCGGCCCTCCTCGAGGCGCTCGTGGAACCAGTGCGCGAACCCGTGCTGGGTCTCCGAGCCGGTCACGCCGGCGACCGCCTGGACCAGCACGCGCAGCAGCCGGGCGAGGCCGCTCGGGAAGGCACCCTCCTCGATGATGATGCCGTCGTCGAGCTTGCCGCCGTCGCGGCGGTCGATCAGGCCGAGGATCGTCGCACCGACCTCGTCCAGGCCGGCGGGGCGCGCGAACGGCGCGTCGCCCACGCGGTTGCCGAAGCCGACCGTGTCGAGCCGCTGATCGCAGTTGTACGCGAGCGCGAGCGCGTCGCCGTTGCCGCTGAACCGGCCGCCGAGCTCGTCGGAGATCGCCAGTCCCTGCGCCTTCGAGCGCAGCAGGATCCCCGCCGTCCCGAGCACGCCGGCGCCGACGATCACGCTGCGCGCGGTCAGGCTCCGGTCGGCCGCGACCGGCTCGTCGCCGTCGCTCAGCCGCTGGTAGCGCACGATCCACCGGCCGTCGCTCGCGCGCTCGATGTGGCTGACGTCGCACTGCACGAAGATCTTCGCGCCGTACGACTTCGCGATCGGCAGGTACGTGAAGCACAGCGTCTTCTTGGCGAAGAAGTTACAGCCGGTGATGCAGTCGCCGCAGCCGTTGCACGGCCGCTGCGGCACGCCGATCGAGTTGGTCTCGTCCTCGCCGAAGTGGACGTTGACCAGGCAGCGCTCGCCGCCCTGCGCCAGCATCGCCGCGAGCTTGCGCGGTATCCTTGGCCGGTCCGGATACTGCGCCGGATCCAGTACGGCGCGTGCGCGCTCGAAGTACGCCTCGAGCGAAGGATGCTCCTGGTCCACTGCGTCCCGGATCTTGCGCTCCGCCGCCTCCCGGATCTTCTTGGGCCACATCGGCTGCATCAGCACGCGCGGATCCGGCTTGATCGCCACATTGGCATTGATCAGCGACGTGCCGCCCAGGCCGCAGCCGACCAGCACGTCGAGATCGCGATTGATGTGGAAGTTGTACAGCCCGAGCCGGTGCCGGCGCGAGAACAGATCGGAGTCGATCTGCACGTTGTCGCCGATCTGCTGCGCGGTGTCCGGAAACCGCTGCGCCGCGCCGAACTCGCGGCCGCGCTCGAGCACGACCACGCGCGCGCCGGCCTCCGCGAGCCGGGCGGCGCACACCCCGGCGCCGTACCCCGAGCCGATCACGATCACGTCGATGTCATCGCCGTCTCGCTCGAGCCGGTCGAGCTCACCGCTGCTATCTGCCAACACCATAGCTTCCCTTCCTTCCCTCGGTTGCGCGAACCACCATGTTATCAGCGGCCGCTCGAGCGAGCAACCCGGATGCGCGGCGGCCCGGCGCCGTCTCGCAGCGCGCCGCCAGCGCGACGAGCATCGCACCGCCGAGCAGCGCGCGGGCGATGCCGGGGTCCGCACCGAGCACCGCGAGCGCGGCGGCCGTGCCCAGCGCGATCGCCAGCGCCGCCGTGTCGCCGCGGCGAGCCGCGCCGCGCGCGTCGAGCACCGCCCCGAGCTGCCGCAACCAGAGCACCGAGACCGGCAGGACCAGGACCCACGCCCCGGCGCCGCCGTCCGAGCTCCCCAGCAAGGCGAGCGTGAGCCCGAGCACCGCGACGAGGCGAAGCAGCGCAGACACCGCCTGCCAGCTCGACAACCCCGCAGGTGGGGCGCCGCGCGGCGCTGCGGTTCGATCCGGCCGGCACAGCGCGAGCCAGGGCTCGAGGTTCGCCAGCACCGGATCGAACGTCGACCCCCGCGGTCCGGCGACACCGTAGCGAGGCGACTCGCGCTCCGGCTCGAAGGTGCCGAATAGCCGGTCCCAGATGATCAGCATTCCTCCAAAGTTCTTGTCGACGTAGCGCTCGTTCCTCGCGTGGTGCACGCGATGGTGCGAAGGCGTCACGAGCACCCACTCGAGCACCCCGAGGCGGCCGATCAGCCGGGTATGGGTCCACAGCTGATAGAACTTGTAGACCAGGAGCGTGGCCAGCGCCATCGCCGGCGGAAACCCGGCGATCGCGAGCAGCAGCGTCGACGCGGTCGTCATCCAGATCTGGAGGGCCGACACCCGCAGCGCGACGGTGAGATTGAATTCCTCGCTCTGGTGATGCACGACGTGTGCCGCCCACAGAAAGCGGTTCTTGTGCAGCAGCCGGTGCTCCCAGTAATAGAGGAAGTCGATCAGCAGGAGCAGCGAGGCGGCGCTGGCGACCGGGAACCGCTCGATGCCGGCGATGCCGCAGCGCTGGCGCAACAGCTCGTACGCCGGGAATACAAAACTCGCGTAGTGCAGGCTGCCGATCTGGTGGATCACACCGCAGGCAATATTTGCCAGCGAGTCCCGGAATCGGTGGACCGGCTGACCCCTGGCAGTGGCAACGCAATACTCGATACCGAGCAGACACAGAGAGCCGCTCACGCCGATCGCGACTGCGACGCCCTCGCCCGTGGAGATGCTCGTGTAGCCCATACCTCCCAATCGATCGCTCGTTGCGCCTGTTACCGTCCAGTAGGGCGGTTGCCCCTGCGCCGACCCGCCCTGCGCCGCCCCATCCGGTCGGCGGCGATTTCGCGGTAACATGCCCCCGGCGCGCTCGTTGTGTCGCGGTGGAGGCTCGAAGCTCGATGGCAAGTGGCAAGCGAGGGGGACCCAAGCCGCCGCCCGAGACCGATCTCAAGGAGCGATTGAACGCCGAGATCCGCGCGGCGATCGCCGCGATCGACGGCGCGCCCGGCCCGCTGCGCGCCCGCGTGGCACGCGCCTCGGAGCAGGTGATCCGCATCCTCATGCCGCGCGCGCCCGACGAGCCCGGCCACCGCCGCGGCAACCACGACGCCGAGCCGCGATCGCACCTGGTGAGCTTCGCGAGCGCGCCCGCCGCCACCGTCCACGATGCCCAGGCCAGCGTGCTGGCGGAGTTCACCCGCAGCCTGCTCGAGACCGACTTTCGCCGCGGCATGGCCGAGGACGGCGCGCGCCCGTTCGGCTACCTCGTGCGCTGCGTCAAGAACCGCGCGATCGAGCTGTGGCGGACCGAGCGCGGGCTCGAGCGGCGCCACGACAGCGCCGCCGGCGACGCCGCGCTGGCGCCCGATCTGACCGGGATCCCGGGCGACTACGCCGCGGGCGAGACCGAGGAGATCGCCGAGAAGCTCGCCGAGATCGCCCAGCGCGTGCCGCTCGCCCTCGAGGCGCTCGACCGCGACGAGCTGCTCCTGCTGCTGCTCAGCGCGGTGCTCCGGCTGCACCGCGACCGGATCGGCGAGGTGCTCGGCACGACGTCCAACACCGTCGGCCAGCGCCTCTCGCGCCTGCGCGATCGCCTGCACCCCCTCGTCCACGACGGCCGTGCACGAGCACCCGATCCGCGGCGCGCGCGCGGCGGCAAGGCGTCCGCGCGCAAGCGCGCCGCAGCGCGTAGGAGCAGGTTCCTGAATAGGGGGAGACAGTGATGAGCGACAATGACAACGACACCCGCGGCGCCGATCTGGTCTGGGACGACTACCGGCGGATACTCGCCGGCAGCGTCGCCGACGCGGTCCGGATCGACAGCGACTAGCCGGCCGGGATGCCCGGCGCACCGATCGATCCGGCGAGCGACGACGGCCGCCGCATCGAACGACTCACGGCGCTGCTCGGTGGCTTCTCGCCCGCCGACGTGGCCGAGGCGCTCGATCTCGCGACCCAGCTCGACGCCCATCCGGCCGAGCGCGCGCACTGGCTCGAGCGCCTCGGCGACGCGGTGGGGCGATTCCCGGGCTTCGAACCGCTGGCGTTCGCGTGCGTCGCCAACGCCACGGCCGCGTTCGATGCGATCGGCGACATGGAGGGCAAGCGGCGGTGCGGCGCGGCGATGCTCGCGTTCCAGCGCGACGACGCCTGGATGAGCTACGCGCGCAAGATGATCGCGCGAGGCAGCTCGCGGCCCGGCGAGAGCCTGGCCTCGATCGCCGACTGCGCCGCGTTCGGCGGGCT
>VBLP01000625.1:0-2789 GCA_005887925.1 Deltaproteobacteria bacterium | reverse complement strand
CTGCGCGCCGACAAGGCATTCGTCCTCAAGAGCGGCCAGGTCGCGATCCTCCAGGAGATCGATCGCACCGAGAAATTTCTCCGGTTCCGCTACCCGGGCGAGGTGATCGGCGACATGGCCCTCCTGTCCGGCGATCATCGCCGGACCGCGTCGTGCATGGCGATCGAGCCCACCGAGGCGTGGGTCGTGGACTACGCGCGGCTCCGGCAGCTGCGAGACGACCCGCGGCGCAGCGATCTCCGGCACCTGCTCGAGCGGCAATACGTCGAGCGCCGGATCGAGACCCGGCTGCTCCAGCATCCGCTGACCGCCCGGCTCGACATCGCCGACCGGGTGAGGCTGGGAGAGCTCGCCGACACCGCACCCGCGGCCCCGATGCGCATCGCGCCGCAGCAGCGGCTCGTCGAGAAGGCCGCGGCGGTCGACCATGTATATTTCCTTCTCGACGGTACTGTCGCCCTGGCCCATCCCACAGAGGATGGCGCCGAGGCCACGTTCACCACGACCGCGAAACGCGCTTTCTTCCTGGGATTGCCGGCGCTGTTCGGCAACGTCCACTGGCCGAACGACTTGATCGCCAGGACCGACAGCTGGGTCACGCGCCTGCCGGTGAGTGCACTGCGCGAGTTCGCGGCGTCGCGGCCGGCGTTTCGTGAAGCCGTGGCGGAATTGTTGATCGCCTCGCCGTCCGGCCGCGCGCTCGCTGCCTGACCGGCGCCGCGCCGCGAGTCGGCGTGCGCGAAATACGCATAACAACCTCGGTCAGCCGGCGTTGCGCTGTCCGGATCCAGGATCCGAGGACATCGGTTAGCAACAGGGTGGGAAGCAGACAGGACGGGTGACATTGCGAAGCCGTGGACTCGCGTCTCGGACGTTGAGACCTCGCAATGCCACCTGTACCGCCTTCCCCGCCGGCATCCCGGGCTGACACCCCTCGGAGCCGTCCGGACTTTGCCCGGCGCTAGCGCCGCCTCACCGCCGGTGCGACCCTGCGACGCCCGCCACCGGCGGTGAGCGGCCCTGCTCGCCGGGGCCTTTGTTCGGCGCAGGATCTGCGGCTCGTTACCTGCGGGAGGCAGGTCTTGCCACCTGACCGCGGCACCGGCCGATGCCAGCGTCCTGTCAGCACGCGCTTCGTAGGGAACCCGCGGGCCGCGTCGCCACTACCTATGCGGAGCCAGCGCAACCCGTGCTGGCCACGCACGACCCCAGATCTCGACAGTACCGGAGAACCACACATGCATCAACCCATTCGCGTCTCGGATCGCATGGACACGAGGAGGGCGCAGATCGCGCGCACCGCGCTGCGCCTGGTCCTCTATGGCGTGCTGGGCGTGGCGTTCGAGGTCGCGTCGTTCCCCGTCGTCCGCACCGGCCGCACGATCCCGGTCCTCAAGTACCTATTCGCGTACCACGTCGGAACCGACCACCGCCTCCACCTCGACGGACCGTGGCAGAGCCCGCTGGTGACGCTGTTCGGACAGACCTCGCTGTGGATGATCCCGATCTACGCACTGGCCGCACTCTGCATCGAGGTCCTGTACCGCAGACTGCTCGGCGCCGCGTGGCTGCTCCGCGGGCTGGTGTACGGCATCGTCATCCTCGTGCTCGAGCTGGTGACCGGGCTGGTGCTCCAGGGTGTCACCGGCTACGCCATCTGGACCTACAGCGACGCCGGGAATATTCTGGAGACGACGAGTATCTATATCCTGCCGGTGTGGATCGTCGTCGGCCTCGGCGTGGAGCTGCTCTACCGGGAGCTCATGGACCCCGAGATCCGGACCGCGCTCGAGGGCAAGCTCGCCGGCGCCGCGGCGCGCGAGTCGCCGCATGGAGCCCGATGACTCGATCAGATATCCGATCAAAGGTCCGGCGTATCACCCTGGCATTCGTCGACCCCAGCGAGGAGGCCAGGTACGTCGAGTACACCTTTGCGACGGCGATCGCGCCGATGCGGTGGGCGACGCTGTCGGGACTGGCCGTCCTGCTGATGTTCGGCTACCTCGATTATGTGATGTTCCCCGGCCACTACTGCACGATCTGGATCGGCCGCGGCCTGTGCGCCGTGTATGTCATTCTTGCATTCCTGCTCACCTATACACCGCATTATCGCCGTGCGATGCAGCCGGTCACGGCCCTGGGCACCGTGCTGTGCGCCATCCTCGCCGTGTGGATGATGCGTCTCACCAATGGACAGCAATTCAGCGGTGATCTGTATGTCGGTATCCTGATCTGCGTGATCTTCTCCTGCATGTTCCTGCGCCTGTCGTTCCCGTGGGCGGCGGGGAGCTCGCTCGTCATGCTCGCGCTGTTCCTGTGCTTCACGCGCAGCTGCCTCCGGCTCCCCAATGCCTTCGTCATCGACGCCGTCTATCTGTCGCTCGGAACGATCACCGCGATCCTGGGCGCCTACTCGATCGAGTTCCATCTCCGGCAGAGCTACTGGCAGGCGCGGCAGCTCGACCAGGCGCGCCTGCAGCACCAGGAGCTGCTCCACAGCATCCTGTCGCCGTCGATCGCGACCCGGCTCAACCGCGGCGAGAAGATCATCGCCGATGACAAGCAGGTCAGCGTCCTGTTCGCCGACATCGTCGGCTCGGTCAACCTGGCGACCGTCCTCGGTTCGGCCAAGCTCGTCGCGCTCCTCAACCAGATCTTCACCGAGTTCGACCGGCTGGTCGAGCGCCACGGCCTCGAGACGATCAAGACGATCGGCGATGGCTACATGGTCGCCGGCAACTGCAGCAAGCCGCTCGCCGACCACGTCCACGCGATCACCGACCTCGCGC
>VBLP01000144.1:17179-21278 GCA_005887925.1 Deltaproteobacteria bacterium | reverse complement strand
GCCGACCTGGATCGCGGGGATGTCGGCGAGGTTGTAGGCCATGTTGTAGGCGCCGGTGGCGGCGGTACCGAAGAAATGCGAGATCGCGAGGTTGTCCCAGTAGCGCGACGCATTGTGCGCCACGTTCTGCACGCCGAGCGGCAGGCCGAACCGCAGCATGTCCTTGCAGCGCGCCCAGCGCAGCCGGTGCGGCGTCGCCCAGCCCGCGAAGCCGGCGGCACGGACGAGGATGATCAGCATCGCCGACGCCTGCACGATGTTGCCGATCACGATCGCCCAGCCGCCGAAGCCGGCCGCCGCGAGGCTGATCGCCGTCACGGTATAGATCGCCTCGCCGGCCGCCATCGATACGCCCGACGCGCCGAACTTCATCTCGCGGGTCAGCACGCGCTCGGGCATCGCCGCGAGCCGGCGGAGGTACATCGCGACGGCCATCCCGGGGATGTACGCGGCGGCGTTGGGCGCGTGAGGAACGGCGTGAGCCGGCCGCCGAACAAGGTGACGAGCCCGAGCGAGATCACGCCGAGCCCCGCGTACGCGACCGTGGCGTGCCAGGTGACCTCGCGCGCGTCAGCGCCGCGGCCCTTGACGACCGCGTACTGGCCAAAGCCCCACACGGTGACCCAGTTCGCCGTCATCGTGATGATCGTGGCGTC
This sequence comes from Deltaproteobacteria bacterium, assembly GCA_005887925.1. GTDB lineage: Bacteria > Myxococcota_A > Polyangia > Haliangiales > Haliangiaceae > JABFXX01. Next base: position 20,622 of record VBLP01000144.1, on the reverse strand, counting down.
GGAGACCTCACCGATCTGATCGGGATGGAGGAAGCGCGTCATCACCAGCGTGCCGAGCACGCCGATCGCACGCCCGCCCACGCTCGACAGCACGGTCCACAGCGCGCCGCGCGCCGCGCGATGGGCGACCGACAGCTTCGGCGCCGCGCGCGCGACGGGCGCCAGCTCGACGACAGGCGTCAGCTCGACGGCAGACACCCCGCGCATGACGATGTCCGGCGGAGAGCTCGACGCAGCAGACGGTACAGAAGACATCGCAGCGAGTATTGATGATGCTCGCACGAAACCCGCAATGCACAGCGAAGGACTGGGTGAGATCGCGGCGCGCGCATGCGCACATACGGAGCGATGACAGCGAGCGCGATCGCACACTGGTGATCGCGTGCACGCGATGCGCAACTGCGCGCGATGCGCAATCAAGGTGCAGAAGCGGCGGTGCACTCGTCGCCGCGGCCGATGCTGACGGAGCGCGCGGGCAGCGCAGCTCACGCGTTTCTGACGCCAGTGCATCGCCTGGCCACGATCCGCACCGCCTCGACCAGTGCGATCGGCGACCACGTGGCATCGCGCGCATCCGCGATCGCGAGGCACTCGGTGAGCGCCGCGGCAAATCGCCCCTGCGCACGCAACAGCCGCGCGGTGCGCCATCGCTCCTTGAATCGATCGCGCTCGCGATCTCGGCCTTCCGGTGGTGACGCACCGGCTGCCGCTGCGCGACGTCAAGCTGCTGCCGTACATCGGCGGCAATGAAGCCGGCCTCGTGCTCGGCGCCCGGTTCTGAACGCACACGACACGCTCGAGCCGTGGTAGGCAACGCCTGGCCGGACCGGCTATCGTCCGCGCATGATCGACTACTGGCCGCTGCTCGGGGTCGCGGTGGTAGTGGCCGGGTTTGCACTCCGGCTCAATCCCATGCTCGTGGTCGTGACCGCGGGGCTGGTCAGCGGGTTCGCCGCGGGCAAGTCACCGGGCGAGCTGCTGTCGCTGATCGGGAACACGTTCGTCAGCAACCGCACACTCCTGCTGTTCGCGGTGACGTTCCCGGCGATCGGCATCCTCGAGCGCGCCGGGCTGCGCGAGCGGGCGAGGACGTGGATCCTCGGCTTCGCGCGGCTCACGCTGGCCGGGCTGCTGATCGCGTACCTGGTGGTGCGCCAGCTGCTCGCGATGGTCGGCCTGATCCACGTCGCGGGCCATCCCCAGACGGTGCGTCCGCTGCTCGGACCGATGAGCGAGGCGACGGCGACGCGGAGCTTCGGTGCGCTGGATCCCGAGACCCGCGACCGCGTGCGCGCGCTCGCCGCGGCGACCGACAACGTCGGCGTGTTCTTCGGCGAAGACGTGTTTCGATCCGCTGTCGATCGGGCTGTGGGCGCTGCCGACGGCGATCGCGGCGTTCGTGATCCACGCGGTGCGGATCCTCGTGTTCGAGCGCCGGCTCGCCGCCCGGCTGGGGCGCACGCCGCGGCCGGAGCCGCCTCGCGCCGAGCTGCCTCGCGCGGAGGTGCGGTGATGCTGACCCTGACCCACGTGTTCTGGCTGATCGGCGCGTGGCTCGCCGGGGCGACCGTGCTCAACGCGCTCGACCGGCGCTGGCTGCAGGCGGCGTTCTGGGCGATCCTGGTGGTGGCCTGCCTGCTGGGCGATCCGATCCTCGCCGCGAGCAAGGCGGGGACCCGGTGGCCGGCGCAGGCGATGGGCGGCGGCGTGATCGCGCTCGCCGTGCTGGCGGCCCTGATTCGCCGGCGGCCGATCGTCGAGGACGCCGCGCAGACCGCCGAGCGCGAGGCCTCCGCGGCGCGCCTGCGCAACTCGCTGTTCTTCCCGGCGCTCGCGATCCCGGGGATCACGTTCCTCCTGGTGCTCGGCGCGCGGATCGACGCGCTCCACCTCACCAGCGTGATCGAGCCCAGGCAGCTGCCGCTGATCTCGCTCGGCACCGCGGCGACGCTGGCGATCATCCTGGGCCTGGTGGTCACCCGCGCCCATCCGGTGCGCGCGGTCACCGAGGGCCGGCGGCTGCTCGACTCGATCGGCTGGCCGGCGGCGCTGCCGCTCTTGCTCGCGACGCTGGGCGGCGTGTTCGTCGAGACCGGCGTCGGCAAGGCGATCGCGGCGCTGGTCGGCGACGTCATCCCGACCGACAGAGCGCTGGCGTGCCTGGTCGCGTTCGGCCTGGGCATATCGGCCTGCCGCTGCTGGTCAAGCAGCACGGCGCCCACGCCGCGGCGCTCGGCGCGATGGGCATGCTGACCGGCTACTGCGGCACGCTGGTCACGCCGATGGCGGCGAACTTCAACATCGTGCCGGTGCTGCTGCTCGAGCTGCGCGATCCGCACGCGGTGATCCGCGCGCAGTGGCCGACCGCGCTGGCGCTCCTCGTCGCCAACCTGGTGCTGATGAGCCTCCTGGTGTTCTGACGGATCTGGGTCAGCCGCAGAACACGTCGAGCTTGGCCTCGGCCTCGCGCAGCAGATGCTCGCGCGCCGGATCCTTCTGGCCGCGCCGGCGGAAGTACGCCATCGCCGATACGATCGCGTCGGTGCCGATCAGGGTGTCGAGCAGCACGTTGCTGACGAACGCGAGGATGCCGGTGACCACGCGCACCGGGCCGAGGTGGACCTGGACGATGAACTCGTAGAGCCCGTAGACCATGAACGTCGCCGAGACGACGAGGATCCCGATGTACGCCAGCCAGCTCTTGTGGATCCGGTCGTGCGACTCCTGCGCGGTCAGCGGCACGGTGAGCCGCCGCCCGGAGATGCCGATGAACACCTGCGCGAACAGGACGCCGGCGTTGCCGACGAGGAACTGCCAGCTGCCGGTGATCTGGTACGGCAGGAGCACGATGATGTAGGCGAACAGCGCGTAGATCGGCGCGGCAAGCAGCATCAGCCAGCCCGGCGCGCTGGTGCCAGGGAACTGCAGCTTGGTGACGATCGAGGCGCGGATCAGGCCCGGCATCAGCGAGATCACCTTGGGGCCGAGCGCGAGCAGCGCCTGGACGCCGAACGCCAGCCCGACGACCATGTGGATCGTCGCGCGCGTCGCGTCGAGCTTGACGCCGCCGATCTCGGCCGCGGCGCGGGCCAGCGCCAGCGAGTCGAACGCGGAGCGGAACGGATAGACGTAGACCAGGAACGGCGCCACGAAGTACAGCGCCCAGGCGACGAACAGCACGCGGCGCTGGCGCCGCCACTGCGCCCAGTTGCGCAGCTGCTCGAACGCGACCACGCAGAACGCGAGCTCGGCGACCGCGGGCAGGAGCATGAAGCCGCGACCGAGCAGCGGCACCTTCGGCCCGTCGAACGCCTCGATGAAGCGGAACACGCTGAGCGGCACGAACATCACCGCGACCAGGAGCAGGACCGAGCGCCGCCACGCCAGGAACGCCTGCTGATCGAGGTCGGTGACGTGGCGCGCCTGCGACTCGAGCGCCGCGC
>VBLP01000144.1:15758-16869 GCA_005887925.1 Deltaproteobacteria bacterium | reverse complement strand
TGCGCGACTGCCTGCGTCGTTCGTCCATCCGCCGTCCAGTGTAACGCGACTGCCGCCGGCAGAGCGGGCAATCACCGCTGGACGGCCGCTGCATGGCATCCTGCCGGTTCGCCTTGGTCAGCGGCGGCAGGTCGCGCAAGATAGCGGTGTGCGGGCTGCAAGCTGGGTCTTCGTGCTGTGCGCGGTGCTGGCCGGCATCGGCGTGTTCCTGCCGAGCATCGACCTCCGGGTCGACGGCTCGGTGGTCAGCAAGCGCGCCGATCTGTCGCTCTACAAGATCGCCTCCGATCGCGAGCTCGCGAGGAGGCTGCTGGCGATGTATCGCGGCAGCGCGCACCGCCGCGTCGGCGGCAAGATCGTGCGCGGCCTGTCACCCCGGGTCGGCGGCCGGGCGCGCGCGGCGCTCGGCGACGCACGCGACGCGATGGACACGCTCGACGACGTGTCGGACGACGACGTGCGGACCGCGGGCATCGCCCTGGTCGCGGCGCTCGGCGCGCTGCTCGGCCTCGCCGCGCTCGCGGCCGCGCTGGTGCGCAGGTCGTGGTGACCGCGATCGCCATCGCGCTTCACCTGGCGTGCCGCGAGGCGGTGTGGGAAGCCAACGACGAGGTCGGCCGGACGGTGCTGGCCCTCGGGCCCGGCGCCTATGTCATCCCGATCGCGGCGGCCGCCGGCCTAGTCACCGCGATCGCGCTCGTCGCACGGCGGCCAGGCCCGCGGCCCGGCGCTGCGATGTAGCGCGGCGTGCCCGGCTGGTGTACCAACGAGCTGTGGAAGATCGACGCGCAGCCCCCCGCCAGGCGGCCTTCATCTCGGCGTCGCTCGAGACCTCGCAGGGCCGATCGGCGATCGCCATCACCCGCGACATCAGCACCAGGGGCCTGTTGCTCCTGACCCGGCCGGCGCTGCAGGTCGGCGAGCTGGTCAAGCTCACCGTCGCGCTCGGCGCGACGCAGCACACGCTGTCGGGCAAGGTGGTGCGCGTCGAGGCGATGGAGCCGCACGAGCTGTGGCGCCACAAGGTCGCGATCGCCGTCGACGAGTCCGACCCGGCGCTGTCGCAGCTCCACGCCGCGCTCGAGCACGCCAGGCGCTGACGCGGCTGGCG
>VBLP01000144.1:15093-15740 GCA_005887925.1 Deltaproteobacteria bacterium | reverse complement strand
ACCCCCCACGCGGTGGCGCTCTCCTGCTCCCGGAGCGCACGGCTTTCGGACCATGGAGGCTGTCCCCGTGTGTGGTGACGCATCGCTTTGTGCTTTCACAGGCCGGTGAATCCATCCCAGCAGGGCCCGAGGGCGCGGGGGTTCATGCCACGGGGCGTGCAACGCAACACCGCCTACGCCCTGACGTTCGGTGCCAAGACGAACGGCACGGGCACCCCATAGATTACCGACCAGGTTACAATCGCAGCATGATGGGCACTGTGCAGTTCCTCGTTCTGCGTGCGGCGGGCCAGGCCAACTCCCGCTACGCGCGGGTCGTCGACGCGCTGAACAACCTCGGGCCATCTATCACCGCAACGCGGTCAAGTTGGCTCTCCATCGGCACGACCTCGAGCCAGCACGCGCGCAGGGCAAACGGATTACCATGGCATGACGGCATGAGCTCCTCCAACGAACTTCTGGCACAGGACGGGGAGGGAGCAGCCTGCCAATGGCAGCCCATGGAATCGATGGCGCGAGGACCCCAATGAATCGAAAGAGATGCTTTGTAATATCGCCGATTGGCGAGACCGGATCTGTCACTCGAGTACGTTCCAATCAGATTCTTACTCACCTTATTCGCCCAGTAACTGAATCACTGTGCTTTG
>VBLP01000144.1:0-15070 GCA_005887925.1 Deltaproteobacteria bacterium | reverse complement strand
TATCCACGCAAGTACTTGAGCGAATTCTCAATGATGAATTAGTGATTGCGGATCTTACTGAACGCAATCCCAACGTATACTATGAGCTCGCAGTGCGACATGCAGTGCGAAAACCCGTAATTCAATTCCTTCAAAGGGGAGAATCTCTCCCGTTTGATATTGCGGGGACGCGGACGATAATTGTAGACCATAAAGACTTAGATAGTGTAGAAGATGCGAAAAGGCAACTCAGACAATATATAATTAAGATTGAGAGCCTGGGTTATATTGAATTTGATTCTCCCATTTCTTTGGCAATAGATCTGCAAGCGATGCGGGGAAGCAGCGATCCGCAGCGGGCTGGTCTCGCAGAGATTACCGAGCGGGTAACAAACATCCATGGAAAGGTCGTTTCCATTGAATCTATTGTCGTTAATATCGAAGGTGGATTGTCTCGAAAATTAGATCAATTGCTTCGGACTACTAATGAACTCCAGAGGAATCGAGGAGAACAAACAGACCAGAATGCAGCGATCTCACTGGGTGACCGAGTAGAGAGCTTGCGAGCAAAGCTTATCGGCGCTGTAGGGCGGATTCTTGATGAAGTTCAGACACAACACGTACAACTTGCCGACAAAATACAAACTGTATTCAAGGAGCAGTCTGCGAACGCCGTGCAATCTGTTGAAGTCTCGTTTGCAGATGCGCTAAAACATGTAATGCCGACCGCAACCGAGCGCGAGGTTATCTTGCAACACCTACTGGATATCTTCATGCACGGAATGCATTCGATGGGGAGATTTCAACATATCAATGTTACCGAAAGAACAGAAGCAAGTACTCAAGAAATTCGAAACAAGATTACGCAATCTATTAAGGAAATATTTGGAGATATTGATGAACTCGAAAAGAAGGTGCTGGCCTTGCCATTGTCAGAGCTTGCCAGGTGATTGAGTTATTGAGTAGCTCTGTATCTGGGCCACTCATGGGACACGGTGTGCTCACGGGCTGCCCCCTGCAGGCGTACTGCGCATGGGGGCCAAGAATCATCCGATCAGTGCGCCATTCACCTGACAAACCGTTGATCAGCTTGTTCAGGGTTGAATCCCAACGCAGCGGGTTGCATATACATTCCCATCGCTGCTACCCGCAGCAGGCCGGCCGGCGTCATTCTTGACATTGCCGCGCAGGATCGCCGGGACGATTTCTTCAGCTCGGTTCCACCGGCCTGGGCAAACAAGGCTCCCAGCGGCGCTACTCCGGCCCGATATACGTGCCGTCGAGCGCCACGAGCTGGTTGGGCGGCGCGTTGAAGTTGATGCCCCAGGTCGCCTTGCCGGGAGTCTGCGCGTACGAGACGACGTTGAGCATGGCCAGCTGGGCGAAGGTCGCGCCCGCTCCGCGATGGCCGCTGGTGGCGGCGTACACCTGGATGCTGTCGGCCCAGCTGGCCGGCATCGGGACCTGGATCCCCGGCCCCGGCGCGGCCTCATTGCGCTGCGCGGCCGAGGTCGTGCCGTCGAAGCTCACGGTGACCTGGATCGTCGATCTGGTCGGGCTCCACGCCACGAAGCTCCAGCTGCCGGTGTTGGCCGGCAGGCGGCCGTCGAGGGTGACGCTGCTGCCGATGATCGTGCGGAGCTCGGCGTCGCCGGCGATCGCGGCGATCCTGGGCTGGGCGATGCCGAACGCCCAGCGGGCGCTGCCGTCGGTCCCCGGCGGGCGCGGCGTGATCGTCATCGGCACCGGGCAACCCGCGGCCACGCCGAGGATCGCGAGCGCGGCAACGAGCGTTCCGAGCCAGCGCAGCGCGGCGCGCATACCAGTGTTCATGACGCCTCCTCGTTTGCGTCCCGGCAGGACGCCGATCGCCGGCATTGTGTGCCGCCGCGCGCGCCGGTTTCAACGGACGCAGCGTCTTATCGGAAACAGCACCGACCGCGGCAGCGNNNGCGGTAGATTGTGTTGTTGCTTCCTCGAAGCCGTGAGGTTCTGGCGTCGCAACGGAGTCGCTCAATGCCGCTGGAGCGGATCGCGGTAAGGCCGGGCGCGGCGCACTTGCTGACCCAGCACCGAGCTGGTCCCGTCGGGATGGTGCCGAGGGGCGTCGTCAGGATACTGATCGCTCCGACGACGACTGATCACGACCAGCGCCGCTCCCCGCGTAGCCGTGAGAGGAGCCGCTCGAGCCCGGCCGCGTCGAGCAATTGGAGCTCCCGGTTGCGCTCAGTGGACACCTCGATCCCGAGCGCGTCGCACAGCGACTCGATGCCCATCCGGAGGCCCTCCTCGCGGCCTTCCTCGCGGCCCTCCTTGCGGGCGAGCGACAGCGCGCCGCGCTCGTTCTGGATCGCCATCCCCGCCCGGATGTAGGCGTCCCACTCGGCGGTGGTGAACCGGGCGGTCCGCGCCGCCTCGAGCGCCTCGAGCATCGGCGGGTATTCCAGGACCGGCGGGATGGCCGCCAAGCTCGGCGCCTCGCGAAAGAAGTACGCCCACTTCTCGACCATCGTCTGCGGTTCCCTGGTGTTGTCGTACTTGGGCAGCTCGAGGAACACCAGCTGGAGCTGCGAGAACCCTAGCGTGCCGCTACTCTGCTCCTGCATCCGCCACCGGCTCAGCATCGGCACCCGGGACCCGGACTTGCGCGGCCACAGCTCGAAGTCGCAGATGGTGATGCCGATGACATCGTTGAGGTCGGGGTAGGTCTGGCCGACGTCGAGCTGGTTGGTGAACGCCTTGGCGACGTTGTAAACTACCCGCTTCTCGAACGCCTCGACGTTGAGCACCTGCATCTCGACCACGTAGGTCGTGCCGCGGACGTCGACGCACTTGACGTCGACGATGGAGTACTTGAGCTCGTCGACCTTGGGTCGCTGCTCGGGCGGCAGCAGCGAGACCGAGCGGATGCGGTGGGCGTCATCCAGCTCGAGCAGATCGTTGAGAAGGCCGATCAACACCGGCTTGTGGTCCTCGCTGCCGAAGATGCGCTGGAACACGAAATCGGTCTTGGGGTCGGCGAAGACCGGACGAACCATCCTGACGGATGTACCCCAGATCGGGGCGACGGGCGAGCGAGCGGAGGTGGATCAATCTCATCGCCGCCGCGGGCCTCGGTCTTGTCGACGCTGCAGTGGTGGGTCGCTATTGACCCGGCTATCGAAGCTCCTGCCACCGCGGTCCGAGGAAGTGCTGCAGTTCGAGCTCCGGGCCGGGCCACCGCAGCCGCAGCTCCATTGCGGCACCGGCAGCGGCAGCCGATGCGGCAGCGGAAGCCGATGCGGTCACGCGAGGAGCTCGGCGATCTCGTCGCGCGCGGCCGGGTCGCGCTGCTCGCGGGCCGCGTCGCGGATCCGCTCGATCAGGCCCGCATCGTCCTTGAAGGTGGCGAGCGCGCGCGCCGCCGCCACGGCATCGCGCCGGCCGTGCGAGCGGATCGCGTCGAGCAGGTACGCGGTGGCCGGCTCGGCGCGGAGCAGCGCGAGCGCGAGGTAGCCGATGCGGTGGCGCTGCTCGGAGGTCGCGCCGATGCACCACGCGGTCAGCGGCTCGAACGCGTCGGCGAACCGGGCTCCGCCGAGGGCAAGCGCGGCGACCTCGGCGCGCTCGTCGTGCGCGGCGAGCAGCTCGATCGCGAAGCGGTACGAGGCGTCGCGCGCGAGGTGAAACATGGCCTCGAGGCAGGCGGCGAGCACCGCCGGCTCGCCGTCGCCGAGCAGGAGCTTGAAGCGCAGGAGCGCGGTCGCGTCGCGGCGGCCCGCGTCGCCGATCGCCTGGGCGGCGCCGATCCGCGCGGTGCGCTCGCGATCGGCCAGGAGCCGCGCGAGCACGTCGAGCGCGTCGTCGCGCGCGAAGTGAGCGTGGGCGATGCCGCACACGCCGCGCAGCTCGGCGGCGGTGTCCTCCTGGCCCCAGCCCTCCTTCTGCTCGTGCGACAGGCCGGTGACGAACACGCGATCGTCCCAGTGATCGAGGGCGTGCAGCGCGCGGGCGATCGCGAGCTTGCCGCGGCAGCCGGGATCGCGCTTGACCGCGTCCTCGCGCAGCCGCTCGAACGCCGGCGCGAGCTCGGGCACGAGCGGCTCGAGCCGGTGATCCTCGACGAGCTTGGCGACCGCCGCGACGATGAAGCCGCTGCCCGTCGCCAGCGCGGTCCCCAGCTTGCCGAGCGAGGCCGGCGCGGCGGGATCGAGCGCGCGCAGCTCGGCGACCCGCTGCTCGAACGACCGCGCCTCGCCGGACCGCTGCCCCGCGCGCGCGTCCGGCGGCTGGCCGGTGCGATCGCTGCGGGATCCGCGCGACCGGGCCATCGCTAGGTGGTGATCCCCAGCTGCGTCGAGAGCTCGCGGATCGTCGCGAGCTCCTGGGTCGACAGCCGGCCGTCGGCCGCGGCGGCGTCGACCAGCTGATCGATGAGGGCGCGGCGCTGCTCGACGGGCAGGGTGCGGAACAGCTGCTCGGCCTCGTCCCAGCCGTCGAGCTCGATCACGCGGCGTCGCTCGTCGGGATCGAGCCCTTCGCCTGCCATCACCGCGTCGAGGAAGCCGCGCTCGTCGTCGGTCATGATGCCGTCGGCGACGAGCACCTTCGAGACGAGCAGACATTTCGCGACCTTCGGGTTCATCGGGTGGATTGTAGGCATCACGACTTGGCGACGTCGAGGCCGCTCGCGCGCACGGTGGCGAGCCGCTGCTCGAGCGCGGTCAGCCGCTGCAGCACCTCGCCCTGGCCGCGCAGGATGCGGTCGATCGCGACCTCGTTCTTGAGGTTGACCTGGAAGTCGTTGACCGCGAGCGCCTTGTCCTTCGTGGCCTGGCGGTTCTGGCTCATCATGATGATCGGGGCCTGCAGCGCGGCCAGGGTCGACAGGAACAGGTTGAGGAACATGAACGGCAGGGGATCGAAGGCGAACGGCTCGCGCAGCAGCGAGTTCCACAGCATCCACACGACCATGAAGCCGCCGAACAGGAAGATGAACGGCCAGCTGCCGCCGAACACCGCCACCATGTCGGCGATGCGCTCGCCGAAGGTCAGCTTGCGATCCTCTTCCTCGAGGACGTTGCGGGTCACGGTCCGGGTCATCAGCTCGTTGGTCGCGCGGATCCGCTCGCCGACCTCGTGCATGATCGCGAGCGCGGCGTCGGGCCGCTTCTTGATGAACGCGACGAAGTCATCGCGCTCGAGCGCGAGCAGCCGGGTGTCGCGGCTGGCGACCGCGCTCGCCGAGCGCGGCGCCCCATCGAGCAGCGAGAGCTCGCCGAAGTACTGGCGCTTGAACAGTGACGCGAGGATCACCTTCTGCTTGCCCGAGCCGGCGATGATGTCGACCGCGCCGTCCTCGATCACGTACATCGCGTCGCCCTCGTCGCCCTGCGCGAACACGCTGCGGCCGGCCTCGACGGGGACCTCGCGGAGCTTGTTGGCGAGCGCGTTCAGGTCATCGTCCTCGAGGGACTCGAACAGCGGGATGGCTTTCACCAGCTCGATACGCTCCATCGTGGCGCCACGGTACCCGAGTCGACGCACCGCGCGCAGCACCGCGGCCCGGACTCGCAGCGCACACTACGAAATCCGCTGACGGAGATAGATCGGTCCGACCAACCGCGCCGCGGATTTATCGATCGCGAAGCGCGCCAGCGCCGCCGTGCTCTGGCAACCTGCGCTCGCGATGACGGTCGCAGCGAACGATTCTCGCGACACCTTCTCGCGATGCCGGCACTATAGGACCATGGGTAGTACTACCTTTCCGTCGGTGGCTGCTGCCGCGCCATGCTGCGTGGCTCGACCGAGGAGGCCCGGATGACCCGCTCCGCCCGGATCTTGGTCGTCGAGGACAACCGCACGCTGGCGCGCGACATCGAGCAGCGCCTCGTCCGGCTGGGATTCGCGATCGCGGGCGTGACGGGGTCGGGCGAGGAGGCGATCGTGCTGGCCGAGCGCGAGCGGCCCGAGCTCGTGCTGATGGACATCCGGCTCGAAGGCGGGATGGACGGCATCGCCGCCGCCGAGCACATCCGGGAGCGGTTCGGCGTCCCGGTCGTGTTCCTGACCACACTGGTCGACGACATCACACTGCGCGCCGCGAGCGTCGAGGCGTTCGGCTACATCGTCAAGCCGGCGCAGGACCGCGAGCTGCGCATCGTGATCGAGATGGCGCTGTACAAGCACACCGCCGAAAAGGACCGGCGCCGGCTCGAGGCGCAGCTGCGGCGGTCCGAGAAGATGGAAGCGATCGGTCAGCTCGCCGGCGGGATCGCGCACGACTTCAACAACGTGCTGATGGCGATCCTCAGCAACTGCCGGTCGCTGCGGCGCGAGCTGCCCGCCGATCAGCCGCCGCATCGCCAGGTCGCCCAGATCGAGACCGCCGCGGAGCGCGCCGCCCACCTGACGCGCCAGCTGCTCGCGTTCGGCCGCGATGCGATCGATCAGCCGGTCGCGCTCGACCTCGCGTCCCACGTCCACCGCACCACCGCGCTGCTCGCCAACCTGATCGGCGACCGGGTCGCGATCGACGTCGCGATCGCCTCCGATCTCCACGCGGTGCTCGGCCGCGGCTCCGAGATCGAGCAGGTGATCATGAACCTGGTGCTCAACGCGCGCGACGCGATGCCCGACGGCGGCAGGGTGACGATCACGGCGCGCAACGCGCCGGACGCCGACGAGGTCGAGATCACCGTGTCCGACACCGGGCAGGGCATGGACGACGCGACCCGCGCGCGCGTGTTCGAGCCGTTCTTCACCACCAAGGAGGTCGGGGCCGGCACCGGCCTCGGGCTCGCGACGGTGTACGCCGTGGTCGCGCGCTCGCGCGGCCGGATCGACGTCGCCAGCGCGGTCGGCGTGGGCACGACGTTCTTGATCCGGCTGCCGGCCACCGCGATCGAGCCGGCGGCGGCGCCACCGCGCGACGACGACGACATCGGGCCGCCGATCGAGGGCACGATCGTCCTGGTCGAGGACGACGAGCAGGTCCGCTCGGTGATCCGCGACATCCTCGAACGCGCGGGGCTGCGCGTGATCGAGGCGTGCGACGGCCACGAGGCGCTGCAGGCGTGCCGCGACCACCCCGGCATCGACCTCGTGCTGAGCGACGTGGTCATGCCGCGGCTCGGCGGCGCCGAGCTGGCGCGCAGCCTCGCGGTCGATGCGCCCGGCACCAAGATCATCTACATGTCCGGCTATCCCAACCGCGGCGTGCCCGGCGGGCGCAGCCAGGACCTCGGCCCGATCCTGCAGAAGCCGTTCACGCCGGCCGAGCTGCTCGACTGGATCCGCGGCGCGCTGCGCTCGGACGCGGCCTGACGCAACCGGGCTCAGCGCCGGCCGGCGGGCGCGCTGCGCAGCAGGACGCCGTCGACGCGCTGGCCGCGCTCCGGCGGCGCCGGGACCACCTGGCCGGGCGGCGCGGGGCGCACGTCGCCGGCGCCGGGCGGCAGGCCGAGATCGGTGAACACCGCCAGGAAGATGACCAGCAGCACGATGCCGCCCAGCACCATCGAGACGATCACCCGCTCCTGCAGCCGGTTCGGCCTGCGGTTGCGCGCGATGATGTTGTCGAGCCGGCCCACGCGACCACTGTAACGCGCAAACCGCGCGAGCGCCCGTCCGTCCGGTCGTCGGGTGTCTCGCAGAGGTGTCGATCGGCCGCCGGCGCCGACCGTTCCCGGCATTTGCCGATTGACACTCTCCGCCGGCCCGACAAACATGCGGCTCGATCGACGCCGCATGGACGTCGAGGCCAACGCTCGGGCGCGGCCCATTACCCGGAGGGACCAACATGAGTCATGCGCGGATCACTCGGCGGCGCCTGCTCGGCGCGATGGGCGCCGCCGGCGCACTGGCCGCACTGCCGGCGTGCCGCAAGACCAGCGAGCCATCCGGCGGGCAAGGCGGCGGCCAGGGCAGTGGGTCGGGAGGTGGTTCGGGAGGGGGCCAGGGCGGTGGCCAGGGAAGTGGAAAGATCAAGGTCGGCGTGCTCGTGCCGCTGTCCGGCGTGTACGCGACGGTCGGCAACGAGCTGAAGCGCAGCTGGGAGCTCTGGCTCGAGCGCCATGGCGGAAAGCTCGGCAAGCTCGAGGTCGAGACGGTGGTCGCCGATGAAGGCGAGACCCCGCAGACCGGCGTGCCGGCGGTCCAGAAGCTGCTCCAGAGCGACAAGGTCGACGCGATCGTCGGGGTCATCAGCTCCGCGATCGCGCTCGGCGTCAAGGACATCGTCGCCGATGCCAAGAAGCTCTTGATCATCGCCAACGCCGGCGCGGGCAAGATCACCGGCGCTGCCAAGAGCCCGTACATCTGGCGGACCTCGTTCACCAACGCGCAGATCGCGTCGGTGATGGGCAAGCACCTCGCCGGCCAGAACAGCGGCCCGGTCTACCTGATCGCACCGGACTACGCGGCCGGCGCCGAGGTGATCCAGGGCTTCAAGGCGACGTTCGAGGCCGGCGGCGGCAAGGTCGCCGGCGAGACCAAGACCCCGTTCGGCAAGACCCAGGACTACCAGCCATTCCTCACCGGCATCCAGTCCTCGGGAGCCAAGGCGACGTTCTGCTTCTTCGCCGGCGCCGAGGCGATCGCGTTCGTCAAGCAGTATTCCGAGTTCGGCCTGTCCAAGTCGATCCCGCTCTACGGCTCGGGGTTCTTGACCGAGGGCAGCGCGGTGCTCGCCGCGCAGGGCGACGCCGCCGCCGGCATCGAGACCACGCTCCATTACTCGACCGAGCTCGACAACCCGGCCAACAAGGAGTTCGTCGCCGCGTTCACGGCGAAGTACAGCACACCGCCCGCGGTGTACGCGGTGCAGATGTGGGACACCGCCGGCGTGCTGAACCGGGCGCTCGCGACCGCGACCGCGCTCGACGGCGACAGCCTCGCCAAGGCGATGGCCTCGGTCGCGACCATCGATGATAGCCCGCGCGGGCCATGGAGCTTCGACAACCACCTGAGCGCCCGACCCAGAGCTTCATGCCCGCCTGGATCGACGCTCACTTCATCAGCCTGCTCAACGGGCTGGCGATCGGAGCGCTGCTGTTCATCGTCGCCGTCGGCATGTCGCTGATCTTCGGCATGATGGACGTGCTCAACCTCGCGCACGGCGTGCTGTTCCTCGCCGGGGCGTACACCGCGTGGTGGATCGTCGGCGAGGCGCCGAGCTGGCCGCGGTTCGCGGCGGCGCTGGCGGTGGCCGGTGCCGCGGGCGCGCTCGCGGGCGTGGGCCTGTCGCTGCTGGTCGGGCGGCTGGCGCGGCGCAGCCACCTCGATCAGGCGCTGCTGACGCTCGGCCTGGCGCTGATCGGCGCGGACCTGCTGTCGATCGCTTTCGGCGACGACGTCCACTCGATCAAGGCGCCGCCTGGGCTCGACGGCAGCACGGCGGTGCTCGGCAAGATCTATCCGGTGTACCGGCTGGTGCTGATCGGCCTGGGCGCGGCGCTCGCGGCGGTCGTGCACGTGGTGGTGGAGCGCACGTCGCTGGGCGCGCTGGTCCGCGCCACGGTCGCCGATCGCCACATGGTGGCCGCGATCGGCGTCGACGAGCGCAAGGTGAAGCTGGTGGTGTTCGCGGTCGGCGCGGTGCTGGCGACCACGGCCGGCGTGCTGGGCATGCCGGTCCTGGGGGTCGGGCCCGGACTCGACAGCACGGAGCTGATCCTGGCGCTCGTCGTGGTGGTGATCGGCGGGCTGGGCTCGGTGCGCGGTGCGCTGTTCGGCGCGCTGGTGATCGGCGAGATCTGGTCGCTGGGCCGCGACGTGCTCGCGGATGTCGCGCCGTTCGTGCAGTTCGGTGCGCTCGCGCTGGTGCTGGTGCTGCGGCCGCGCGGCCTGTTCGGCGCCGCGACCGGTGCGCGATCATGACCGCCCGCACCCGCCGCGCGGCGGTGCTCGCGGCGCTGGTGGTGCTGGCGGCCGCCCCGCTGGTGCTGAACGACTACCGGTCGGCGACGCTCGCCCGCATGCTGGTGTTCGCGCTGACCGCCGCCAGCCTCGATCTCCTGGTGGGCGTCACCGGGCTGCCCTCGCTGGGCCACGGCGCGTACTTCGGCGCCGGCGCCTACGCCGCCGGCTGGGTGGCACTGCACGTCACGCACAGCGCGCCGGTGACGCTCGCGGCCGCGCTCGCGATGGGCGCAGTGGTCGCGGTGGTCGCCGGCAGCGTCGCGGTGCGCGCCCGCGGCGTGTTCTTCCTGATGCTGACCCTGTCGCTCGGCGAGATCGTCGAGCAGCTGGCGCAGAGCTGGAGCAGCGTGACCGGCGGTTCGGACGGCCTCTACGGCATCCCGCCGCCCGAGATCGCCGGCATCGCGCTGGCCGACACGCGGTCGTTCGCCTGGTACGTGCTCGCGGTGTTCGTCGTCGGCATGGCGGCGCTGCGCTGCATCGTCGGCTCGCCGCTCGGCGCGACCTTGCGCGGGATCCGCGACAACGAGGCGCGGATGCGCGCGCTGGGCTACCGCACCTACCACTACAAGCTCGCGGCCTTCGTGATCGCCGGCGCGATCGCCGGCCTGGCGGGCGCGCTGTTCGCCGGCCTGCAGCGCGTGGTCTCGCCCGGCGACCTCGGATTCGGCTCCTCGGGCGCCATGCTGATGGCGGTGATCATCGGCGGCGAGGCCACCGCGTGGGGTCCGTGCCTCGGCGCCGCGATCGTGGTCGAGCTGCGCGACGTGCTCGGGCCGAGCCTGGGCGGCCACGGCAACCTGCTGCTCGGTGCGGTGTTCGTCGCGGTGGTGTTCGCCTTGCCCGGCGGCCTGGCCCGCCTGCGCCGAGTGGCCGGATGAGCGAGGTGAGCGAGGTGAGCGAGGTGAGCGAGCTGGGCGAGCCGCGCGAGCCGACGAGCTCGCCCACGCAGACGCGCGCGGTGCTGTCGTGCACCGGCCTGGCGCGCGCGTTCGGTGCGCTGCGCGCGGTCGACGGCGTCGATCTCGCGCTGCCGGTGGGCGCGCGTCACGCTCTGATCGGCCCCAACGGCGCCGGCAAGAGCACGCTGTTCCAGCTGCTGACCGGCGGGCTGCGCCCCAGCGCCGGACGGGTCTGGCTCGACGGCCGCGACGTGACCCGGATGTCCGACGCGCGGCGCGCCCGGCTCGGCATCGGCCAGACCTTCCAGCACTCGAGCCTGTTCCTGTCGATGACCGCGGCCGAGAACGTCGCGCTCGCCGTCGAGCGCGCACGGGGTGCGCCGTGGTCGCCGCTGCCGCGGCAGCGCCCCGCCCTGCGCCGGCGCATCGACGAGCTGCTCGCCGACGTCGATCTGCTCGCGCGCCGCGACATGCCGGTGTCCGCGCTGTCGCACGGCGAGTGCCGCCAGCTCGAGCTCGCCCTCGCGCTCGCCGCCGCGCCCCGCGTGCTGCTGCTCGACGAGCCGGCGGCCGGCATGGCTCCCGCCGAGACCGAGCGGCTCGCGGCGCTGATCCACGAGCTGCCCACCGAGCTCACGCTGCTGTTCGTCGAGCACGACCTCGATCTGGTGTTCCGGCTCGCGACCCGGGTCACCGTGCTCCACCTGGGCAAGGTGCTGCTGTCCGGCACGCCCGAGGAGGTCCAGGGCAGCGCCGAGGTCCAGGAGGCCTACCTGGGCACCGGCCGGCGCGCCGACCTGTTCGTCACCGACGCGGGGCCCGAGCGGCGCGATGGCGATCGCGAGGCGGAGTCGCCATGACGCCGGCCGGCCTGCTCGACGTGCTCGGTCTGCGCTCGGGCTATCGCCAGGGCACCGTGCTGCACGGCGTCTACCTCAGCCTCAAGCCCGGCCGGATCCTGGGCCTGCTCGGGCGCAACGGCGTCGGCAAGACCACGCTGGTGATGACCGTGATGGGCCTGGTCCGGCCGACCGGCGGCATGGTCCGGCTCGACGGCGACGACCTCACCGGGCGCCGTCCCGACGAGATCGCGCGGGCTGGCATCGCGCTGGTCCCGCAGGGCCGGCGGATCTGGCCGACGCTCACCGTGGCCGAGCACCTCGAGCTCGCCGCTCGCCACGCGCGCGGGACCGGCCGCAGCGCGGACGACATGTACCAGCTCCTGCCCCGGCTCGCCGAGCGCCGCCGCCAGCTCGCCGGTCAGCTGTCGGGCGGCGAGCAGCAGATGCTGGCGATCGCCCGCGCGCTGGTCACCCGGCCCCGCGTCGTCCTGCTCGACGAGCCGTCCGAGGGTCTGGCGCCGCTCCTGGTCGATCAGATCGGTGCGATGATCAAGGCGATGGCGGCCGGCGGCGTCGCCGTGCTCCTGGTCGAGCAGGACCTCCACCTCGCGTTCGGCGTCGCCGACGAGATCGCGGTGATGGCCAAGGGTGCGATCGTGCACCGCAGCGACACCCCGGCGTTCCGCCGCGACCCGGCGACCGCGCGGCGGCTGCTCGGCATCCAGGCGTGAGCGCCCGCGGCGCGGTCAGTGCGCGACGGCGGCCGTCGCGTCGATCCGGACCTGCTCGGCGTTCAGGTTCCACGCGGCATCGAACACGCGCTGGACGTAGATCTTCGGGAGCTTGGAGACCACCAGGCCCTGGGGAATCCCGCCCGGATCCGGCGGCGGCGGCGGCGGCTTGTTGATCGAGCCGAGGACGCTGAACGAGATGTGATCGAGCGGGGTCTCGCTCGTCGAGAACGTCGCGCGGGTCGCGATGTCGATCAGCTCGGCGCGCTCGAGCGACGTGCAGCGGAACACCCGGAGCACGTCGCTGCCATTGGAGATCAGCCACGCGACGTGCTCGTCCTTGGCCCACCCCGGCGTGACGATCAGCTGCATGCGCCGGACCGCCGCGGGCAGCGTGAGCGGCGTCGCGTCGCGCTTCCACACCTCGACCTTGGCCTCGAGGACCTTCGGCGACACCGGCGGCGGCAGCGGGCGAGCTCCACATGCCGCGATGACCGCGCACAGCGGCAAGCTGACTATCGACAGGTTCAGGTTCACCACGGTCTCCTCCTCATTGAAAGACCACCAGAGATTTCACCCAAGCTGCTTCGCCGTGCGCGGCGAGCCATGCCAGCCGCGCGTCGTGCAGCGCGATCGCCGGGGATGCCCCGGCCGCGATCCGCGCGCGCAGGTCATCGAACAGCGCACCGGCATCGGCGTCCGCGATCACGTCCGGCGATGCGATCACGGCGCGCGCCCCGGCCGCGACGAACGCAGCCGGCAGCCCCCACGGCTCGTGCCGGTACGAGGCGGTCGCGCCGGCGTGGCACGCGGCGAGCACCACGATCGGCCGGCCGCGCAGCGGTTGCTTGCGGATCGCGGCCGCGGTCAGCGCGTAGCGACCGTCGGGATCGGGCGACAGCATCACGAACGATGCATCGGACACCGCGGCGTTCACCACGCCGTGGGCGTGGATCTCGACGAAGCCGGCGTCCGCCAGGGCGGCGAGCACGTGCGACGGCGTCGCCGCGGCACCGTCGAGCACCACGTCCGGTGGCACCGTCGAGCGCCACGGCACCAGCCGCGGCAAGCCGAGCGCGGCCGGCGGCTCGGGATCCGAGATCACCAGGCGCGGGGCGCGCGCGGGGACCGGCTCGCGCGGCGCGGCCGCCGAGCGATAGCTCCACGCGAGCTCGATCGGCAGCAGCGCCGGCGAGCCCTGGATCGGCGGCCGCGCAACGACGTCGATCTCGGCGCAGCCCCGCAGCCGGTCGCGCAGCGCGGCCGGGACCAGCTGCGCGGCGTCGCCGTCGGGCGCCGCCCGGGACGCCTCGTAGCTGCCCGCGAGCCCGCCCGCGGCGTCGCGCACCACGACCGCGCTGCGCCGGCCCTCGACGGCCACGCCGAGCCCGCAGCGCGCGATCGCGGCGCCGACCTCGGCGCCGAGGAGCTGCCAGACGCGCTGCCAGTCACCGGCGCGGCCCGCGTCGAGGATCAGGAGCGAGTAGGCGTACGAGCGCGCCTTGTGGGCGTCGACATCGCTCGCGGCCAGCGGCCCCGCCGAGGCGATCGCGCGCTCGAGCAGCGCGATCCCGGCGGTGCGATCGCGTCCGATCGGCGAGATCAGCAGCATGCCCTCGGTCATGTCGAGGACGGCCTGGCCGCCCGGCGTCGTCGAGCCCGATGCGCGCAGCGCCGCGATCTCGCCGCGCACCGCCGCGACCTCGGCGTCGCGCGCGACATGGGCCTGGGCGAACACGGTCTCGAGATCCGGCTCGTGCCCGGGACATCCGGCCGCGATCGCCGCCGCGCGCGCCAGCTCGTCGCGCGCCCCGGCGACATCGTCGCGGTTGAGCCGCATCATCGCCAGCTCCTCGCGGCTCCACGCCTCGGTCGTGCACCGCGGGTCCCGCCGCACCAGCTCGTCGAGGTAGGCGCGCGCGAGCGGCAGCGTGATGGCCGAGACGTCGTCGGCGAGCATCTCGAGCGTCGCGGCCTGGGCCAGGAAGCGCTGCTCGAGCAGCGACTCGCCCGCGCGGCGCGCCCCGGCGAGGCCGTCGCCGATCACCCGGCGCGCGTCGGCCAGGCGCAGCATCGCCCGGTAGCTCTCGCCGAGCAGGAGCTGGAGGCGCAGGCAGCGAAACTCGAGCCGCGTCGCCGGACAGCTCGCGAGCGCGGGCAGGAGCTGGGCCTCGGCCGCGTCGGCCTCGCCCCGCGCGACGCGCGCGCCCGCCTCCTGCTCGATCGCGAGCAGCCGGAACCAGGCATCGCCGGTCGCGTCGGCGAGGCCGCGCAGCTCGGGGAGCAGCGCGGGTGGCACCGTGCGGCGGTCGGGGCTGGTGAGGATCAGCGCCCCGAGCAGGATGTCGTCCTGCTTCGCGGCGCGCAGGGCGGCGAGCAGCTCGCGCGCGGCCGCGGCATCGAGCGCCTCGCCGGCGACCACCGCGGCGTAGCGCCGGGCCAGCGGGCCGCGCCGCGCGAAGTCGGCCCGCGCGATCCGCTCGACGTAGCCCGCCAGCTGGGTGCCGCCCGACGCGGCGTCGAGCGCGCTCGCGAGCGGGGCCAGCGCGCGCACGGCGTCGGCGCTCGCCGCGCCGCGCACCGCATCGTAGAAGTAGAGCCGCGCGAGCCCCGGCATCTTGCGCGCGATCTCGGGCGAGATCCCGTCGGGCGCGGTCGCGAGCCGCGGCCCGGCCGCGACGATCTGGTCGGCGGTCCGCTTGCGCTCGTCGGCCTG